>DATHCI010000019.1:0-45620 GCA_035319645.1 Methylocystis sp. | reverse complement strand
TGGCCCTCGCGAAGCGAGGGCCGGATGAGGGCGCGCGCCGCTCCTGCAACGTCGGGAGCGGGGCGCCCGGTTGTCGTGCGACCCCGAAATTTTAGGCGCAGCAACTCGCTTGCGGTGAAGCCGCAGCGGCTCATGCGGCGGAGCGGGGCGCGCTTCGGGGCTGAGTCTCGCCGCCTCGACGCCGATGCGGATGTGGCCGCCGAAGTCGAGGTCGACTCGCGCGTTTGGAACGACGAGCGTCGCGACGAGCGTGAGGCGGACCGCGACGATGCGGCCGCGGCGCCGCGGGCGGTGATCGCAGGACGGCTTGCGGGCGGCGAAGGCCGTGCTATCGTCGCGTGTGACGGCGGCGCGCGCGTCGGTGAAGGCGTACGGCGGAAGACGTACGGCGCCTGCGGGGGAGAACGGGCGCGGCGGGAGGTCATCTTGGGTCATAGTATTCCGCAAGGAGTTGGGCGCAGTGGTGGACACGGGCTTATCCTTTCGCTGCCAAGCGCGATGGGCTTAATTTAGACGGCCCTCCTATACTCGCCAATACTCCCTGTGTGTTATTTGCTGACCGCGAATACTTGTACGTTTTCTTTCGTATTTACGGTCGCCGCTTGGCGGCATGTATCCGTGAAGTTCGTAACTGTTTGCAGAGATATTTGTGTTCGCAAAGTTTCTCTAGTTCGCGAACACGGCTGGCAGGGCGATTTCGATTGGGAGGATGCTGTGGAGGTGGATCCGAGCTGGGGCGACGGGAAGCGATTGCCGGTGAGGCACAAGGAGGCGAAAGACGCTTACGACAAGTATTGCAAGGAGCGTAAAGATAAAGCGATAAGCGCTAAAGCGGAGCTGCGAAAAAAGGGGCTGGAGATTCGAGACTTGCAACAGCTTTTCGCACTGGAAGGCAATGATTTTATTTGCCCTCAAGAAAGGCCTGGATCGGTAACATTAAAGAATTTGAAGATTTTTGCTGAAGCAATGTCGCGGCCTGTGGAGGACTTCATCGATTGGCATCGGCTGAACTCGACCGCTCCATCGTCGGAGGCGGCACGCGCCCGGAAACGTGGCGAAGAAGATGTCGACGCGCCCGCGAGCCGCGGGAGTTTTCAGTGGGCGCCAGAGTCGTGCGAGGTCTTCCAGGACGAGCTATCAACCTTCGCCATCAAGCCGCAGCATGGGCTCCGGGACGCCGACGCCTGCCCGCTGCTCGTGACCGTGAGCCTTCCGAGATTCACCTGCACGCTCAGGGACGGCGACCGGACTCCCGTTCGCGTAGCGATCAGTGTCGGGCGGGCGCAGATCAAGCCGACGTTCCCGGTCAATATCGAGCTGATCATTCCGAGCCGGCTCGGAGAGGACGTAGACTCCGACGCCGTCGACTATGACGGAACTTGGACGTTCGGCAATCCGAGGGGAAACAGCAATCCGCTGTCCGACGCGAGACTCTGCGACATTCGCGCGCTGGGGAAAGGGCCGCACAGCGCCGAACTCCTGTTGCGATGCGATAGCCATGACATCGACGTCGTCCCGCTCGACCGGCCGCCCGACCTCAACTCAAAGGATGAAGCGCTGCTGCGAATGGCGCTGAGCCGTCTTGATGAAGACCCCGAGGCCGACAAGGTGAGGCTCGTGCGAATTTCGATCATCCGCCAGGAGCAGTCATGAGCCTGCCCCCGCACGCTCTATGTCGCGCGGAGGCCGTGCTGAGCAAGCGCGGCAGTGACTTCGCGACGCTCGCGCTAGCCGCCGAATTGGACCCGAAGCGACATTTTCGTGGCGCGAATTTGCGAAACGTCGACTTTGGCCGTGACGATCTCAACGGCTTCGACTTTCGCTGCGCCGATTTGACGGGAGCGAATCTTTCCGCCGCCCGCGGCCTTGAAAAGTGGATGTTCCACGGCGCGAAGCTGGACCACGCCCGCCTTCCCGACGGGTGGAGCGTCGCCGCGCTCGCCCGCCCGTCCTGGGCCTCGGCGATCGGGCGCGACCGGTTCGGGCTTTGGAGCCTGTTCAGCGTGGGCGGGGCGACGCAGCGGATGCGCTGGATCAACCCGGGCCGCTTCCTCATGGGCTCGCCCGAAGGCGAGGAGGGGCGCTATGACCGCGAGGGGCCGCGGCACGAGGTGACGATCTCCAAAGGCTTTTGGCTCTTCGACACGCCGTGCACGCAGGCGCTGTGGAAGGCGGTGATGGGTAAGAACCCGAGCGAGTTCAAGAGCCCAGATCGCCCGGTCGAGCAGGTGAGCTTTCACGACGTGGAAAAGTTCCTGGCGCGGGTCGAGCGCTTGCAGCCGAGTCTCGGGCTCACGCTGCCTAGCGAGGCGCAATGGGAATACGCCTGCCGGGCCGGCGCGCAGACGGCGACCTACGCCGGCGCCATGCGGATACAGGGCGCTAACAACGCCCCGGACCTCGACCCGATCGCCTGGTACGGCGGCAACAGCGGCAAGGATTTCGACTTGAAAAAGGGGCGGGACAGCTCGCACTGGCCGGAAAAGCAATATGAGCATAAGAAGGCCGGCACGCGTCCCGTGGGCTTGAAGCTCCCCAACGACTGGGGTCTATTCGACATGCTCGGCAATGTTTGGGAATGGTGCGCAGATGGAATGCGAGATTATGGAGCGACCCCTGTGACGGATCCTCTCGGAGAGCAAAAAGACGGGGGTCGCGCCGTTCGCGGCGGCTCCTGGTTCGTCGACGCGGAGTGCGCGCGCTCGGCTTACCGCGGCGCGCACGTTCCTGGCGTACGCGACGTCGATCTTGGCTTCCGTTGCGCCCGAGTTCAAGAGTGAGCTAGCGGTGAGCGGAGCGGGCTGGTGTTGCGGCGAGTCCGGGAAGCGGAGCGGCGGACCGCAGCAACGCCCGCCGGCGGAGCGGCCGTCGGTCGTGAGCGACTCCTTCTCCCGCTCTGCGGGAGAAGGTGGCCCTCGCGAAGCGAGGGTCGGATGAGGGCGCGCGCCGCGCCAACGCGCGCCGACGATGAGTGTGTAGGCGCCTGCTGCGACGGGAGTTGGGGCCGCGGCGCCCCTCATCCGGCGCTTCGCGCCACCTTCTCCCGCGGAGCGGGAGAAGGGAACTCGCGCCCTGGCGCCGCGCATTGTCGGCCGTCTATACTTGCCGCAGTTCGGCGGCAGGGGAGGGCGGCGTGGCGGAGCAGTTTGGCGATCCCGAAGCCGCCATTCGCGCGCTGCCGCTCTGGACTGGCGCCGTCTCCATCGCGCCGCTGCCCGGCGGCATCACCAACAAGAACTACCTCGTCACCGATTCCGGGCGGCGCGCCGTCGTGCGGATCGGCGGCGATATTCCCGTGCATGGCGTGCTGCGCTTCAATGAGCAGGCGGCGAGCCGCGCCGCCGCTGCGGCCGGCGTCTCGCCAAAGGTGCTCTATGCCGAGCCGTCGCTCCTCGTGCTCGACTTCATCGACGGACGCACATACGCTGCGGACGACGTGCGCGCCAACGCCAGGCGCTGCGTCGAGCTCGTCAAGCGCGCGCATCGCGAGATCCCGAAGCACATCCGCGGGCCGACGCTCGCCTTCAACGTCTTCCACGTCATCCGCGACTACGGCCACACGCTCGACGACGACGGGCGCAGCGACCACCGGCCGCTCGTCGCCGCAACCGCCTCGCTCGAAGAGAAGCTTGGGCCGATCGACCTCGTCTTCGGCCACAACGACCTGCTCGCCGGGAATTTCATCGACGACGGCGAAAGACTCTGGCTCGTCGACTGGGACTACGCCGGCTGGAACACGCCGCTTTTCGATCTCGGCGGCCTGGCCTCCAACAATGGCTTCAATGCGCAGGAGCGAGACGCCTTGCTGGAAGACTATTTCGGCGCGCCGCCCTCGGACGAGCTGCGGCGCCGGCTGCAGGCGATCCTGATCGCCTCGCTCGCGCGCGAAACCCTGTGGAGCATGGTCTCCGAGACGCGCTCGACCATCGATTTCGACTATAAGGCCTATACGCAAGAGAATCGCGCCCGTTTCGAGGCGGCGCTCAAAGCCTTCATGGAGACGCGATGACCGATCTGCCCGCGAGCGCCAAGGTCGTCATCGTCGGCGGCGGCATCATCGGCTGCTCGGTCGCCTACCATCTGGCCAAGCGCGGCGTCGAGACGCTGCTCATCGAGTGGCATCAGCTGACCTCCGGCTCGACCTGGCACGCCGCGGGCCTCGTCGGCCAATTGCGCAGCAACGCCAACATCACGCGGCTGCTCGGCTATTCGGTCGAGCTCTATGAGACGCTCGAGGCGGAGACCGGGCAGGCGACGGGCTGGCGGCGCAACGGCGGGCTGCGCCTCGCCTGCAACGCGGATCGCTGGATCGAGGTCAAGCGCCAGGCGACGACGGCGAAGAGCTTCGGCCTCGACATGCAGCTGCTCTCCGCCGCGGAGGCCAAGAGGCTCTGGCCGCTCATGGACGTCCATGACGTCGTGGGCGCGGCCTTCCTGCCGACCGATGGGCAGGCGAACCCCTCCGACATCACGCAGGCTCTGGCCAAAGGCGCGCGGCTCGCCGGCGCACGGCTTGTCGAGGGCGTGAGCGTTACAAAGATCGACGTGGAGGACGGGGGCGTGCGCGGCGTTGTCACCAACGCGGGCGCCGTGGCTTGCGAGAAGCTCGTGCTCTGTTGCGGGCTGTGGACGCAGGCGCTCGCCGCGAGCGTCGGCGCGATCGCGCCGCTCGCGCCCGTGCATCACCAATATCTGGTGACCGAGCGCATCGCAGGGGTCACTCCAGACTTGCCGACGCTGCGCGACCCCGACCGGCTGACCTACTACAAGGAAGAGGTCGGCGGTCTCGTGATGGGCGGCTATGAGGCCGACCCCATCCCCTGGCGCGAGCGCACCGTGCCGGAAGACTTCGCCTTTCGCCTGCTTGACGACGACTGGGCCCATTTCGAGCCGCTGATGTCGCTCGCTTTGGGCCGCGTCCCGGCGCTGGCCAAGGCCGGGATCAAGCAGATGATCAACGGCCTCGAGAGCTTCACGCCCGACGGCAATTGGATCGTCGGCGAGACGCCGGAGGTCCGCAACCTCTATGTCGGCGCAGGCTTCAACGCCTTTGGCATCGCGTCGGCGGGCGGCGCCGGCATGGCGCTCGCGGAATGGGTCGCCGACGGCGAACCGCCCTTCGACCTTTGGCCCGTCGACATCCGCCGCTTTGGCGCCAACCACCGCGACCCGAGCTGGGTGCGCAAGCGCACGCTGGAAGCTTATGCGCGCCATTACACGATCGCCTGGCCGTTGGAGGAGTATGAGTCAGGCCGGCCGCTGCGTCGCTCGCCGCTCTACGATCGCCTGAAGGCGAAAGGCGCGTGCTTCGGCGAGAAGATGGGCTTCGAGCGCCCGAACTGGTTTGCCGACGCGCGAGCCGGGGAAGCGCCGAAGGATCACTATTCCTTCGCGCAGCCCAACTGGTTCGAGGCGGTGCGGCGCGAACATTGCGCCTGCCGCGACGTGGCGGCGCTCTTCGACCAGTCGAGCTTCGCCAAGGCGCTTGTCGCCGGGCGTGACGCCGAGAAGGCGCTCTCGTGGATCGCCGCGGGCGACGTGGCCAAGCCGCCGGGCGCCGTGACCTACACGCAGATGCTGAACCGCAAGGGCGGCGTCGAATGCGACCTCACGGTCACGCGTCTCGACCGTGACCGCTACTACGTTGTCACCGGCACGGGCTTCGCGACTCACGACTTTGACTGGATCAGGCGCCAGATTCCGAAAAGCTGCGACGCACGGCTCATCGACGTGACGTCGGCCTATGCGGCGCTCGCGCTGATGGGCCCTTGCGCGCGCGAGATTCTCGCCTCCTGCACGGCGGACGATTTGGAGAACGAGGCTTTTCCCTTCCTCTCGGGCCGGGAAATTCACATTGCCGGCGCGACGGTTCTCGCAATCCGCATCACCTATGTCGGCGAGCTCGGCTGGGAGCTGCATGTTCCTGTCGAATTCGCCGTGACTGTTTATGAGGCGCTGCATGAGGCGGGCGCCGAGTTCGGCCTGATCGACGCCGGCTATCGGGCGATCGAGTCGCTCAGGCTCGAGAAGGGCTACCGCGCCTGGGGCGCGGACATCGGACCCGACCACACGCCGCTCATGGCTGGCCTCGGCTGGGCGGTGAAGCTGAGGTCGGGCGTCCCGTTCCTCGGACGAGAGGCGCTCGAGGAGGCGTCGGGAAAGCCGCAGCCTCGCCTGCTCGCAGGCTTCGTGCTCGACGATCCGGACGCGCCGCTCTTCGGGCGCGAGACGATCTATCGCAATGGCGAGCGCGTCGGCTTTCTGTCGAGCGGCGGCTTCGGCCACACGCTTGGGGCGCCGATCGGCTATGGCTATGTCCGCCGCGACGCGGGCGTCGACCCGGCTTTCGTGCTCTCCGGCGACTACGAGCTTGAGGTCGCGGGCGAGCGGTTTTCAGCACGCGCGGCGTTGGAGCCGTTCTATGACCCCAAGAGCGCGCGCGTGCGGGCGTGAGGCGCGGCGCGCCCCTGGAGCGTGCGCCCCTTGCGCGGGTCCGAGCGCGGCGCTAGGGCAGGGGGCGACGCGGACGTGGCGAAACGGTAGACGCAGCAGACTTTGAAAAATTGGAGCGCCCACGGAGAAATCCGCGGCGCGGAACCGCTCAAATTCGGGGAACGCTAAAGGCTTCGCGGCCCACGCCAATCCCGAGCCAAGCCGGCGCGAGTCGGAAGGTGTAGAGACTAGACGGGCGGCGCCTAAAGCTCGATGCGAGCCAGGGCGAAGGGATAGTCCAGACCACGAACGTCCGGGGGGCGTCCCCCGGGCGGCGGCGAAAGCCGTAGCGGCAGGAAAATCTGCTTCTCGAAAAGGGAGTGCGGGTTCGAGTCCCGCCGTCCGCACCAGTTTTTTCGACGCGAAGCGCCGCGGCGAGAGCGCATCCGAGAAGGAAGCCCCTCTTCGCCCCGCGCTTCACACCCGACCAGCCACGGGGGCTGAGACCTTATTGTGCAGAGTCGGAAGCGGCCGTATGGTCGGCGCTGAAACGCCGTGTTCGCCGGGAGAGCCTAATTGGTGCAGGTCTTGAGCGAAGTCTCCCAGGCTCGTTGCGACGAAATTAAAGATTTTCTCAAGTTCACGAGCCGCATTGAAAGGCGTGTGCTGTTTGATGGAGCCGTCGCCAGGGTTCCCGATTTCGTGGAAACCAAATATATTTCGGATGAAGAGAAGACGTTGCAAGCGAGCCACGTCGAGCACGCCAGCGGTCCCGTCTCTGACATCGGCTTCTATTTCGGGCGCGATCTGCTGCTGCGCGGCCGCGGGTTTGCGTTCGTCGGTAAGGAATTGCTCGCCTTTCCAGACCTCGTGCCATCCTATGTCAGATATTACGTCGACACCGGCAGCCTCGAAGAGCTGGACGCAGACCCACATCGACGCGTGCGTTATGTCGAAGGACCGGTTCTGGTTCTCACCTCGGAGTCCTATCCTGTATACGGCCACTGGATTCTTGATATTCTTCCCAGAGCTTGGCTCTTTCTGAACAGATTTGGCCCCACGGACCCGGAACTCAAGATCATCCTCCCGTCCGACGTCCCGGATTTTGGCAAGACAATATTATGCGATCTATTCGGGTTGAATTTGGATAAATTCGCTTATTTCGACTGGCGGGCGGAGGACGTGTTGCTGGAGCGAGCGATAATCCCTTCATTATTGCACAATTCTCAGATCTATCATCCGGCGATGAACGGTTTCGTGCGTTTCGTCCGCGATCGCTTCGGCGTCCGCGCCGAGGCGCGCGCCGACGCAAGGCTGTTCGTCTCTCGCAGCAGGTTCAATTCCAAGAGCGCGAGCTTCCGGCGTGAAATGGAGAATGAGGCGCTGCTGGCCAGTCATCTGAACGATCGCGGGTTCGAGGTCGTCTTTCCCGAAGACCTGAACTGGGAGGAGCAGATTCGCAAATTCGCGACTGCCGGATTGGTGGTCGGCGAAAGCGGCTCCGGACTGCACAACACCTTGTTTGGTCCGGAAGGCGGCGCCGTCGTCTGCTTGCGCGCGGCGAACCAAGTCCAGGCGGCGATTGCCAGTCTGCGGCGGCAAAGACTGACTTATATCCAGCCTGCGATCGAGGCGCGCGGCGAGGGCAAGACGACCTACAGCATCGACGTCGAAAGGACTCTGGCGGTGATCGAAGCCATGTCCGAGCGAGGAACGCCGCTTTGCCGCGAGGCGTAAGCGCAGCGGAACCCGGGGCGCTCCCCTGCCGCGCCGCGTCAGCCCCCGACCACCCGCGTCACGACTTTCGCCGTATATTCGACCATCGGCACGATGCGCGCGTAATTGAGCCGCGTCGGGCCGATCACGCCGAGGGCGCCGACGATCCGACGATTCGCGTCATGCAGGGGCGCCGCGATCATCGAAGAGCCCGAGAGCGAGAAGAGCTTGTTCTCGGAGCCGATGAAGATGCGCACGCCTTCGCCTTCCTCGGCGCGCTCCAGCAGGTCGATGACCTCGGTCTTGGTCTCGAGGTCCGCAAAGAGCAGCCGGATGCGCTCCAAATCCTCGATTGCAGTCAGATCCTCAAGCAGATGCGCCTGGCCGCGCACGATGAGCTGGCGTCCCGCGCCGCCCCAGGAGGCTAGGCCCGCTTCGACCAGTCGCGCGGTCAGCGCGTCGAGCTCGGCCTGCGCCGCCTCGCGCGAGGCCTCGATCTTGGCGCGGGCGTCGCGCAGCGTCAGGCCGCGGATGCGGGCGTTGAGATAGTTCGCCGCCTCGATCAGCGCAGAGGCCGGAAGGTCGAGCGGAACGGGCAGAACCCGGTTCTCGACGCCGCCGTCTTCGCCGACGAGGATCGCCAGCGCGCGCTCGGGCTCCAGCCGCACGAATTCGATCTGCTTCAGGCGCGCGTCGCTCTTGTCGACCGCGACGACGCCCGCGACGCGCGTCAGTCCCGAGAGCAGGCTCGTCGCCTCCGTGAGCACGCCCTCGAGGCCGCGGTCCTTGGAGGCGGCCTCGACCTGCGCCTCGATCTGGGCGCGCTCGCCATGCTCTACGTCGCCCATCTGCAAGAGCGAGTCGACAAAGAATCGCAGGCCGAGCTCAGTCGGGAGCCGACCGGCGCTGATGTGCGGCGCGTAGATGAGGCCGAGCTCCTCCAAGTCCTGCATGACGTTGCGGACCGAGGCGGGCGACAACGTCATGGGCAGCATGCGGGAGAGCTGGCGCGAGCCGACGGGCTCGCCCGACGCGAGATAGGAGTCCACGATGTGGCGGAAGATCTCGCGCGAGCGTTCGCCAAGCTGCGCGAGGCTTGAAACGGCGGGACGGGGCGGCAGGAGCATCATCGTCCCGGCGAGAATAGCGGATTTTAGCCTCTGGACGAAACTTTGCCCGGACGCGACGCTGAAGCCCGGGGCGATCCTCGTCGGGCGCCCCGGGGCGGCTCTCTCGCAAGCCCCTCAGGAAGGCGTCTCAGCCGCCATCCCTGACGTCGATTGTCTCGATCAGCGAGACGAAGCGTCCGCCCTCCTTGTCGCCAGGCGCAACGATTCTCGTCGGACCCTGCGAGGAGCCGAGCGACTGGCCATTGACCAGATAGGCGATCAAAATCTGATCGCCTCCGAAGTTCGGCGAGATTTCGCCCGCGCCGAACACTGCCTCGTAGCCGTCGCTGCCGGTCACCACGATGATCTTGCGAAGGATGTCGTTCTTGATCGTTGTATCGACGAGGATGCCCCTCGACTGCAGGAGATCCCAGAGCAGCGCGCCGGTGAATGTCTGGCTTTCCACGCTTCCGGCGGCGAAATAGGTCACGTTCTGATTGACGGAGGGGAGCTTCTTCAAGTCTGACAGACAAATCGGTCCAGGCTTCTGCACGTATCCGTCCAAAAGGAAGACGAAGTCTGAGGAACTCAGGGTGCATGCTAGGCCCTCTGACGCTCCGAGGATCGTGCTCAGACCAATCACGGCGGCGAGCGTACGCAGTCTCATTTGGAAGCCCCCACTTATGTCGCCACTGCCGGCGATCACGCTATTTACTCGTTTTTCATAGCGCTCCCTCGTCGACGCGCACAAGGCCCAATTTTGGGCGCCGTCTTGCCTCCAGGCCGATTCCGGATCGATCGAAGCCGGCCGGCAGGTCGCGAGGATTCGCTTTCCCCGGCTGCACAGCTGGGCCTCGAGCCCCAAGCTCATTGCGTCGCGCGAACGAAGTCCCCGAAGGCGCGCGGTCCGTCGCCCGTCGCCGTCTTGCCGACGATCTCGAGCTTTTCGACGTTGATCGCCCACAGCTCGTTGGAGAACCAATTGGTCAGATAGATTATCGCGCCATCGCGACTCGCGGCGAGGCTTTCCGGATATTCCCCCGCTCTGATCGTCGAGAGCGGCGCGAGGCTCTGCGCATCGAAGACGCTCACGCTTTCAGCATATTGGTTGGCGGCGAAGGCGCGCCCGCGCGCCAGGGCGACGCCATAGGGGCGCTTCCCGACCGGCGCCGCGCCGATGAGCTTGCGCGCCTCGACGTCGACGACGCTCACGTCGTCGGAGAGGACATCGGCTGCATAGGCTCGCCCGCTTGCTGCGTCGAAGGTCATTCCAAAGGGGTGCGCGCCGACCTTCACTTGAGCCGCGACCGTGAATGAGACGGCGTCGACGATCGCGAGCCGGTCTTCGTCGCGCACGGTTACGAGCACATATCGTCCGTCGGGCGTCGCGACGACGCCCGAGGGCGAGGCCCCGACCTCGACGCGCCGCGTCGATCCGCTCTCTAGGCCAATCTCGAGGAGGTCGCGGCCATAGGCTTCCGCGACGTAGATGCGCCTGCCGTCCGGCGCCGCCGCCACGCCGAGCGGGCCTCCGGCCACGGGGATGCGCTTCAGCACCTTGCGCGCGCCGGCGTCGACCACCGAGACATAGGGTCCCTCGGGGCTCGTCACGAAGACGCGGGCGCCGTCGCGGCTGACAGCGACGCCGGCCGGCTTGCCGCCGATCGTGATCCGCGCGCGTTCGGTCATCGTCGCAAGGTCGATGACCGAGAGATCGTCGCTCGACTGATTTGGGATGAACGCCTCGTCCGCCAAAGCGGGCGCGCCGCAGACCAAGACGATGAAAAGCAGCCAGTTTTTCATGGGCCCTCGGCCCGCGCCCTGAGCCTCGCGAGGCCCGCCTTGAAATAGGCGGAGACCGCGTCGACTGCGACCTCGTCTGTAAACCGCTCGGGCGGATTGCCGCCGGGAAAGGCGCGATAGAAGCGGGCCTTCCACTCCACGCGCGCGCCCGAAGGGCCGGGAAGCACTTTGAGGGTCGCGGAAAGATTGCCCACGGGCAGAATGTCGAAGTCGCCGTGCTCGATCATGTAGCGCAGCGACATTTCCGACGCGTCATACTGCACAAGGCGCTCGTCGATCGCGCCGCCCGTAGCGAAGATCAGGCGGCGCCAGGCCTCGTCGGGCTTCGATCCGCCGCCGCCCTTGATCTCGACGACGCCGGGCAGCCAGAGCGCGTCCTGAAAGTCGCCGACAATGGCCCAGACCCTTTCCGGACTTGCGGCGATCTCGATCGACTCGAAGGCCTTTTGCGGCGCCGCGCCGTGGGCCAGCGCCGTCCCCGGCGTCAAGGCCAACAGGACGGCGGCGCGAAGAATGCGCAGCGCCGCCCGTCGCTTCACTTGCCTTCGACCTTCGCCTTCAGCGAGGCCAGACCTTTCCTGTAGACGTCGGTGACGGATTTCAGCGCGGCCTCGTCGGAGAGCTCGGGCGGCGGGTCGTTGTTCAAGAAGCCACGATAGAACGCTCCCTTCCACTCCACGGTGGACTTGGCTTCGCCGGCTGGCGTGACGGTGATCGTGGAGGAGTAATTGTTGACGGGCAGATCCTTCACGTCGACCCTGTCGATTTTGTAAGAGAGCGACATGCCCGCGGAGTCGTAGCGCGTCAGCGACTCCTCGATCGCGCCGCCGGTTGCGAGCGTCAGCGTGCGCTTGGCTTGATCCGGCGTGTTGTCTCCTGTCGCTTCGGTCTTCACGACGCCCGGGAGCCAGTTGAGGTCGCCGAATTTGCCGACGATGGCCCAAACAGACGCGGCCGGCGCGTCGATCTCGATTTTTTCAGAAACTTTCTGGCGCGTGGGTCCATGCGCGAACGCCGCGACGGGAGCGAGCGCCAGAGCGCAAGCGAGCGCTGCGCGGCGCGAGAAAGCGAAGGGCATGATGGGGCTTCTCCTGGGTGCGGGACGACCGGCGTCCGCCCGTCTGCGGCGGCGGGCCCATAAACGACGGGGCGCCGCCGGACGTCAAGCGCCTCCGGCGTCGGATCCGCCGGCAGCAGCGTCGGCGAGCGGCAGGCAGAAGCGAAAACGCCCCCCGCCGTCGGGATTGGGCTCGGTCCAAAGCCTGCCGTCATGCGCTTCGAAGATCACGCGGGAGACCAGCAGGCCGACACCCAAACCTTCGTCGCTGGTTGAGGGATAGGCCGCAAGAAGCCGGTCCTCACCCGTCGGCGAAATCCCCATGCCGGCGCCTGCGACTTCGACATGAATGACGTCATTCGCGATCCAGGAGGAAATAGTCAGTTCGCGGCGCGCCGATTCCAACATTGCCCCTCGAGCGATGCGGGTGAGAGTTGTGATCGACCGCTCGATCTGCATCCCGTCCGCGATCACCAAGTCATTCTCTGCGCGTAGCCGCAGGTAAGACTCCACTTTGGCGTCTCTGAGACTTGGAAGCATGATGTTGAACGCGTTGTTGATCAGCTCATGAAGACGTTGAGGAGTCTTCCGGGGAGCGCCCCCCGCAACGAACTCCCGCAGCCGGCTCACGATTTTCGCCGCACGCAGCATCTGATCGGCGGCATTGTCCAACGCGTGCGCGGCGTCGGCCGGCGTCTCGGCGCTCGACACGGCGAGTAGTCGCCGGCTTGTAGCGATATAGGACGTCGCAGCCGCGAGAGGCTGATTTATCTCATGCGCGAGCGCTGTCGCCACTTGCGCGAGGGACAGGAGACGATCGCTGTGCGACGTTTGCAGCCGCGCCTCAAGCGCGCGCGTCCCGCTTGTGTCCTGCAAGAACAGAAGCGATAGACGCTCGCCTTCGCGATCGATCGCCGAACCCGTCAGCCTCACGGGAAATGTCGCGCCATTCTGGCGCCGCGCCGAGATCTCGCGCGAGCCGCTCGCCGCCCGCGTCTCGAGAAAGCGTCCGGGCGGCGTAGCGAGCGGCTCGTCAAAGAGCACTCCGACACTTCGACCCGCCACCTCCGACTGCGTGCGACCGAACATCGCCGTCGCCGATCTGTTCAAGTCGCGGATGCGGTCTCTCCCGTCTATCGTGACGACAGCGTCGCTGACGCCATCCAGCACGGCGAACAGTTCCGACCTCGTCGCGCGCAACTTCAGCTCAGCGTCGCGAATCCGATGGTCCGCGGTCCCACCTCCGGCGATCTGCGCTGTTCGGGAGCCTATGAGCTCTGGGAGCCGTGCGACGATCTCGGCCAGAGGCGCCACGAAGTCGACCCCGCAGCTTGCGGCGACGCCAGTCCCGAACTCGTCCTCGCCATCCTCCGCCGCCTGCGCGAGAACGACGCCGCCGCTCTCCTTGAGCGCGGCGACGCATTTGGCGCCGACCTCTCCCGCCCCCAAAAGGATGATCGCGATGTCGGCATTGCGTCGTTTGGCCAGCGCAAGAAGAAAGCGATCGGCAGGCGTGAGTTCTTCGCTCTGCCCCAGGTCCTCAGTTGACAGATGATCGGCGTCGAAGGCCGGTCGCCGGTCCGTCGAGACGCCATAGACGCGACGCGGCTCGAGGCGGACGCGCTCGAGCGCTCCCACGAACCGCACTCGCGCACGTTGGATGATCTGTCCCGGCGAGCGGTTCTCATCGCCGGGCGCGAACGCCGCGAACACGACGAAAGCCGCGTCGACGCCATCCGCGAGGCGGTCGAACAATTCGAGCAGCGGTCGCGCGCCGCCGCTCGCAGCGACGACGCCCACGACCGGAACCTGACGCTGCGAAGCGCCGCCGGGGATGGATGGAGATTCCAAGCCGTCGCTCATGCGAAGACTCTGCCGAATGGAGTCGGGACGCGCCGCGCGGCCCTTCCTCCCAAATGCGCCAACCCAATTCGCCTTGGCAAGTGAAAACGCCGTAATTTGTTTCTTTTCTGTGGCTTGGGACACTGAAAAGCGACGAGGACATTTAACAATCGAAGCGTGTGTCGCTTCGCAGGCGGGGAGCGCGTCCGGAGGCTCGAACGCCGCGTCAGGCGGACCGGCTCCAGGCCATTGTGCGTGGAATGGCGAAGCTTTCGGGGGGGCGTCCGTCCTGCCAGAGCTCCCACATTCGAACATAGGCCGCTTCGAGGCCGCAGCGGAAACGATCCGTGTCGAAGAGCGGAAGCGCATCGCGATTTTGAGCGAGCTTCGCTTTGATCTCGCCCAAGCGCTTCGGATCGCGCGCCAACGCGATGGCGAGCGCTTCGTAGTCAGCGAGCGACGAGGTGGCCAGCTCCGGCAATCCGATCGCGTGCAGCAGGCTCGTCGCCATCCGCCCCACGAAAGTCTTGCCAGTGTATGTCAACAGCGGAAGTCCTACCCATAACGCGGCGCTCGCCGTAGCCCCGGCATTGTAAGGCGACGTGTCGAGGAACAAATCGCCGAGTCGCTGGCGCGCCAAATGATCGTCCAGCTTCACGCGCGGAGCAAATATCAAGCGCGCGGGGTCGACGTTACGCGATCGCGCTTCCGTTCTCAGATTGATTTCGGTCCGCGCGTTGTTGCAGTATAGCCAAAGCACGCTGCCGTCGACCGCCTTCAGGATTCGCATCCAAGCGTCGAACACCTCCGGCGAGATCTTCCAACTGTTGTTGAAGCAGCAGAATATGAATCTGTCTTCGGGCAGGCCGGCGTCGGCCCTGCTGGGCGAGTCGCTGCTGATCTTCAGAAGCCGGTCATTGGGTTGGTAGCAGTCGGGGAGATGAACGAGGCGCTCGGAATAGAACGGCTGTTGATCGAACGGGGCGACAATCGCGTCGACGATGATGTAGTCGACGCAGTCCGTTCCCATGGTGGCGGGGAAGCCGAGGAAGTTGACCTGGATCGGAGCTGGACGGCGCGCGAGGATTTTTGGGCGGGAATCTTCCGTGTAGCCCATGAGATCGACGGCGATGTCCACCTTGAGATCCGCAAGGAGATTCGCGACCTCCGCGGGGCTCATCGATCGTACGTCGATGAACCGCTCGAAGGCGCGGACGACCCGCGCGCGCAACTCGCTGCGATCGTCGCCGCCGAACGATACTCCGAGGATCTCGAACCGCGCGCGATCATGCCGCTCGATGAGCTCGGCGATGAGAATGGCCACAGGGTGCAGGCGGTAGTCGGCGGAGAGATAGGCGATCTTTATCTTCTCGTTGCGCCACGACTCGCCGCGCCATAGCGGCGGCTGGTCGTCGGCGATTTCGCTGTTGACGAAATTCTCGGCGCACTGGCGCAGCAGCCTCGGTTCATCAAGATAGGCGAGGGCTGCGAACGGCGGGATCACCGACCGCTTGGCCGCAATTTCGGCCTCAAGCTTCTCGGCCACAGCCCTGCGCTTGTCCCAGTCGCACAATTTGTTCGCGCAGTCGGCCAGGCCGCCGAATGCATATCGGTCATCCGGGTCCGTCGCGAGCGCCGTTTCATAATTCGCGGCGGCCTCCTCGAGGCGCTTGAGCCGATGCAGAACGCCCGCGCGTTTCCTATACGCGGCGGCGAACTGCGGCTTCAGCGCGATCGCCCTGTCGTAAAGGGCCAACGCCTCCTCGAATCGGCTGAGGTCTAACAGCGCGTTGCCACGATGGAGGTAGGCCTCTGCATGGCCCGGCTTCAGCGCGATCGCCCTGTCGCAGCTCGCCAGGGCCTCCTCGAAGCGCCTCAACTCCCGCAGCACGTTTCCCCGGTCGCTGTGCGCTTCGGCGTAATCCGGCTTCAGGGCGATGGCGCGGTCATGGCACGCCAGGGCCTCCTCGAAGCGCTTGAGCTCCTGCAGGACGATCCCGCGATTGCTGAGCGCCGCCAGGAAGTCCGGACGCAACGCGATCGCCCTGTCGAAGCTCGCGAGCGCCTCGTCGAGGCGCTCAAGTTTGCGCAGGACGAGCCCTCGATTGCTCCAGGCCTCGACGAACTCGGGCTTGCGCGCGATGGCCGCGTCGAAGCTCGCCAGAGCTTCTTGCCGCCGCTCGAGTTCCCTCAGGACATTGCCGCGGTTGAACAAGGCTTCGGCGTCCGCTTGCAGCGCAATCGCGGCGTCGCAGCTCGCTAGCGCCTCTTCCAGCCGCCCCAGGCCTTGCAGCGCAATTCCGCGATGGCTGTGGAACGCAGCGACGTTCGGGCGCAGCGCGACGGCCTGATCGAAGCTCGCCACGGCTTCCTCGAGCCGCCCGAGCCCCTGCAGGATGAGCCCGCGATTGCCGTGGGCCTCGGCGAAATCCGGCCTCTGGGCGAGCGCCGTGTCGCAGCTCGCCAGAGCTTCCTCCCGGCGTCCAAGCGCGAAGAGGACGAACCCGCGATTGCAAAAGGCCGCAGCGTAGTCCGGCTTCAGCGCGATCGCGCGGTCATAGCTCGCCAAGGCCGCCTCGAGCCGATTGAGCGCCCTGAGCATGTTCGCGCGATTGTTCTCGGCTTCCACGAAATCCGGCTTCCGCGAAATCGCCTGGCCGATGAGCGCGAGGCCGGCCTCGTGCTGTCCGGTCTGAAATTTGACGATCCCCAACAGATGCAAAGCTTCGATCTGGTCCGGCGCCTGCGCGAGGAGTTCCTCGAGAACTCTTTCGGCTTGGGCGAGGTCGCCGCGTTGGAGACAAGCCGTGGCGCGCTTGAGGTTCTCCGCCGCGGCGCTCGCGTGGGCGGCGCTTGGAGACGATTCTGGCTGCTCGGACATGGCGTGGGTCTCGACGCTGCTATGGAGCCGCGCGCGACGCGCTGCCCACCGCGAAGCTCTCGGGCTTTTTCCCGCTTTGCCAGAGTTCCCGCATATGAACAAACGCCGCCTCGAGGCCGCGACAGAAACGATCAGAGTCAAAGAGCGGCAGCGCGTCGCGGTTACGCGCGAGCCTCGCTTTGATTTCCGCGAGACGCGCCGGATCGCGCGCCAGGGCCAGCGCCAGCGTCTCATAATCCGCCAGAGACGCCGTAGCGAGCTCAGGCAGCTCGATGGCGTGAAGCAGGCTCGTCGCCACGCGCCCGGCGAAGGATTTTCCGGTGCTGGTCAGCACCGGCAGCCCCACCCATAAGGCGTCGCTCGCCGTCGTGTGGGCGTTATAGGGCAGGGTGTCGAGGAAGAGGTCGGCCAGGCGATGACGCGCCAGATGGTCCGGCAGATCCGCACGTGGCGCAAATATCAGGCGCGACGGATCCACGCCGCGCGCCTGCGCCTCCTTGCGCAGGTTGCGCTCCGCCGTCTCGTTGTCACGCAGCAGCCACAACACGCTGTCGTCGACCGCACGCAGAATTCGCATCCAGACGTCGAACGCCTCGGGCGTGATCTTCCAGTTGTTGTTGAAGCAGCAAAACACGAACCCATACTCGGGCAAACCAACGTCCTTCTTGGCGGGCGTGGTTTCACTGATTTTCCGACCACGGTCGTTTGGCAGATAGCAGCCCGGGAGATGAACGATCTTTTCAGAGTAAAATAATTGTTGTTCGAGAGGCAAGACGATTTCATCGGCGATGATGTAATCGATGAAGTCGGCGCCCATCGTGCCGACAAAGCCCAGATAATTGACTTGGATCGGCGCGGGACGACGCGCGAGCGCTTCCGGCCGGCAGTAGCGCGTGTAGCCCATGAGATCGACCGCGATGTCGACCTTGAGGTCTGCGACCAGCGTCGCAATCTCCGCATTGCTCTCCAGCCGCACATCGATGAACCGATCGAAAGCCGACACGAGCCGCGCGCGCCATTCGCTCCCGTCGTCGGGGCCGAAGGAAATTCCGATGACCTCGAAGCGCGCGCGGTCGAGACGCTCGAGCGCCTCGGTGATGAGAACCGCCATCGGGTGGTCGCGAAAGTCAGCCGACAGAAAGGCGACCCTGATCTTTTCATTGCGCCACGACTCGCCTCGCCGTAGCGGCGGTGGAGCTTCGCCGATTTCGCTCTTGACGAATTTCTCGGAGCAGGCCCGCAGCAGCGCCGGATCATCGAGATAACCAAGAGTCAGGAACGGCTCGATCGCCAGATCGCCCGCAGCGATGGCGTCCTTCAGCCGCTCGACGATAAAAGGTCGTTTGTCCCAGTCGCACATTCTGCCCAGACAAGCCGCCAAGCCGCCGAATGCCCATTTTTCGTGCGGATTCAGAGCAATCGCCCGCTCATAGCTCTGCGCCGCCTCTTCCAGACGCTTGAGCTCCGCCAGGAGGCCTCCTCGATTGCTGTGAGCCATCGCGTAGTCCGGCTTCAGTCCAATTGCTCGGTCGTAGCTCGACAGAGCCTCTTCGTGACGCTTGAGCGCCTTGAGGGCGTTCCCGCGATTGTTATGGGCCTCCGCGAAGTCCGGCTTCAGCGCGATCGCCTTGTCGAAGAGCGTCAGCCCGAGCTCGGGTTCTCCTGCTTGAACCTTGAGGATCCCCAGAAGATGCAACGCTCGAAGGTTGTTTGCCGATTGTTCCAGAACCGCGCTGTATAGCGACTCCGCCTGCGCTCGATCGCCTTGCTGGTGGCAAACCAGAGCGCGGTCGAGTTTTTGCTTCGTCGCGCCAGCGTCGGTCGCATCCGAGGGAGAGGCTTGGGGTCTCGTAGACCCGTCGCTTAGTTGCAGCGCTTGCAGAACGCGTTCGCGATTGCGGTGCGCCTGGGCGAACTGCGGCCGCAGCGCGATCGCCCTGTCGTAGTTCTCCAGCGCCTCCTCAAGTCGCCCGAGCTCTTGCAGAACCAGCCCGCGATTGCAGTAGGCTCCAGCGTAATCCGGCTTCAGCGCGATCGTTTGGTCATAGCTCGACAGCGCCTGCTCGAGATGGCCGAGTTGCTTTAGGACGTTGCCGCGATTGCTGTAGAATTCCGCATAAGCCGGCCTCAGAGCGATCGCCTTGTCGATGAGTTCGAGGCCGAGTTGCGGCCGACCGGTTCGGGCCTTGACGACGCCTAAAAAGTGCAATGCCTCGACGTGATTGGCCGCGCGTTCCAGAATCTGCTCGTAAATCCTTTCTGCTTGCGCGAGGTCGCCTTGCTGGAGGCGAGCCGTGGCGCGCTTGAATTTTTCCTCTGTCGCGTCGGGCTCAGGGGGACTCGAAGGGGACGGCGATCGTTCCGGTTCCGACATAGCGAACTCCCTCCCGCCCAGCCGACCCTCAGAAATCCAAACTCAGGCCATTCGCGCCAGCGCGCCGAAACGCTAGCCCCCTCGTGGGCGAGCTTGAACCGTCGGCGACAGCGTCTCGACCACGAAACCTTCAGCTTGTCCACCCTCTTGCCAGCGCCCCCACATGCGAACATAAGCCGCCTCGAGGCCGCGACAGAAACGATCAGAGTCAAAGAGCGGCAGCGCGTCACGGTTACGCGCGAGCCTCGCCTTGATTTCCGCGAGACGCGCCGGATCGCGCGCCAGGGCCAGCGCCAGAGCCTCATATTCCGTAAGCGTCGCCGTCGCCAGCTCAGGCAGCCCGATCGCCTCGAGCAGGCTTGTGGCCACGCGTCCCGCGAAGGACTGTCCCGTGCAGGTCAGCACGGGGAGTCCCGCCCACAAGGCGTCGCTCGCCGTCGTATGCGCGTTATAGGGCAGGGTGTCGAGGAAGAGGTCGGCCAGGCGGTGACGCGCCAGATGGTCCTCGACCGTTTTGACGCGCGGCGCGAATATGAGCCGGTTCGGGTCGACGCCGCGCGCCTGCGCCTCCCGCCTCAGATTGCGCTCCGCAGGCCCATTGTCCGCGCGCAACCACAACACGGAGCCTCCGACGGTTTTCAGCAACCGCATCCAGATGTCGAAGAGCCGCGGCGAGAATTTCCAGCTGTTATTGAACGAGCAGAATACGAACCCCTGTTGCGGCAAGCCCGCGTCTGCTCTCGCAGGGGCGACGTCGCTCGGGCGTCGCAGGCGGTCGCGCGGCAGGCAGCAGTCTGGCAGCTCGACGATCTTCTCGACGTAGAAGGGTTGGCGGTCGAGCGGCAAAGCGATCCTGTCGCCGATAATGTAATCGATGAAACCGGCGCCCATCGTGCCTGGAAATCCGAGATAATTGACCTGGATCGGCGCGGGGCGACGGCTCAGAATCTTCGGGCGGCAGTCCTGCGTGAAGCCGTTGAGGTCGACAGCGACGTCGACCTTGAGGCTCGATAAGAGCGTCGCGACCTCGGCGTCGCTCTGTGCGCGGACGTCGACGAACACATCAAACGCGCGCGACAGGCGCGCGCGCATCTCGCCGCCGTCGTCGAGGCCGAAAGATATCCCGATCGTCTCAAAGCGCGCGCGGTCGTGCCGCTCGATGAGCTCTGCGATGAGATAGGCCACCGGGTGCTCTCGGAAATCGGCCGAGAGGTAGGCGATCTTGATCCTGTCATTGCGCCAGGTCTCGCCGCGCCAGAGCGGCGGGGGAATTTCGCCGATCTCGCTTTTGACGAAGCTTTCGGCGCATCGCCGATGCAGCGCCTGATCATCGAGATAGCCGAGGGCCACGAGCGGGCCGATCACTGACCGATCCGCGGCGATGTCTTCGGCGAGCTTCGCGGTGATCGCGTCGCGCCTGTCCCATTGACACATCTTGCTCGCGCAATCGGCCAGGTTTCCGAAGGCATGCTTGAGGCCTGGCTTCAGCGCGAGAGCTCTCTCGAAGCTCGCGAAGGCCTCCTCGAGCCGGTTGAGTCCCTGCAGAATAAGCCCGCGGTTATGAAAGGCCTCGGCGAAGTCCGGCTTCAGCGCGACAGCCTCGTCGCAGCTCGCCAGAGCCTCCTCATGCCGCCTGAGCTCCCGCAATACGTCGCCGCGGTTGCTGTAGGCCATGACGTAATCGGGCTTCAGCGCGATCGCTTTGTCGTAGCTCGCCGCCGCCTCCTCGAGGCGCTTGAGCTCCCGCAAAGCGTTGCCGCGGTTGTTGTACGCCTCGGCGTAATCGGGCTTGAGCGCGATCGCGCGGTCGATGAGCGCAAGTCCGGCCTCGCGCCGCCCCGTTTGGAACTTGATGATCCCCAAGAAATGCGCCGCAACAAATTCCTGTGGCGATTTGGCGAGGATTTCTTCGTAAGTCTCTTCCGCCTGGGCGAAATCGCCGCGCTGGAGGCAACTCATCGCGAAATTCAGCTCTTTCCCTATCGCCGCAGCGTCAAACGCGTTCGATGGGGAGGGAGACGAATCACGTTTCGACATTGCAAGGGTCTCGGCCGGCGTTCCATTCGGTTTCAACCCTTTCAGAATTTGGCGGGATCGACAAGCCAAGCGGCCTCGCCGGCCGGGACGGGCCGGCAGGCGCGCAAGCCGGCGACTGTGGTGGGAGGGGCCTTCATTCCCCAAGCCGGTTGTCGGATTCACGAGATTGTGGCATGGACCGCCGCAGTGGGAGCTGTGGGCGAGTGACGGGCGCGCGCATCGGCGATCCGAAGGCTTCGACGGAGCGCGAGGCGTTGTGGGCAGCCGGATTAGCCCTCTGGAGAGCCGCCAGATGCTTCCAATCACACTGGTTACTGCAACTCGCTTGAATCGCTCGGATTTTATGGAAAAGTCGGCGCTCGGACGCAGCCTTTCTCTCACCTATCGAATGTTTCAGTTGAAATTGATTGCTTTCTTTGACAACACGGAAGGGCTTGGGACCTGCTACAATAAGGGGATTGCAGGGATAGAAGACGACGAGGAAGTAATAGTGCTAACGCATGATGACGTGTTGTTGACAGACTTTTTTTGGGTGGATAAGCTTTTGTCTGGGTTTACGATGTTTGACGTGCTTGGTGTTGCGGGCAACCGCCGGCGAGTTCCGCGGCAGCCCGCTTGGGCCTTTATCGATGATAAGCTGACCTGGGACGATCGGTCGAATCTGAGCGGCGTCGTCGGGCATGGGGATGGTTTTCCCTGTCGGCTGTCCATTTATGGGGAAGTTTTCAAGAATTGTAAGTTGCTGGATGGCGTGTTTATTGCTGCAAAAAAGAAGACTTTTAGAGAAAACAACGTGATATTTGATGAGCAATTCAAGTTCCATTTTTACGATATGGATCTGTGTCGTCAGCTTGAGCAAAAAAACATTTCAATGGGGACTATTCCGCTGGGGCTCATTCATGCGAGCGGTGGAAGCTTTGGCCGGCCAGAGTGGCGCGAAAGCTATGAAATATATCTGGCAAAATGGAACGACTGAAACAGAAATATCGCAAATTCGCCTGTGGCGGCTCAACTCCAGGCCGACGCGTCCGGGCTGCGCGTTCGTCATGGCTCGCGAGCGCCAATTTCGCGCCGGGCTCCCCCTACGAAAGGCGCCATGCCCGCGCGCGCGAGCGCGTCGGCGCGCTCGTTCATGGGATCGCCGGCATGGCCCCTGACCCAATGCCAGGCGATATCGTGCCGCTCCGTCGCCGCCTCGAGCCTCTGCCATAGCTCGATGTTCTTCACGGGCTTGCGATCGGCGGTCTTCCAGCCGCGCGCCTTCCAGGAGTCGAGCCATGCGGTCACGCCGTTGCGCACATATTGCGAGTCGGTGTGGAGATCGATGGCGCAGGGACGCGTCAGCGCCTCCAGCGCGACGATCGCTCCCATGAGCTCCATGCGGTTGTTGGTCGTCTGCGGCTCCCCGCCGGAGATCTCCCGCTCGCGCTCGCCAAAGCGCAAGATCGCGCCATAGCCGCCCGGACCGGGATTTCCCGAGCAGGCGCCGTCGGTCCAGATCTGCACGCGCGCCGTCATGGATGAATGATGTCTGGTCGGGAGTGCTCAAGCGCCATAGTCTTCCGCCTTTTCCACTGTGCGATGAAAGCGCAGCTTCGCCAGATATTCGCGCGGATCCTTCGGCCGCACCATCGCGCCGGCCGGCACGTCGAGCCAATCGACGAAGCGGGTGAGCAGGAAGCGCAGCGCCGCGCCGCGCGCCAGCACGGGCAGCGCCGCATGCTCCGTTGCGCTCAAGGACCGGATGGCGCGATAGCCCTCGAAGAGCGCGCGCCCGCGCCTCGCGTCGTAGGCGAATGACTCATCGAAGCACCAGGCGTTGAGGCAGATCATGAGGTCATAGGCCAGCATGTCGTTGCAGGCGAAATAGAAATCAATCAGGCCCGAGAGCTCGTCGTCGAGAAAGAGCACGTTGTCGGGAAAGAGATCGGCATGCACGACGCCTTGGGGAAGGTCTTTCGGCCAGGCGCGGAAGAGAAAGGCGAGCTCGTCCGTCACGAGCTCCGCTAGTCCCGGCTGCACTGTGTGGGCGCGGTCGGCGTGTTGCTCGAACAGGCTGCGCCAGCCGGAAAGCGACAGCGTGTTGGCGCGCCGCAGGGAAAAGTCGGCGCCGGCGAGATGGAGGCGCGCGAGCGCCGCGCCGACGGCCCGACAGTGCTTGGGCTCAGGGAGGTGCAGGGAGTAGCCGTCGAGGAAGGTCACGATTGCGGCTGGACGCCCCGCCAAGCGACCGAGCGCCGCGCCGCGCCGGTCGAGAACGGGCAGAGGGCAGGTGACTCCAGCCTTGGCGAGATGCCCCATCAGCCCCAAAAAGAAGGGGAGGTCCTCTTCATGGACGCGCTTTTCGTAAAGCGTCAGGATGAAGTTGCCGGCGCTCGTATGCAGATAGAAGTTGGAGTTCTCGACGCCCTCGGCGATGCCCTTGCACGACAGCAGCTTGCCGAGATCGTAAGTGGAGAGGAACTCTATCAGGTCCTCGTCCGTGACCTGCGTGTAGACGGCCATAGTCAGGAGACGGGTGACAGACGACGGAGGACAGACGAAGAAGCGCGCATCCCGTCCTTTGCTAAGCGGGCTTCCGTCATCCGATCGCCCTCAGCTCCTTCGGGAGCGGGAAAGAGACGTTCTCGGAAGCTGCGGGCGCGGTCTCGACACTGATCTCGAAGCGTTCGGCGAAAGCGTCCATGATCTCTTCGACGAGCGCCTCGGGCGCCGAGGCGCCGGCGGTGACGCCAAGCGTCGAGATGCCGCCAAAAATGCCCCAATCGATCTCGCCTCGACTTTGCACGAGCTGCGCCGGCGCCCCGGCGCGCTCGGCGACTTCGCGCAGGCGCTGGGAATTTGAAGAGTTGGGCGATCCGACGACGAGCACCGCGTCGACCCTCGGCGCGACTTCCTTCACCGCCGCCTGACGGTTCGTTGTCGCATAGCAGATGTCCTCGCGATGGGGGCCGACGATGGCCGGAAAGCGTTTCGTAAGCGCCTCAACGACCTCCTGCGCGTCGTCGATCGACAGCGTCGTCTGAGTCACATAGGCGAGGTTGTTCTCGTCGTCGAGTTCGAGCTTTGCGACGTCGCGGACGGATTCGACCAGCATGACGGCTCCCGCGGGCAATTGACCCATTGTGCCGACGACCTCGGGATGGCCGGCGTGGCCGACAAGGAGCACGCGCCGCCCACGGCGGTGGTGAATCTCGGCTTCGCGATGCACCTTGGTTACGAGCGGGCAAGTCGCATCGATCGCCAGGAGGTTGCGCTCGGCGGCTTCCGCCTCCACCGATTTGGCGACCCCATGCGCCGAAAAGATCACCGGCGCCTTCGTGTCCGGGATCTCGTCGAGCTCCTCGACGAAGATCGCGCCTTTTTCCTTCAGAGTCTCGACGACGTAGCGGTTGTGGACGATCTCATGACGGACATAAACCGGCGCGCCGAACATTGCGAGCGCCCGCTCGACGGCGTCGATCGCGCGCGTGACTCCGGCGCAGAAGCCGCGAGGCGAGCAGAGCAGGATCTTGAGCGGCGGCTTCCTCGGCCTTGCGTGGATGTTCATCGCTGCGTCCGTTCCGTTGCGCGCATCGTCGGCGCCCGGCTCTCGGGAGGCGCGCACTTGCAAAACTGATGTCGCGCCGGCGCCTGGCTGTCAAGCCGATTGGCGTCCGGCGTCGCCCGCGCTCGCTTTCGGATTGCAGATCTCCCTCTCTCGGTCTCGGGGATATTTGAACCAAGATGAACGGGGTTTGGTTAGGGTTTGCTGACGATCCTCGCGCCTTTGACGAGGCCAACCGCGTGCCGCCCGCATGGATTAGGCTTTCCTGTCACGTGCTTGCGGCTCAGACTGGCCGCAGCGCTCGGCGAGCGGTTGATGCCGCCGGGGGGCATCGCCTTCCTCGTGTCGCTCGCGCGTCCGGCCACACACGCTCGGCCGGGCGCGGCGTCTCCTTCCCGATGTCCAGCTCGGTCCGCTCGGCGTGTTTTCGCACGGCCGGCTCCGACGCCTCGCAATCGGCCTGTGCGCTTGCGCACAGCCGTGCGCCTCGATTCGCGGTCAAATCCGCTCATGCCCGTTTCCGACAGGGGCAAAAAAGGAGCCCTCGCCATGCTGACCCACGCCACTCTGCGCCGTCTTTGCCTCGCCTTTGTAGTTCTCGCCACGCTCGGCTTCGCCGCCGCGCACGGCTCGGTTTCCGCGTCTGCGTCAGGCTCCATCGCCGTCTCCCACTCGCTATTCAAAGCGGGATGATCGTTCGCCCGCAAACCAAATCGAGCCGACGCACCCTCACTTCAGCTCATAGATCCAATAGTCCTTGAACTGATGGACGAGTCGGAGCCGCTCGAGCGCGAGCGGGTTGGACGACGAGAAGGGCAGGAGTTTCGCAAGCAGCGTCTGCGCGTCCCGCCCGCGGGAAAGGTAATGCACGCGCGCCGTCGCGCCCCGGAGCTCCACGGCGTAGCCGCCTTCGACGCCTTCGCGCGCCATCCACTCGCGCACGGCCTTCATCGCTCCGTGCGGATCGCCGGCGGCGGGAAAGTCCTTGTAGCCGAGCGACAGCGCGCCGGGACGCGCGGCGGAGGCGCGCCAGATGTCGCTAAGGCGCAAGGCGACGAAAGCGTCGCGGCCCTGCGCCAGCTCCGACAAGAGCCGCGCGCCTCCGGCTTCGTCCAAGAGCAGCGCGTCGATGAATTTCTGGAAGGTTCGTCCCTCGCGCTCGGGGACGTCCGCGCCCCAGAATTGGCGCTGTGTCGCCGCGATGCGCGTCGAGTCCGCGTCCCAGGCCGTCGGAATGAGAAGCCCCGAGGCCTCGGCATCGTCGAGGGGCGCCCGGCGCTCCGCAAAGGCGCGGATGCGGCGCGAAAAATCCCACCAGGCAAGGATCACGGCGTCGCCAGGCGCGTGCGCTTTGATCGCCGCCAAGATCTGAGCTTCGTCCGCCGGATCGAGGTCGGGGAAGAAGACGGGTTCGGTGACGCGGTTGCGCCAAGCGAGCGGGGCCGGGCGTCCGTCGGATCCCGTGGCGACGACCGCGTTCGCCAGCGGGGCGTCGACGCCGCGCGCGACGAACTCGAGCGTCTCGACGTCCGCGCCGCTCGCGCCGTAGGGCGAGACCGTTCGGAACGCCTCGGGCGACGCCGGCGCGCGCGTCATGGCATAAGGCTCGCGAGGCGCCCAAAGGCTCGGCGCGGCCGCCAGAGCCAGCAGCGCGACTCCGACGGCAAACAGCGCCGCAACGGCGATCCGCGTCATGCAGCGTGACAGCTACGGCCTCTTACGCCGTCGCTCGGCGAGCCAGGCGAGGGCGCCCGCCGCGAGCAGGGCCAGCGCGCCGCTTCCGGCCACGGCCCCGCGCTGCAGCGGCGCGTCGAGGTTGAGCCACTCGCCGTGCTTCTGGCCCTCGAGGCGCTTGAGCTCGGCGCGCAAGGCGGCGGCGTCGCGCAGGCGCGCGTCCTCGTCATTGATCTTCGCGGCGCTGCGCACGAGCAGCGACCATCCGTCGGAATAGGTGTAACCGCCGGGGTTCGCATGCGCGAGCGCCTTGTAATGCTTGATCTTGTGGTGCTCCCACATTTCGGCGAACTCATATTCCGCAGCGCTCGGATTGCTGCCCTTCCGCCAGAAGAGCTGGAAGAAGCCGCCGGGCTCGTCGGCCTTGATCGGGGCGGGCGGGGGCGGACGATTCGTCTTCTGCCCGGGCAGCAGGCCGTCGTCATAAAGCTTCAAGAGCACCGACCGCGTCTCCTCGGTGATCTTGATCCCCGAGGTCACGCCCTTGTCCACGTTCTCGAGATAGGCGCGCGCGAAGCTCTCGGAGTGGCAGTTCGAACAGGTGCGGACCCAGGCGTCCTTGCGCGACTCGAACCAAGGGTGGTGGAGATTGTCGGCGATCTTCGGCGTCGGCTCGAAAGCCCAGCGGACCTTGCGCACCATGTTGTGCGAGAACCGGCCCTCGTACTCCATGTGGCAGAACTGACAGGTCGGCGCGCTCATCCCCCCCTTGTCGAGCGCCTCTGAAAGCGGCCAGTTCCAATCCCACGTGTCGCCGCGCGTTTGAAACACCGTTCCGTGCTTCGAGAGCATGAAGTTCTCGAACTCATTGTGATCGACGCCATTGTGGCACATCGCGCAGGTTTGCGGCTTGCGCGCTTCGACCGCGGAGAATTCGTGCCGCGTATGGCAGCTGTTGCAGGTGTTCTGCGGCGTGTGGCAGAAGCTGCAGCCCTCCGCGACCTCGCGCTGCTCCATCGCGGCCCAGACGGCGGTCTCGACATTGGCGGCGAAGGAGAGCGCGTGCGAGGGATGACCCTTGGGCCATTGATCCTGCGGCCAGGTGAAGGTGTCGCGCTCCGATTCGCGCTCGGCGAACTCCTTGACGTGGCACTGGCCGCAGGCGGCGGCGTCCGGCATTCTGAGATCGGTCTCGTGCAGGCCGTGCTCCCTCCCGACGCCCATGTGGCAGTCGATGCAGCCGACCTCCTTGAGCTTCGCGCCGGCCTTGAGCGTCCCCATCGAGCGCAGATTGGCTTCGACGTCTTCGATGAGGCCTTTCTTGTAGGCGCGCGAGTCGGAGGCGGGCAGCTTGCGGATCGCGTCGAGATCGCCGTGAACGCTCTTCTGCCAGCTGTGAACCCAGCCGGGCGTGATCTGAGTGTGGCACTCGACGCATTGTCCCCGCGCGACGTCGCCCTCGATCGTCTGGGGAGGCTTATAGAAGTCGCGCGGGTCGAGATATCTGGAGATCGGGATCGGCTCCCAGAATTTTGAAAGCGATCCCCGTCCCGCGCCCTGCGCCGGATCGTTGTAGCGCTTGACCAGCGCGTCGTAGAGTTGCTTCGGCGCCGCGGATTTTTCGAGACCGAGCGCCTTGTAAGTCTCTTCCGGCGTTTCCGCCGCGGCGCGGCCCACGACGACCGCCCACGCGGCGAGCCCGAAAACAAGAAGCAACAAGACCGGCGACAGGCGCCGCCTCGCCGGAAAGGCGGATGGAAAAAGAATTGCTTGCGTCATCCCCGTCGCTCTCAGCCCAGCGCCGCGCGGAGATAGTCCGTCAGGAACCGAAGCTTTTCAAGTCCGAGCTGCGCCAGCTCCGCCCGCCATTCGGCGAGCAGGCCCTCAAAAATGCGTCTCGGAGACGTCGTCCTCCGGCTTGATCTCGTGACGCAGCATCATCGGCGTCTGCGTGAGGACGAACAGGAAGGTCAGCGGCAATATGCCGAACACCTTGAAGTTGACCCAGGCGTCGGTCGAAAGCGCATGACGCAGAACCTCGTTGAGGGCCGCCAGAAAGAAGAAGAAGACGCTCCAGCGCCAGGTCAGCTTGCGCCAGCCCGCGTCGTCGAGATGCAGCGCGGCGTCGAAGATGATCGGCAGCAGCAGCCGGTCGAAATAGAGGGCGACGAGCAGGGCCGAGCCGAACATCGTGTAGAGGATCGTCACCTTGAGCTTGATGAAGTCCTCGTCCTGGAGCAGGAAGGTGAGGCCGCCGAAGATCAGCACCAGCACGGCCGTCACCATCGGCATCATGGGGAGCCGTCGCGTGATCGCGTACGAGACTGCGAGCGTGACCGTCACGCCGACCATGAGTGTGGCCGTCGCGGCGAAGATGCCGAAAAAATGGTTGGCCAGGAAGAACAGCGCCAGCGGACCGAACTCGAGAGCGAGCTTCAGCGTGGGATTAAGTCGCGGCTTTCGCGCTGCGTCGGCCTTCCCGGCGACTTGTTCAGTCAATGGCTCTCCTCCTCGGGCTCGAGACCAGCGATGGCGCGCGCGAAGTCGCGCGCGGCGAAGGGCTGCAGGTCGTCGGCGCTCTCGCCGACGCCGATGAAGTGGATCGGCAGCCCGTAGGTCTCGGCGATGGCCACGAGGATGCCGCCGCGCGCCGTGCCGTCGAGCTTGGTCATCACGAGACCGGTCACGCCGGCGGTCTTGCCGAAAACGTCGACCTGCGTCAATGCGTTCTGGCCGACGGTGGCGTCGAGCACGAGCAAGGTCGCGTGCGGCGCCTCGGGGTCCGCCTTTTTCATTACCCGGACGATCTTCTCGAGCTCGGCCATGAGCTCGGCGCGGTTCTGCAGGCGGCCCGCCGTGTCCATGAGCAGGACGTCGGCGCCGTCGTCGCGCGCCGTCTTGATCGCGTCGAAGGCGAGACCGGCCGCGTCGGCCCCCTCCTTTCCCGAGACGACCCTGGCGCCCAACCGGTCGCCCCAGACATGCAGCTGCTCGACGGCGGCGGCGCGAAACGTGTCGCCCGCGGCGAGCACGACTCGCTTGCCCGCGCTCCGCCATTTGGCGGCGAGCTTGGCGATCGTCGTCGTCTTGCCGGAGCCGTTGACGCCGACGACGAGCACCACGAATGGGCGCTTCGTCTCGTCGATTTCGAGCGGACGCGCCACGCTCTCCAGGATGCGCTCGACTTCGGCGGCGAGGATCGCCCGCACCGCCTCTGGCTCGATGTCGCGCTCGTAGCGGGCGGCGCCGACGGCCTTGGTGATCCGCTGCGCGGCCGCGACGCCGAGGTCCGCTCGCAGGAGCACGTCCTCGAGCTCCTCGAGCGTCAGCGTGTCGAGCTTGCGCTTGGTGAAGACGTCGGCGATGCTCTTCGCGATCGCCTGCGAGGAGCGGAACAGGCCGCCAAACAGCCGCTCTTTCCAGCTGCGCTTCGGCGGCTCGATCTCGGCCTGCGACGGCGCCTCGCCTGGAGCCTCCGGTGTCGCCCCGCCGCGCCCGAAGAGGCGCGAGAACAACCCGCGCTTTTCTTTAACCTCGTCCGCGCTCATGCGTCCGTCCCTTGGAGCTTCCCATGCTCAAGGCGTTACACCGGAGCGAGCGCGAGAACCAGCGGGGCTTCGTCGCACCCGCGACGAAGGCCGAGGGAGCCGGCCAGCGGCTCCCTCGCGTGTGATCACTTCTTGCAGGCGTGCCTCGCCTTGCAATGATGGTGGGTCTTGCAGTGATGCCGGGCCTTGCAGTGATGGCGCGTGGCGCAGTGGTGGTGGTGCTTGGCGTATCCGTGAGCCTGCGCGGGGCTTGAAGCGCTGACGGCGCCGCCCAGGGCGAGCGCGATCGCGGCGGCCGCGATCGTAGAGCCGGAGATAATGCTGGTTTTCATTGACGCCCTCCAAATTTGTGTGGAGTTGGACCGCTCTATCGGCGGCCTGCAGAGCCCGCCGAGGCAGGCGATCTAGATATATCACGCAGTGGCCCGCGGACCAGCCCAAGGCGAGGGCGCCCGCGAAACCCGGATCCTACGGATGGTGAATTGGCGGGTGGCCTCCCGCTGAGGCTCACCAGACCGTGTCCGAAGGGCGGCGACACGAGGAGAAGCCAGAATCGCAACGGGGAAGCCTAAGGCAAATTGCTCTTCGCGCGGGAGTTTCTCGGGGAACCGTCTCTCGGGACTGGTGACATGAGGCGCGAAACAGATATTATCCGCAATCCGCTCTGCGAGCTGCACCCTCCGACATGCGCAATCCCCCGCCTCATACCGTCCGCCTCGCCGACTATCTGCCTCCGGACTTCCTCATCGACCGCGTAAGCCTCGATATCTCGCTGCATCCCACGCAAACGCGCGTCCGGGCCAGGCTCTCGTTGCGCCGCAACCCCAAAGGACGCGCCGATGCGCCCTTGCGGCTCGACGGCGACGGCCTGACGCCGCTCGGCCTGAGGCTCGACGGACGGTCGCTCGATCCCGAGGATTTCGCCGTCGCGGCCGAGGGGCTCACGCTCGCCGCCGTCCCGGCGGAGCCCTTTGCGCTCGAGATCGAGACGGAAGTCGACCCGACCGCCAACACGGCGCTCTCCGGCCTCTATCGCTCCGACGCCACCTACTGCACGCAGTGCGAGGCGGAAGGATTCCGCCGCATCTCCTATTTCCTCGATCGTCCGGACGTCCTCAGCGTCTATGACGTGCGTCTCGAGGCCGACAAGCGCGAAGCCCCCGTGTTGCTCGCCAACGGCAATCTCGTCGAAGCGGGCGACCTTGGCGACAATCGGCACTTTGCGCGTTGGCGGGATCCGTTTCCAAAGCCCTCCTATCTTTTTGCGCTCGTCGGCGGCGACCTTGCCCGCATCTCGCAGGACTTCGTCACCGCTTCCGGACGCAAGGTCGGCCTCGCGATCTACACCGAGCACGGCAAGGAGGGGCGCGCCGCCTACGCCATGGATGCGCTCGTGCGCTCGATGCGCTGGGACGAAAAGGTTTTCGGGCGCGAATATGATCTCGACCTGTTCAACATCGTCGCCGTCTCGGCCTTCAACATGGGCGCGATGGAGAACAAGGGCCTCAATATTTTCAACGACAAATATGTGCTCGCGTCGCCGCAGACGGCGACCGATTCCGACTATGCCGGCATCGAGGGCGTGATCGCGCATGAATATTTCCACAACTGGACCGGCAACCGCATCACTTGCCGCGACTGGTTCCAGCTCTGTCTGAAGGAAGGCCTCACGGTCTTCCGCGACCAGGAATTCTCGAGCGATGAGCGCTCGCGCGCGGTGCAGCGCATCGAGGACGTCAGAAACCTGCGGCTGCGCCAGTTTCCGGAGGACGCCGGACCGCTCGCGCATCCGGTGCGCCCACAGACCTATCTCGAGATCAACAACTTCTACACGGCGACGGTCTACGAGAAGGGCGCCGAAATCATCCGAATGCTGAAGACGCTCATTGGCGACGACGCCTTCCGCCGCGGCATGGACATCTATTTCGAACGCTGCGACGGAACGGCGGCGACGATCGAGGACTATCTCGCCTGCTTCGCCGAGAGCTCCGGGCGTGATCTGACTCATTTCGCGCTCTGGTACGACCAGGCCGGAACGCCATGCGTGACCGTCGACACGGCCTATGACCCAAGCGCCGAAACGTTCACCGTCACCCTGTCGCAGAAGACGCCGCCGACGCCCGGTCAGACTGAGAAACACGCGTTTCTGATCCCCGTCGCTCTGGCGCTCGTCGGGGAGCAGGGGCGCGAGCCGCTCGTTTCGGACGACGCGACTCCCGAGGAGCGCCAGCGCGGCGTCTTCGAACTGGCGTCGGAACGACGCACGATCGCCTTCAAGTCGGTCGACTCGCGACCCGCGCTCTCGTTCCTGCGGGGCTTTTCCGCGCCGGTGCGCCTCGAGCCCGCGCCCGACCCAAGAGAGTCGTTGCGGTTGCTCGCCCATGACGACGATCCTTTCAACCGTTGGCAGGCGGCGCAGAATCTCGCGTTGCGCACGATCTTCGCCCGTGTCGCGAGACTGCGCGGCGAGAAAGACGTCGATGCGGCGGCGCTCTCGGCCGACGCTTTCGCCGCCGCCCTGGCCCGGCTGCTGGATCAGGCCGAGACCGATCCCGCCTTCACGGCGCTGGCGCTCACGCCGCCGAGCGAATCCGACCTGGCGCGCGAGGCCGAGGAAAACGTCGATCCCGACGTGCTCTTTGTCGCGCGCGAGAGCCTGCGGCGAGACATCGGGCGAGTCTTGGGATCAGCGCTACGCGGGGCCTACGAGCGCTTCGCCAGCGATGCGCTCTATTCGCCCGACGCCGCCAGCGCCGGAAGGCGCGCGCTGCGTAACGTGGCGCTGGATCTCATCGCCGCCGGCGATCCAGGATCGGGCGCGCGGCTCGCCGAAGCGCAATTTCAAGGCGCGGGCAACATGACCGACAGGCTCGCGGCGTTGGCGACCCTCGCCCTCATCCCTGGCCCCGCGCGCGAAAAAGCCTTCGCGGCGTTCTACGACGCTTTCGCCGACGACGCCCTCGTCGTCGACAAATGGTTCTCGCTGCAGGCGATGATCCCGGAGGAAGCGACAACGCAGCGGGTGCGCGATCTCATGCGGCATCGAGACTTCTCGCTGTCCAACCCGAACAGGACGCGCGCCCTCGTCGGCGCTTTTGCCGCCAGCAATCCGACGCGCTTCCATGCGCTCGACGGCTCCGGCTATGCGATCCTGTGCGACGTGGTGCTGGAGCTCGATTCCAAGAATCCGCAAGTCGCCGCGCGGCTCTTGTCGTCGCTGCGCGCCTGGCGCACCCTCGAGCCGCGACGTCGCGCCAACGCCGAAGCAACGCTGCGGCGCGTGCTCGCGACGGCGGAGCTTTCGCGCGACGTGAGCGATATCGCCTCACGCGCGTTGGGGTGAGTAACGAGGGCGTGACGGGAGACGGAGCAGGAAGTCGATTGCGCCTTACGAAAGTTTCATCCTCCCTCCATTGGCCCGTGAGGCGCAGTTCCCCATGTTTCGAGACAACGAAGGCCGGAGCGCGAAAGGACTGGCTAGCGGTCCGGTCCATCCCCCCAGCCGCGCTCCGGTCTTCGTTCCTCGTCAACTGTCCTGGAAAAGATGAAAATGCAAAAGATCGCTTTCCGCCCCAGCTGGCGCTCGCTACGCGCGAGTCTCCTCGGCGGGGGAGCCGTCCTGGCTCTCGGCGCCGGCCTCTATTCGCTAACCCCCGCAGCTCCAGCGCTCGCCGAGGCGCCGCTCGCCTCGGCTTCCGGGCCGGCGGTGGGGCCAGCCTCCTTCGCCGACGTAGTCGAGCGCGTGAAGGGCGCCGTCGTCGCGATCAAGGTCAAGTCGCTCGAGACGGCGCAGCCATTCGGGGACGAAGGGCTCGACATCTCCCCGGACGACCCGTTCTATTACTTCTTCAAGCGATTCGGCGAAGGCCAGGGGCGCGGACGCAAGCATCCCGTGCAGTCGCAGGGGTCTGGCTTCATCATCAGCCCCGACGGCTATGTCGTGACCAACAATCACGTCGTCGAGCATGCAAGCGAAGTCGAGATCGCGCTGGAAGGCGGCAAGACGCTGCCGGCGAAGGTCGTTGGAACCGACAAGCGCACGGACCTCGCTCTGCTCAAGGTCAACGACGGCGGCAATCTGCCCTATGTCGAGTGGTCGAGCGCGACGCCGCGCGTGGGCGACTGGGTGATCGCCATCGGCAACCCGTTCGGCCTCGGCGGCACCGTGACCGCCGGCATCGTGTCGGCGCGCGGGCGCGACATCGGCGCCGGGCCTTATGACGACTTCCTGCAGATCGACGCGCCGGTCAATCGCGGCAACTCCGGCGGTCCCGCCTTCGACGAGCGCGGCGGCGTGATCGGCGTCAACACGGCGATCTATTCGCCTTCCGGCGGTTCGGTCGGCATCGGCTTCGCAATACCGACGGAGGTCGCCAAGGACGTCGTGGCGATGCTCAAGGACAAGGGCGCCGTCACGCGCGGATGGATCGGCGTCAGCATTCAGCCGGTCACCCCGGAGATCGCCGAGGGATTGGGCCTGAAAGCGGCAAAGGGCGCGCTCGTTGCGCAGCCGGTGAAAGGCGGCCCGGCGGAGGGCGCCGGGCTCAAGTCGGGCGATGTGATCTTAGCCATCGATGGCGAGAAGGTCGAGACCGCGCGCGAGTTGCAGCGCAAGATCGGCGCATTGCCGCCCGGCAAGGCGGTCGAGCTCACCTATTTGCGCGGCGGTTCGGAGAAGAAGGTCAGTCTCAAGCTCGGGACGCTGCCCGACCAGAAGGAGGCGCGCCTCGAGCCCGGCGGCGGGAAGGACACCAGCGTCCTCGCGGACCTCGGGCTCGATGTCGCGCCCGCCGCAAACCGAGCGCGCGGAGGCGGGGCCGAAGGACTTCACGTGACCGAAGTTGACCCTGACGGCGCTGCGGCGCAGAAAGGCATCAAGCGCGGCGACGTTATCTTGGAAGCCGGGGGGCAGACGGTCAGCGAGCCCGGTGACCTGGCCGCCGCCTTCGAGACGGCGCGCAAGGACGGACGCAGGTCCGTGCTGTTGCGTGTGAAGTCGCCCGAAGGCGTCCGTTTCGTGGCGTTGACGGTTGACAGATGACAGTTGACGGAGCACGGAACCAAGACGCGCCGCTGTTCTGGTTCTTCGTGCTCCGTCCGGATTATTCCCATGCGCTTGCTCATCATCGAAGACGACGCCGAAGCAGGCGCTTATCTCATAAAGGCCTTTCGCGAGCAGGGGCATACCGTTGATCTCGTAACCGATGGGCTCGACGGCTATGCGCGGGCGCGCGAGGAGAGCCATGACGTGCTCGTGGTCGATCGCATGCTGCCGCGGCTTGACGGCCTGTCGCTGATCTCGGGGCTGCGGGAGCAGAAGGTCGAGACTCCCGCGCTCATCGTATCTGCGCTCGGCCAGGTCGACGATCGCGTCAAGGGGTTGCGCGCCGGCGGCGACGATTACATCTCGAAGCCCTACGCGTTTTCTGAGCTGCTGGCGCGCGTAGAGGCGCTCGGACGCCGCCGGACGGGCGGGCGCGTCGAGGAGACAGTGTATCGCGTCGGCGACCTCGAACTGGATCGGCTGTCGCATCAGGCCACGATCGGCGGCCGGGAGATCATTCTGCAGCCGCGCGAATACCGGTTGCTCGAATATCTGATGAAGCACGCGGGTCAGGTGGTCACCCGCACCATGCTGCTCGAAAACGTCTGGGACTATCATTTCGATCCGCAGACCAATGTCATCGACGTCCACATATCGCGCCTGCGCGCGAAGATCGACAAGGGGCGGGAGACGCCGTTGCTCCACACGATCCGCGGAGCCGGATACATGATCCGTGACGGCGCTCGGTAAGCTCTTCCGCACGACGGTCTTCAAGCTGTCGCTCGTCTATCTCGTGCTGTTCTCGCTCGGCGCCGCGGTCATGGTCGCGTCGGTCGGCTATCGCATCCAGGCCCAGCTCGACGATCACTTGAGTCAGCTGATCGACGAAGAGCTGCAGCGTCTGTTGAGATTTTTTGAGGAAGGCGGCATCAGAAGCCTCAACCGCGAGGTGAGGTTGCGCACACAGATGCCTGAGGGATTTCTTTTGCTGGTTACAAGCTTCGGCGGGGACTATCTCGAGGGGAACATCGCCCCGTCGCCTTCGCTTCCGACCATCTCGACGCCTCTGATGGAAGCGCCTTATCGCCGCCTCTATGTCGACAATCGCGATCACCTGGGGCTCATGCGTGTGGTCGTGCTGCCGGGCGACTTTCGATTGCTCGTCGGCCATGACGCCGAAGAACACCTGATATTGGATCGCATTTTGCGCCGAGGACTCGGCGCGTCGTTGCTTTGGCTGGTTTCGATCGGGACGCTCGGCGGGCTGTTCGTCGCGCATCGCATGCTGGAGCGCGTCGACATGCTCTCCGCTTCGGCGCGTCGCATCATGGCGGGCGCGCTCGATCAGCGCCTCCAGGTCTCCGGGGCCGGCGACGAATTCGACCGTCTCGCAGAAAATCTCAACGCCATGCTCTCGCGCATTGGCGCGCTGATGACCGGTCTGCGCGAGGTTTCCGACAATATTGCCCACGACCTCAAGACGCCGCTGACGCGCCTGCGCAATCGCGCCGAGGAGGCGGTGCGCCTCAAAGCGGGGGAAGAAGACTGTCGCGTCGCTCTCGGCGCGATCATCGACGAGGCCGACGCGCTCATCGGCGTCTTCGACGCGCTGTTGCTCATCGCGCGCGCCGAGGCAGGCTATTCGAGCGATCTCATGGCGCCGCTGGATGCGGGCGAGGCGGCGCGCGACATCGTGGATCTCTATGAGCCGCTCGCCGAGGAGCGCGGCGTGGCGATCGTCGCCGGCATCGAGCCAGGGCTCTGCGTGCGCGGTCATCGCGAGCTCTTAGGCCGCGCGCTCGTCAATCTGATCGACAATGCGCTGAAATACGGCGTCGACGGAGAGGCTTCACAGATCGGCGTCACGGCGCGCCGCGTCGGCGAGAATGTCGAGCTCGCCGTCGTCGATCACGGCCCCGGCATTCCCCTCGCCGATCGCGAACGGGTGACGGAGCGCTTCGTCAGGCTCGACAACGCGCGCAATCGACCAGGCTCCGGGCTCGGACTGTCCCTGGCGGCGGCAGTCGCGCGGCTGCATCATGGCGCGCTGCGGCTGGAGGACAATCAGCCCGGGCTCCGGGTGGTTCTCGTCCTGCCCGCAGCGCTGCGCGCAGAGAACGAGGCGGCGGCGACCGGGCGCGCCTGAAGCCCTTGAGCTTTCAGCAGCGCGCCCACGGCGCGCAGCGGCGCGGCGCCCCGCGAAGCGGCGTCGGCGGCCTCCTGGAGCGGCAGCCGCAGCATCGCCATCGTGCCGACGCCGACGCGCGAACGCAGGCGCAGCGATCCATTGTGAAGGCTCATGAGCGCCCTGGCGATGGCGAGGCCGAGGCCGGACCCTTTCATTCCGTCTTCGATGACCGCGCCCGACTGCGTGAAGGGGGCGAATAGCCGGCCAAGGGCTCCGCTCTCGACGCCCTGACCGTTGTCTTCGACGAAGATCAGAATAGCGCTCGGCGTGCGGCCTGCGCGCACGCGGATGGCGCCGCCCGGGGCCGTGAACTTGATGCTGTTGGAAAGCAGGATTCCGAGGGTCTTGACGATGGCCGCATGGTCGCCCGCGCATTTCAGCCGCGCCGGAACCTTGGCGCTGATCGCGATCTCCTTGTCATCAGCGCGCGGGCGCCAGTAGCGTATCGCTTCGTCGACGACCTCTCGCAAGTCTATGTCGCGCGCATTGAGGCTCACGCCGCCAGCCTCGAGCCGCGACATGTCGAGGATCGCCGAGAAAACCTCGAGAAGATAGGCCCCGCTGCGCTTGATGTCGCGGCAATATTCCCGATACTTGGGCGAGCCCAGTTCGCCGAAGGCCTCGTCGAGCATCATCTCGGAAAAGCCGATGATGGCGTTGAGCGGGGTTCTGAGCTCATGACTCATGTTGGCGAGGAAGAGGGTCTTGGCGAGATTGGCCGATTCCGCTTCGGACTTTTGGACGTGGAGCTGCTCGGCGAGCGTCGCGAGCTGCTGCTTGTGCATTTCGAGCGTCTGCCGCGAATGCATGAGGTCTGCGACGGCTCCCGTCAGGCGATGCTGCGAGTGCTGCAGCGTCTCCTCGTTGCGCTTCAACGCCGTGATGTCGGCGCCGACCGAGACATAGCCGCCGTCCTTGGTGCGGCGTTCGTTGATCTGTAGCCAGCGCCCGTCAGCGAGGCGCGCCTTGTAGCTGCGCTCTTCGACGGCTGCGATGTCGTCGCTCGTCGCGTCCATTTGTGTGAGCGGCGCTGCGTAGGCCATGATCTCGCGGTAGCTCGCGCCCGGCGTCGCGACCTCCGACGGGAGCTCGTGGAGCTCCAAGAATTTGGAGTTGCACGCGACGAGACGATTGTGCCGGTCCCAGAGCACGAAAGCTTCGGAGATTGCGTCGATCGCGTCGCGAAGGCGGACGTCGGCGGCAACGGAGCGTTCGGCGAGAGCCTTTCTTTCGGTGATGTCGATCGCGATCCCGACGAGTCGCGCGCCGCCGGGCGCCTGTTCGAGGATTTCCGCGCGCACGCGCAACCAGCTCCAGCCCCCGTCGCCGCCCGCGATGCGGAATTCATGGTCGATGGCGCGACTAGCCGTCGCCGTCGCCTTGCGGACGACGTCGATCAAGCTGGCGTCGTCCGGATGCAGCATCTGGACGAGCTCGGCCGCCGTCAGACAACGCGGCTCCGCGGGGAGGCCGAGCAGTTCGTACATGGAGTCGGACCAGTAGATGCGCCCCTGCGAGATGTCCCAGTCCCATAGTCCGCAGCGCGCGCGGGCGAGCGCCGTCTCGAGTCGGCTGCGGATGCGTTGCGCGCTTTTTTCCGTAGCGCTTCGAAATCGCGAGCGTCGACGCGAAAATGCGTAAGCGGCGACCGCAGCGGCGCCGGAGCAAAGAACGAGCATGGCGAGCTGCATTAGTCCGGCGCGCCAGGGCTTGAGCGCCGCCTCGACCGGCGCGAGCAGCGCGAGCTGGCCGAAGGGGGTGGGCAGGGTTCGCACCGCGACGAGCGTCCTGGCGCCCTCGGCGAGATCGAGGCGCAGCACTCCCGCCTTGTCCGCGAACTGAAGAGTCAGAAGGTCCTGGCCGAGCACCTCCGGCAGAGAAGTGTCGGCGCCGCGCAGCGTCGGCCACGCCGCCGCGATCTTTCCCGTCTTATCGGAGACGAGGATGCGGCGCTCGCGGGCGAGCTCCGAAGTCGGCGCGACGCGGGCGAGCGCTTCTGCGAGCGTCGAGAGGTTCTTCTTGGCTTCGATCGCGGCGAGGAGATCGCGCGAGACGCTTCCGGCCAGGATCTCCAGGTCGCCGGCCGCGTTCGCGATAAGCTGTTCCTCGACGGAGGCGGCGATCGTTGCAAGCCCGTAGCCGACGGCTAGGAGAAAGATCAAGCCGACAAAAAGGGCGGAGCGTGAGGGAACGCGCTCGCGCCACTGCTCTGCGCACTCGTCGGACAAGCCGTAGCGGCGCCACACGGTGTCCACGCGGCTCGTCGCTGAGGCGGCGGGCGAGGGCGCCATGCATATGCTCCCTTGACGGCGTTTGGTGCGGGAACGGCAGGAGTTCCGTCGCGAATCGATTGCATGAGAATCCGCTTCGTCAATTTTGTCTAGAGTCCAGCCCCAAAAATTATTCAATCGTTAACCGGTGTGGCGCTTGCGCCACAGGGCTCGCCATCAAGCGGTCGGCGTCGCGCCGTAAATCTCGTCGATCTCGATCGTAAGGCCCGGCGGATCGAGCGTGATCGCGCCTCTGGAGAAGATCTGGGTCAGGATGGTTTCGTCGACGCCGCGGGAGTGACGGATCACGCCAGGCTTGTTTGGATCGACGATCAAATAGTGCTGGACGCTGGGGATCCTGAAGTATCCCTCGAGCTTGGCGAGCGCATCGTTGCGTCCCGTCGACGGAGAGATGACCTCGACCACGATGACCGGATTCAGGACGAGCACGGCGTCGGGCGGGAGCTCAGGTCCGCAATGGACCTGCGCGTCCGGCTCGTAGACCGTGGAGGAATCCACGCGCACGGCCATGCCGTCCGGGAATGCGCGGCAAGGAACTCCCGATCTGCGAATAGCCGAGCGCAGAGCGACGAAAGTTTCGCCCTTCACCTTCGCGTGCGCGGCGCGCTCCGCCGCCTGAGCGACGACCTCGCCGCCGAAAAGCTCATAGCGTCCCGGCGCATGCTCCGACCACGCGAGATATTCGTCCGCGCTCATGCGTCGCCGTGGAGTGTCGTTCACAGCCGTACCCGCACTCGGCAGATGATCCGAGACATCCTTGCATGAGGGGCGGCGAGAGGGCAAGGTGGCTCAAATCGCGGCGCGCCGATCCCCGCGCGCTTTTTGCCGTCTCATCGGGGCAGGGACAAAGGCCGCCATGTCGAAACGCCTGTTTGAAGTCTTCCTCCTGTCAACGCGCTGGCTGCTCGCGCCCTTTCTCGTCATGATGACGGCGGGTCTGCTGGCGCTCATGGTCAAAGCCGGAAAGAAGACCTATGGACTCGTCGCGCTGCTGCTCGAATCCCAGGACGAGCATGTCACTTTGCAAGTTTTGAGCCTCATCGACACGTTGCTGACCGCGGCGCTGGTCATGATCGTGACCATCTCGGTCTATGAGAATTTCATTTCCCGCATCTCGCGCGGGGAGCACCAGCTCTGGCCTGAATGGATGGGGTCGATCGATTTCTCGCAGCTCAAGCTCAGGCTGCTGTCGACCATCGTCGCCATCTCGGCCATCAAGCTGCTGGAGGCTTTTGTCGATGCGCCCGAAGTCAGCGACCGCGACTTGAACTACTATATCGGCATCCACCTGGCTTTCGTGCTCTCGACGTTCGTTTTCGCCGTCTCCGAGCGGATATCGGGCCATGCGCGAAACCACGGCTCGTAATCGGACTTTCGTCCGCCCCCGCCGTCGTGCGCCAACCCGAGAGAAGGGCGCGGGGGTTTAGGCGTAATGGAGAAGTCGCATCAATCGCGCTTCTCGCAGGCGCGGGGAAATGGAAGCCGTGCACCAATCTCTCGACTCCGACCTGCAAGCGCTTCGTCGCGGCGACCTCGCCGGCGCGCGCGAGCTTCACTTGCCCGGCCTCGCGGAATTTCCACGAGAAATCTTCGGCCTGGCCGATACGCTCGAGCTTTTGGATCTGAGCGGGGGGTCTCTGAGCCGCCTCCCCGAAGACTTGGGCCGGCTCAGCAAGCTGCGCGTGCTGTTCTGCTCGGGCAACCAGTTCGAACAGCTCCCCGAGGCGCTCGGCGACTGCGGTTCCTTAACCCAGATCGCTTTCAGGTCCTGCGGACTGCGCATCGTTCCGGAGCAGTCGCTGCCGCCCAACTTGCGATGGCTGACGCTCACCGAGAACCGCATCGAGCGTCTCCCCGTCGCTCTCGGCGCGCGACCGCGCCTCCAGAAGCTGATGCTGGCGGGAAACGCGCTCGCCGACCTCCCAGACAGTCTGGCGGACGCCCCATCGCTGGAGCTGGTGCGTCTCAGCTCCAATTTCTTCGAGTCGCTGCCGCCTTGGCTCGCGCGGCTCCCCAAGCTCGCCTGGATCTCCTGGAACGGCAATCCCTTGGAGCGCGACTTGGCGCCGGCGGTCGCGGCGGCGCCCGTGCTATGGGCCGATCTCGACATCGGAGAGCGGCTCGGCGGCGGCGCGTCGGGTCACGTTCATCGCGCCGCCTGGCGGGCGGGCGAGGGAGATCCGGTCCCCGTCGCCGTCAAGCTGTTCCGCGGCGCAATGACGAGCGACGGAGCGCCGAGCGCAGAGATTGCGACCTGCCTCGCAGCGGGCCAGCATCCGAATCTGACCGCGGCGCTCGGGCGCCTTTCCGACCACCCGGAGGGGAGAGACGGTCTGCTGATGCCGTTGCTTCCGGCGCATTGGCGCCCGCTGGCCGCTCCGCCGAGCCTTCAGACTTGCAGTCGCGACGTCTATGCCGACGACCTGCGGCTGTCCGCCGCGGCGGCGCTGCGGATCGCGCGCGGCGTCGCGTCGGCGACCGCGCATCTGCATGCGAGAGGATTGCTGCACGGCGATCTCTATGCCCACAACGTGCTGTGGGACGGCGTCGACGGCGAAGCCGCGCTCGGCGACTTCGGCGCGGCCAGCGTTTTACCCGCAGACGACGAAGGCGGACTCTGGCGGCGGACCGAGATTCGCGCCCTGGGGCTGCTGCTTGAGGAGGTGTTAACGCGCTGCGCGCCGACCCCTTCCGAAACACCCGCATTGCAGGAGCTCGCGCGCGACTGCGTACGGCCGGACGCCGCGCGCCGTCCGGCGATCGACGATGTTGTCGAGACCCTGAATCGGTTGTAGCGCTCTAGTGTCTTGCGTCGGCCGATTTGAGGGCGGCGATGCGAGCCTGCGGACCCCTGCGCTGAAGAGACGACAGATGCGGATCGCAATCTCGAACATTGCTTGGGACGTCTCGGAAGACGATGACGTCGCTGCGCTTCTGGCGCGCTTCGGCGTCGACGCCATCGATGTCGCGCCGACGAAATATTTCCCTGACCCCTTCGTCGCGACCAGATCTGAAATTGCGGAGGTTCGGGATGCCTGGGCGCGACGAGGCGTCGAGATCACCGGCATGCAGTCGCTCCTCTTCGGAGCAGCGCATCTGAATATCTTCGGGGCAGCGGAGATTTGCGTCGCGACGAGACGACGATTGGAGGCCGTGATCCGCATCGGCGAAGGTCTGAGCGCGACCAGGCTCGTGTTCGGCTCGTTCAAGAACCGGGACCGGTCTCGCTTGAGCGACGAAGCGGCTCTTCAGAGCGCGGCGAGCTTCTTTCGTAGCGTGGGCGACGTTGCGCGCGACCATGGCGTCGTCATCTGCCTGGAGCCCGTTCCCGCCGAATATGGGGCGAATTTCATGACGACGACGGCAGAGGCCGCCCATGTCGTCGCCGTGACTGATCACCCGGCGATTCGCCTGCATCTGGACACCGGAACGATGGCGGTCAATGGAGAGAATCCGCGAGACGTGATCAGGAAGCATGCACATCTCGTCGGACATGTGCACGCCAGCGAGCCGAACCTCGCGCCTGTCGGCGACGACGGCGCCGATCATCGCGCCGTTGCCCGGGCGCTGGCGCAATTCCTTCCCGATCAAGTGGTGTCGATCGAGATGCTGGCCCCGACGCAAGAATCGCGCTTCGCCTCGATCGAGCGCGCGTTGGCGCGGGCCGTCCACGACTATCGCGATTGCGGGTGGGCCGCCGCTTGACGAAGATCGCTTGCGCTTTCTGGCTATTGTCGAGGGAGCTGAGGACTGATCGTCGCCGCGTTGCGTGAGCCGCCCCCCGGCTTGTCTTGCAAAAGACGCATAGTTGGACAAAACTTCGTCCGTGATGCTGGCGGAGCGCGAGGCGGAAAGAAACGCGGCGTCCCGAAGTCAAAAAGCATGCGAGCACGCGCAAGCGGGCGAGCCAAGGACCGTTTGCTCCCGGAGGGAAGTGACAACATGAATTCGAAACCAACTTTGTCAGCGCTGATGGGCGTAGCAGCTCTCACGCTGCTCGGCTCCGGCCTCGCCCTGGCGCAGGCCGTGGTGATCGAACGGCCCATGCCGGCGCCGATCGTGGAAGTCGTTCCCGCGGCGCCCGCGGCAGGCCTGTCCTGGGTGCCGGGACACTGGGTTTGGCGCGGCGGCGAATGGTTCTGGGTAAAGGGCCATTACATCGCGGGCGCCGTGCCCGCCATGCCTGAGGTCATCGTCGAACAGCAACCGCCGCGGCCCTCGGCGCAACATTTTTGGGTGCGCGGCCATTGGGGCTGGGAAGGCGCGCGCTGGAATTGGCATCCAGGCGTCTGGTTCCGTCCGTAGGTCGGGCGTAGACCCTTCGCAACTGCAAGGCGTCCGACGGTGGCGGCTTGAACGGCTGCAAGGGGCCGATCATTCGCCGACTCGGCCGTCTCATATGCGCCCGATCTCTTCGAGATAGGCGCGAAAGGCCCCGTAATTCTGCGCCAGCCGCTCGGCGATCTGGGCGAGGTCGGCGAGCGTATATTCGGCGATCTCGTCGGCGTCCTCGTGAAGGCCGCCAGGGGCGATCTGAGAGCCGCGCAGCGCTTTGATCGTCTCCGGCGGCTGCAAGATCCAGCTCGGCTGGATGGAGTCTTCGGCCTCGCCGCGCGTCCATTCGCTATGAGCGATGTCGTCGCGCAACGGCTCCAATCGCGAAGGCAGCTTGAGATAATCGCGAACAGCGTCGCACTGGTCGAGCGGCGCGTCGCGATAGTGCAGCAATCTGAGCAGCGCCTCCTTCTTTTCGCCGAAGTCGAGCCCTTTCGTCAGTGCAATCACGCTGGCGTCGTCGGCGTCGCCGACTTTCGTCATGGCGCGCTGCATGAGACATTCATAGCGCGCGAACCAGTGCACGATCGCGCCGAAGAGCGCGAGATGCTGGTCGCTCAGCGCGTCTGACCTCAAAGCGATCATGTTCCGAGCCTTTCCGCCGCGGCTCGCGCCGCCAGTCAAATTCCTTGTTGCGGGCGCAGCCATCCCAACAGGCTGACTCCCCCGAACCCCGCGATACGGTCGCGCATGTCGCTCAAGATCAGATAAAGGACGGGGGTCGTATAGAGCGTCAACAATTGGCTGAGCACGAGCCCGCCGACGATCGCGATGCCGAGCGGGCGTCGGATCTCGCCGCCGTCGCCATAGCTCGCCATCAGCGGTATTGCGCCGAGGATCGCCGCCGCCGTCGTCATCATGATCGGACGGAAGCGAAGCCGGCAGGCCTCGACGATGGCGTCATATTCGCTAAGACCTCGGGCGCGTTGCGCCTCGAGCGCGAAGTCGATCATCATAATCGCATTTTTCTTGACGATGCCGATGAGCAGGATGAGCCCGATGAACGCGATGACGCTGAACTCCGTGCCGAAGGCGAGCAGCGCCAGAAGCGCGCCGACGCCTGCGGAAGGCAGGGTGGAGAGAATCGTGATCGGGTGCACGTAGCTCTCATAGAGAATCCCGAGCACGATGTAGACTGCGATCAGCGCCGTCGCGACGAGCAGAGGCTGAGTTCCAATAGAGTCCTGGAAGGTGCGCGCCGTGCCTTGCAGGCTGCCATGCACGGCCGCGGGCATGCGGATTTCGGCGATGGCGCGATCGATCTCCGTCGCAGCGTCGCTCAAGGACTTGCCGATCGCGAGATTGAAGGAGATCGTCGAGGCGACGAAGGGCCCCTGGTGGTTGACCGCGAGAGGGGTCGAGCCGTGCTTGAAGCTCGAGAAGGCGACGAGCGGAGTCATCGTCTCGACCGAGGTGCTGACCGCGGCGCCGGAAGAGGCGCTGCCGCGTCCGGAATTGGCGATGGCGTTTGTGGCCGCGTTGCGCGCCGCGTTTATCGACGCGTTCGCTGTCGTCGTCTGGGCGGAAGCGGCGCTGGCGACCGTCACCGCGCCGACCGGCAGGACGGACGCCGCCACGCCGTTCGCGGGGCCGCCCGAGGTGCTCACATAGATGTCCCGCAGCGAGCTCGGATCTTGCCAGTAGCGCGGCGCAACCTCCATGACGACGTGATACTGGTTGATGTCGCTATAGATGGTGGACACTTGGCGCTGGCCGAAGGCGTCATAGAGCGTGTTGTCGAT
>DATHCI010000018.1:0-3426 GCA_035319645.1 Methylocystis sp. | reverse complement strand
CAGGTAAGCGGCAACGAGCCCGGCGTCGTGCGTCAGCCAATGGGCCAAGGCGGCGCGCCAGCGCGCCTGGACGGCGTTGATGACCAGGCCGAGCGTCAGCAACGCGACGCCGAGCGCGAGCGCCACCCCGAGGAGCGTGATCGGCCGATCGAGCGGGCGCAGCCAAAGCGCCGGGATGGCCTCGAAGCAGAAGACGCTGCCGAACAGCGCGCCGAACAGCGCCGCGACGAGGCCGCCAGGCAGGAGCAGGCGAAGGACCGGCGATCGCCGGCCCCAGAGGGCGCCGACGAACGCCAGCAGGAGTCCCTGTCCGACGTCGCCGAACATGAAACCAAACATGAGCGGCGCGACGAAAGCCAGAATGACGCTCGGATCGGCTTCAGCGCGCGCCGGCATCCCGAGCATCCGGGGGAAGATCTCGAACGGCCGAGCAAAGCGCGGATTCTTCAGAAAGAGCGGCGGCGTCGCGCCGGGCGGATCCGGAAGGAGCCGAGCGAGACCGGGCACCCCGCGCCGCTCCTGCTCGCGCAGGAGGTCTCGCTCGCTTTCCGCGCTCGTCCATCCGGTGACGTAGACGAGCCGCGCTCCGCCCGCGAGGTCGCCGGCGTGCTCCTGAAGCCATTCGAACAGGGCGAAGTCCCCGACCGCCTCGGCGATCCCGTATTTTTCCGAAAGTGCGGCAAGTTCGCCCTCGAGCGTGCGAATCTCCCTCGAGCATTGGTCGCGCCGATTGGCGATGGCGGCCCGCGCTTCATCCGGAGTGGACGGGAGCCAACCCGGCAAAGGGATGACCCGGCCTTTCAGGCTCGCCGCCCGAGATGCGAATTCTCTGGCCTCCTGGGGTGAGCCAATGGCAAGGACATAGGCCGCGTCCGGTGCCTCCCAGCGCATCGCCAGCGCTTGGCCCGCCGTCTCTCCGACCGAAACCCGCCGCGGCAGCCGCATGAGGATCGCTGCGATGCGCGGACCGGCTCCCGCGAGCCTTGCTCCATCGGGAAATTCGTCGCCCGCTTGCGTCACCGCGTGCAGAAGGGCTACGAGGTCGGCCTGTTCGCGCGCCAGCGCCTCGATCCGGACAATCGCGGGATCCGCCTCTCTCCGCCACTCCGCGACGCGCCTCCAGTCGGCCTCGAGCAGGACGCGCGGGTCGCCGCTAGGCGGGACCGCGCGCGGCGCCGGCCAATGGCCCTCATAGCTCCGCGCCACGCTCCGGTAGGCCTTCAGAAGCTTGTCGAGATCGGGCAGGAGCGCCTCGTGATCGAGGTCCCTACGCGACTCGAGCTCGACCGCGCCGGTGAGCGCGAGCGCCCCGAGGGCCGCGGCGAGGTGCGTTTTCGTCGTGACCAGCTCGAACCATCTGGCGGGCTGTGGGCGGAAGGTCATGTTGCGATCCTTTCCTCCTCGGCGGCGAAGAGACTGCGGCGCGCGAGTCCGCCGCGCAATCGCTCGAGGTCGATCAAGACCAGCCCGACATGCGAGACGAGCGCGACCGGGGAGGCCACGTGACTGCGGAAGAAGCGCGTCAGCACGCCATCGAGGTCGCGGCGAAACGACTGGCCGCCGGTGGCCTCCTGCACTCGGCTAGGCGAGCCGAGCGCGCGAAGCGCTTGGCTGACGAGGCGCGCGAGGTCGACATTGGCGGGGTCGCCCTGCGGCCAGAGCGCGCGCCAGCGACGAAGCCAGCGACGGCCGACATCGGATGGCGCGCCACTTGTCCCGACAAACCGCACCAAGCCCGCGGCGTTCGCGGGAGCATCCGACCCGGCCGCGGCGAGCGTCGCAAGCGCGGCGTCTTCCCCGACCCAGTCGGGCGGCGAGGCGTCGCCGCGAAGCCCCCCCACCAGAGGGAGCAGCGGAAGCGCCGCCAGCCACGCGATCGCAGGCTGCCAGCGCCGAGGGGCCCATGCCGCTATCTCGCCAACGTAAAGCGCAGCCTCACGCCGGAGGACGCCGTCGATGGCATGCGCGGACAGGTCCAGGCTGATTGGGGCGAGGAAGCGTTTGAGGGAGGTCGAGCGGGCGCGCTCCAGATAGCGCGAGAGCGACTGGGCGCTGTCCAGCGTCTTCCAGCCAGCGTCCTCAAGCCGCTCGCCGTGCCGCGCCTCGATCCTGGCTTGCGCATAGGCGAATTCAGCGACCGACCTCATCGGTCTCTCCGGTCATTCTGGCGGCGAGACGATGCAAGGCCCGTTGCAGAGCGTCGCGTTTGAGTCCGAGCTGAGGATGGTTCTCCGCACTGTCTTCGGCGTCGAGGAACGCCTTGCGCATCTGGGCGATTTCGCGCTCGACCCGCTCCTCCACGGCGACGTTCAGCCGCGAGATGAGGTCGTCCGCGCGCTCGCGAATCGCGTCGGCGCTTGCGCGCGCGGCGCGCACGACATGGTCAGCGTCTTCGATTGCCTTGCGCACGCGCCCCTCGACGTCGCGCTCGGCGTCGAGAACCCGCTCGACCAAGACTGCACTCGTCGGACTCGCAATCGAGCTTGTGGCCCGTTCATGTTTCATTGGGCGTCCTCCCCTGAGACATCCTTATGTAGACGGGCGGTCATCCGCTGCATTGCTCTAGAACTAACCTTCATAAATTACTGAGTGCATTGACATGGGTCAATCCGATCGACGTCTACGAGCCCCCCTTCGCCGCCATCCGCCGGCCAAAGCGCGAGCCATATCCGGCACGCTCAAACCGCTCGCACTGAATACGAGCCGCAAAAGGAAGGTCAGGTTGCCAGGCAACCGTCACTTTCGGCCTTTGGCCGCAATCCGTCACAAACCGCCTGTTCATCGATCCCGAGATAGCGGACCGTGCTCTCAATGGAACGCTCGCAGATTGCTGGCCTTGCGGTAGATCTGCGCCGCCTTGGTGCGACGCATCGAGTGCGTTCCGTAGGCGGAGCTGTCCATCTCTGTGCCCTCGATCCAGCCATGCACAATACGCGCGTATTGGCGCGCCGAGAGGTGGGGCTGGTCGTGGACGCGGCTCGGAAAGACGTAGCGGCCTCGATCCTTCGGTCGTGCATTCAGTCACTCCTGCAGCGAGACGCGGGCGTGCTCCATGGTCTCGAACTGAACCGGGGCGGCCGGTCTTGTGCTGGATGATTGTTGCCCGATCTCTCACCCGGTCCCCAGCCGCGATGTCGTCGACCGAAGACTGACGAGATCGCAACCGCGCAACGTGCTGTCGATTGCGGGATTGAACAGCGCAAGATCGCGCTTGCGGTGCTGAATCTGAAGCCGGACGCGAATGGCGCAGACATCTTTCGGCCGAAGGGGACGCTTCTGGCCAACGAGACGGCCTTTGTCCCATGCGACACGGGAACAAGCGCTATTGGTCTTGATTTCGGTGGACATGGTCGACCACCTCGCCCTTTAACTCGGGCGTTGCGGAGGGAGCGGTAGAGGCCCGCGCCGCGCAGCGGATGGCGCGCG
>DATHCI010000017.1:0-20932 GCA_035319645.1 Methylocystis sp. | reverse complement strand
ACGCAGTCGAGCTCCTGGTTCTCGATGAGGATCGACACGCCGTTGCCGGACAACCGGCACTGCAGGGCGCCGGCGCGATCGCCGGCGGACGCGCCGGTCGGCGCGAAAGCCGCAACCAACAGCGCCGCGCCCAGCGCGCGGCGGACGCGGCCACCCCCCATTTTGAGCACATCGAGCATTTTCAATCCTCCGGGTTACGATTACTTCCCGCCCTCGCTCCACGACCGGCGCGCCGTCGATGGCGCAGGCTTGGTTGGCCGCCCCCTTAGATTTAGCTCGAAAGACCCGAAACGCAAGCTTCAACGGCCGACGAGCCAATCTCGAGCCGGCCGCGTCGAGCGCAGGCTCATTTGAGTAGCAACTCGATGCGGCGATTTTCGGCGCGTCCTTCCTCCTCGTCGTTCGAGGCGACGGGCTTCTTCGCGCCATAGCCGACCGAGCTGAGGCGCGAGGCGGCGACCCCTTCTCCTCTCAGATATTTCAACACCGAGTCGGCGCGCCGCTGCGACAGAACCAGATTGTCCTCGTCGCCGCCCACATTATCGGTGTGTCCGCCGATCTCGACCTTCGAATCCGGGCACCGCTTCAGCAGGGCGGCCAGGCGATCGAGCACGACCGCAGAGGCGCGCAGAATGGTCGCGCTGCCGGTGCGAAACTGGATCTTGTCGAGGACAAGCGTCGCCGACAGGGCCTTTTGGCAGGCGTCGGCGTCAAGCGTTCCAGAGGCGGGAATGGACCTGAGATCGGCCGCGGCAGTCTGGGCCCGCGCCTTCGCGTCGAATGGCGCTGGTTTTGGCTCTTCGGCGGGCGTTGGAGCGACGGCGGACTTTGGAGCGCTGGCGGACTTGGCTTCCTCGATAACCTTTTCCGCCGCCCGCTTTCCGGCCTCGGCCGCTCGCCTTGCTTCCTCAGCCGCTTTTTCCGCCGCGGCCCTCGCTTCGTCCGCGGCTTTTTCGGCCGCCGCCTTGGCCTCCTCGTCGACTGTCTCTATCTTCTCCGCGACATTGCTGGCCGGCTCCCCGGTCGCGCGCTCGGCGGAGATGACGCGCCGCACGCCGTCGATTTTCTCGAGTGCGGCGACAAGCGCCTCCTTGTGCGGCGCGTTGGCGGGAACGAGCACGTCGCGACCCTCGACCACGAGCCTCGGCGGCGGCGCCCCTGTCGTGTCGACCTTCGCATGCGCGGCCTTGGCGAGATCGGTCTCGATCGTCGGCGCGGAAATGAGATTCGCCGTCAGCCAGACGAGCGCCGTGGGGATGAGCCCCAACGCCCATTTGTCATGCTCGGCGAGACCGTTCTTGCGAAAGAGAGATCCGGCGGCCGCCCCGAAGAAATAAGTCACGAGGCCCGCGAGCGCGCTTTCCAGCCAAAGTTCCGGGCGACCCTGCAGCGCGCCGAGGCCGACGAGAACCACACCGAGGGCGAAAGCGAGCGCGCACCACAACAGCCAAGGGGCGATCTTGTCGCGGCGGGTTTCCGCCTGCGCCCAGAGCGCCGTCGCGACGCCGATCAGCAGGATGATCAAAAGCCAGGGCCACAGCTGCGACAACAGAAACGTCATGAGTCCGCCTCCTCATCCTGTTTTAGGCCCAAACGACGGCGGCGGGCGCGCCGCGCCGTCGACGCGTCATACCCTCATGGGCATCAGCACATAGAGCGCGCTCGCGCCGTCCCGGTCCTGAATCAAAGTCGGCGAACCGGGGTCGGCAAGCAAAAACAGCGTCGTATCGCTGTCGAGCTGGTCCACGATGTCCAGCAGGTAGCGCGAGCTGAATCCGATGTCGAGCGGGCTCGCGTCATAGCTGGCTTCAAGCTCTTCGACCGCGGTTCCCTGGTCGGGATTGCTGACCGAGACTACGAGTTTGCCGCTCTCGAGCGCGAGCTTGACCGCGCGGCCGCGCTCCGATGAGATTGTCGACACGCGGTCGACGGCGTTGCGAAAGGGCGCGCGCTCGACCACGAGGCGCTTGTCGTTGCCGGCCGGAATGACGCGCGTGTAGTCGGGGAAAGTGCCGTCGATGAGCTTCGTCGTGAGGATCGCGTCGCCGAAGGCGAAGCGCATCTTGTTGGCGGAAACCTCGATCGTCACTTCGCCGCCGGCGTCCTCGATGAGCCGGAGCACCTCCCCGACGGCTTTGCGCGGAAGGATCACGCCGGGCATGCCGAGCGCGCCGGCGGGCGCCGGAAGCTCGATGCGCGCCAGACGATGGCCGTCGGTCGCGACCGCACGAAGCAGTCCGTGCGCCGCCGACGGAAGCTCGGCCACGTGAATATAGATGCCGTTAAGATAGTAGCGCGTCTCTTCCGTGGAGATCGCGAACTGCGACTTCTCGATGAGCCGCTTGAGATCCGCCGGGGCGAGCGAAAACCGATGGCCGAAGGCCCCCGACGTCACGTCGGGGAAGTCGGACTCGGGCAGCGTTTGCAGATTGAAGCGCGAACGCCCCGAGAGCAGCGTCAGCTGGCCCTGCTCGCCGCTCATCTGCAGCGAAACCTGCGCGCCCTCCGGCAGCTTGCGGACGATGTCATAGAGCGTGTGCGCGGGCAGCGTCGTCGCGCCGGGCTGATCGATCTGCGCGACGACCTTTTCGCTGACCTCGAGATCGAGATCGGTCGCCTTGAGCAGCATGTCGGAGGACTTTACGTCGATGAGAACATTGGCGAGAATGGGGATCGTCGTGCGACGCTCGACAACCCGATGGACATGGCTCAATGCGCGCAGCAGCGCCGCTCTCTCGACCGTGACTTTCATGAGGGAATAACCGTTGCAGTTTACCTTGAGACGAAAGCGGTCGCCCGCCGCTGGGGCGGGGACAATGCCGCGACGCGGGATGTTAAGCAAGAGCCCGGGCGCGGCGCGGCAAGGGGATTGCACAGGCGGCGGGTTTGAGGCGCATGCACGAAGATGAGGCGGCGCGGCGCCACCGCGACAAGATGGCGAAGCGCAAGGCGATCCAGGACGCCGAGGTCGCGAGCAAGGCGATCGCCGCCAAGGGCTTGCTGATCGTTCATACGGGCGCGGGGAAGGGCAAGTCGACGGCGGCCTTCGGCCTCGCCTTGCGTGCGCTCGGGCAGGGGCTCAAGGTCGGCGTCGTGCAGTTCGGAAAGGGCGCCTGGCAGAGCGGCGAGCGCGTCATGCTGGAGCGGCTCGGCGGCGAGCAAATGACGTGGCGCACGCTCGGAGAAGGCTTCACCTGGGAGACGCAAGACCGCGACCGCGACGAGGCCGCGGCGCGGCGGGCCTGGGACACGGCCGTGGCGCTCATGGCCGATCCGCAGATCGCGCTCCTGGTGCTCGACGAGCTCAACATCGCGTTGCGCTACGATCACCTGCCGCTCGCAGAAGTGCTCGCCGCCCTGCGCGCGCGGCGGGCAGACCTCCATGTGGTCGTCACCGGGCGCAACGCCAGGCCCGAGCTCGTCGCGGAGGCCGACCTCGTGACGGAGATGACGCTCGTCAAGCATCACTTCGTTGCGGGCGTGAAGGCGCAGCGAGGAATAGAGTTCTGAGCGCGCCGACCCGCCGAAATCGATCGTAGCGGTCGAGGCGCAGTTCGGCGCGCCCTCCGCCTCCTCGGGGCGAAGTGGAGCGGCCGCCGGCGGCCTATCCTTCGTCCGGACGACATGCTAGATGAAATGACTGAGCTGCGGTGACTTTCGGATGTCGCGAGCGTCGTTCGATTCATCGCGAGGGACACAATGAGGCCCATCTTCCGGCTTGTCGGCGTCGCTATCGTAAAAAACGAGGCCTCATACATAGAGGAGTGGGTTTGTCATCATCTGAACCTCGGCTTTGACCATTTCTACATCTTCAACAATAATTCGGAAGATAATTTGAATGAGGTGCTCGCGCCCTATATAAACTATGGCGTCGTGACACTGATCCACTGGCCACTCAAACATGGGCAGCTGGACGCCTATCGAACGGCGTTACGTCTTTTTGGACACACGACCGAATGGATGAGCTTTTTTGATTTGGACGAATTCTATATGCTGCGACAATATGAAACGATCCCTGAGCTTTTGGCGACGATCGACGCCGATCAGGTGCTCGTGTGTTGGAAGCTGTTCGGTCATTCCGAGCATCTTGCCCGCCCGGACGGGCTCGTCATGGAGAACTACACCCATTGCGAAGGCGCTCTAAACAGTCATAACAAGTGTATCGTCAGGCCCGAAAGCGTTAAAATCGTCGACATCCATCATTGTGCAACCTACTCGGGGCTGACCGTCAACAGCCTTGGGGAGCTGGTGATGGAAATGCACGAGCAGACAGAGGGACTGCGATCAGACCGATTCATCTGGATAAACCACTATTGTACAAAATCATACGAAGAATATGTCGCCAAGGTCGAGCGCGGGAAAGCCGACCGCCCGGAGAAAAACGAAGTTGAGCCATTTACGACATTTTCCAACGCGTATCGTGACGATTATGCCCTAAAATATGTAGGCGTTGCAAAAAAGTTGATGCATATGTTCAGTGTCCTGCCCAATGATCCAAGTGGATACGGCGCCTTTTCTTCTATTGGAGGTCCGACCGATCCGTGTTCCAACAGATTCATCGCAGATCTTGCTATGGACGCCATGGGCCTGGACGAAGGCGGCGCGCGCCTGGCGGCAACGAAGTCTGGAGCCGCCGTTTCATTCCTAAATGAGTCTTTGGGTGACAAAATATCGCAATGGATTCTGGAAAAATTGCCGCAGCTCGAGATGCATACGCGTTCTAAAATCGTGGCCTCTTCGCATAAAGATGGCTTCCAGCGTTTTGAATTTCATAATATTACTAACATGGTGACCCGGGGGTCGCATGTAGAATTTCATGCGGTCAGCGATGATCCAAAGATAATTTCAAATATTGACCCATCGGAAGGTTTCAGGCGCTATTGGGTTTGTTGTGCCCTGCTGGCTCCTGCGGACACAAGGCTGGATATTTTCTTGTCAGGGCAGGGCGCCAGGGAAGATTGCACCTTTGAAACCAGATCCATAGATATCAAGCGCGGCATAAATCTCGTTTTGCTGTCCATCAATATCGACCCCTTCAGGGCCGATTATATCAGATTGGATCCCGGCTCGCTCGCGGGCGACTACCGACTCTACAGCCTGACGATTCTCTCGAGCAGATGGCTGGCGCGCCAGCCGGGTGGTGTCGATGATGGCCGTCCAGCGTCAGAAATTTCCCGCGAGGATCAGCGTCCTGACCCTGACGATTCATGAATGCGCTTCTCCGTCGCTGCGTTCGCGCTAGAGCAAAATCTGACCACGCTGATGCCGTCCCCAGTCTGTCCTCTCCCCCTTGCGGGGAGGGTTAGGGACCCCGCGTTTCATCAGCATGCGGCTTCAGCGACACGACCTCGCAGTTTGATTGGATTCCGCTCTAAATCGTCACGCGCGCGCCAAGCTCCACGACGCGGTCGGAGGGAATGGAGAAGAAGTCCGTGGCGTTCGCCGACTGTTTGGTCAGCGCCACGTAAAGCTTGTCCTGCCACCGCGGCATCTCGGAGCTTACGCTTTCCTTGATCGAGCGCCGTCCGAGGAAGAAGGACGTGGTCATGATGTCGTATTTCAGTCCCGCGCGACGCATCGCGGCGAGCGCAGCCGGCACGCGGGGGCTCTCCATGAACCCATAGTGCAGCGTCACGCGCGAGAAGTCCGCGGAGAGCTTCTCGATCTCGAAGCGCTTGTCCGGGGCGACGCGCGGAAGATCCTCCGTCTTGACGCAGATCACGAGCACGCGCTCGTGCAGCACCTTGTTGTGCTTCAGATTGTGCATCAGCGCGGACGGCGCGACATTGGGGTCGCTCGTCAGGAAGATCGCCGTGCCCGGCACGCGCGTCGGCCTTGACTTCGCGAGCATGCCGATCAGGTCCACGAGCGGGATCGAGTCGCGATGCGTCTTTTCGGCGAGCAAATGCGTGCCGCGCACCCAGGTCCACATCACGATCATCGCGCAGGAGCCGAGCAGCAGCGGGACCCAGCCGCCGTCCACGACCTTCATGAGGTTGGCGGCGAGAAAGGCGAGATCGACGGCGAGAAACGCCGCGATGAGCGCCGTCGAAGCCCAAAGCGGCCAGCGCCACTTCTTCCAGACCACGACGAAGGCGAGCGCGGTTGTCGTCACCATCGTTCCGGTCACGGCGATGCCATAGGCCGAGGCGAGCGCCGACGAGCTTTTGAACAGCGTGACGAGCACGAGCACGCCGACGAGCAGCAGCCGGTTGACGCGCGCGATATAGATCTGCCCCTCTTGCGTCTCGGAAGTGTGCGTGATGTCGAGGCGGGGCAGAAGGCCGAGCTGGATCGCCGAGCGCACCAGCGAGAACGCGCCTGTGACCACCGCCTGGCTCGCGATGACCGTAGCGATCGTCGAGAGGATGACCAGAGCGATCGGCGCCCACTCGGGCGCGATCGGGCCGGACTTCGGCGCGAGGAGGAAGAACGGATTGTCGATCGCCTGCGGATTGGACAGGATCAGCGCGCCCTGGCCGAGGTAGTTCAGCAGCAGCGCCGGCAGCACGAAAAAGGTCCACGCGACCTGGATCGGCAGCCGGCCGAAGTGGCCCATGTCCGCATAGAGCGCCTCGGCGCCGGTCACGCCGAGAAACACCGAGCCGAGCACCGCGAAGCCGAGCCAGCCGTGATCGAGCAGGAACCTCAGGCCCGTTCTGACGTCGAAGGCCCGCAGGATCTGAGGCGCGTCGGGAATGTGCATAACGCCGAGCAGGCCGATCGTCAGGAAGAAGAGGATCATGATCGGGCCGAAGAAGGCGGCGACCCGAGCCGTGCCGTAGCTCTGCACCCAGAACAGCGTCACGAGGATCGCGATCGTGATCGGCAGCACATAGTCGCCGAGGCGATTCGTCACCACGTCGAGCCCTTCGACCGCGGAGAGAACCGAGATCGCGGGCGTGATGATGGCGTCGCCCGAAAATAGCGCCGCGCCGGCGACGCCAAGCAGGAATACGATGCGAGCCCGGCGTCCGAGCGCTGACTGCGCCAGCGCCATCAGCGAGAGGATGCCGCCCTCGCCGCGGTTGTCCGCGCGCATGAGAAACAGCACATATTTTGCGGTGACCGTGAAGATCAGCGCGTAAAGAAGCAGCGAGGTGGCGCCCACGATCGAAGCCTCGCCAAGCGCATTGGCCTTGGCGGCATGCTTGAGCGACTCGCGCAGCGCGTAAAGCGGGCTCGTGCCGATGTCGCCGAAGACGACGCCGATCGAGCCGACGACGAGCGCCGGCAACGAGCTGCGACGACCATGCGCGGGCGGCGTTTCCGCCGCGCCGGCAGGCGCCCGCGCCTTGTCGACTCCGGTCGACTCGGCGCTCGGATGATGCGTCATGTGCGATCCTGCGCTGAACCGGCGCGTCTCGCGCCGCGACGGCGGCGGGCCATATACGCCTCTTTTGTCGCGCTGAGAAGCCTCAAGCGCGGCCGTGCGCGCAGGTTCGCCAGATTAGGCGACTGGAGGATCGCCGCGTGGACGCGAGCGTCAGCCGGCGACGAGACGGAGACGCTCTCGCGCCCGCGCCCGCAGGACGTCGATCGGCGACAGCCGGCCTTCGTCCTCATAGTGCCAGAACGTCCAGCCATTGCAGGCCGGCAGGCCCTGGACGAGCGCGCCCGTCTTGTGAATGGAGCCGACGACGCCGCCGGTAGTCACGGCCCCGTCGGCGCGCACGAGCGCGCTGTGCCGTCGCGCGGCGTCGGTCAGCGCCGCGCCCGGGGCGATGAGGCCGGTTTCGACGAGGCTCGCGAAGGCGATCCGCGGCTCGCTGCGCTTCGTCGGCGCCGGGGCCAGCGTCGCCATGTCCAACGGCTCAACCGCTGCGATCCGCGCCCGCGCCGCCGCGACATAGGCGCCGTCGCGCTCGATTCCGAGGTAGTCGCGGCGCAGGCGCCTGGCGACGGCGCCGGTCGTGCCCGAGCCGAAGAAGGGGTCGAGCACGAGATCGCCGGGATTGGAGGCGGCGAGAATCACGCGCGCAAGAAGCGCTTCGGGCTTTTGGGTCGGATGCAGCTTGCGCCCGCCGTCATCCTTGAGCCGCTCGGCGCCGGAGCAGATCGGCAGCAGCCAGTCCGAGCGCGCCTGACAATCCTCATTGGCGGCTTTGAACGTCTCATAATGGAAGGTGTAGGACTTGGCGGCCGCGTCGCGGGCCGCCCAGATCATCGTCTCATGCGCATTGGTGAACCGGCGGCCGCGAAAATTCGGCATCGGGTTGTTCTTGCGCCAGACGATGTCGTTTAAGATCCAGAAGCCCAAGTCTTGCAGGATCGCGCCGATGCGAAAGATGTTGTGATAGGAGCCGATGACGAAGATCGTGGCCTGCGGCTTCATGACGCGGCGGGCGGCCGTGAGCCAAGCCCGCGTGAAGGCGTCATAGGCCGAAAAATCAGCGAACTTGTCCCAGTCGTCGTCCACGGCGTCGACAAGGCTCTGGTCCGGCCGGGTCAGCTTGTTTACGAGCTGTAGGTTATATGGCGGATCCGCGAAGACAAGGTCCGCGCATTCACATGGCAGTTTCTGCAGTTCGACAATTGTGTCGCCGCTTATGATGCAATTACGAAATAAAGCAGCGCCCGGCGATCCCGTTTTTGCTGACCCAGTACGCGTGACCTTTAGCTGGGCTCTGTGCGGGATCGCCGCGACGCGCTCGTTACGCATGAACTCGACACCGACTGCGCTACTAACAATCGCGACTATGCCGAAAGCCGGTAAAGGCGGCGTTAGCCGCCTAAAAGCGGGGCGTCTCTTTTTCGAACGGTTTAGTTAAGGAAAAGACAGGGTTAACAAGCCCTTGCCGGTCAGTCCCCGTGGTCTTCGCGGCGGCACGGCGAGAAGGACAGCCTGTGGTGGGGCGTTGGCCCGAAGGTTTCGAGCGCCTCGAGATGTCGCTTGACGCCGTAGCCGGCGTTGGTCCCGAAGCCATAGGCGGGGTAGGCTTCGTCGAGCGCGCGCATCGCCCGATCCCGCGCGACTTTGGCGATGATCGAGGCCGCGGCGATCGAGAGCGACCTGCCGTCGCCGCGGACTAGGGCCGCGCCGGGGCAGGGGAGGTCGGGCAGATCGCGTCCGTCGACCAGCGCGTAGGCCGGCGGAATCGCGAGGCCGCGCACGGCTCTGGCCATCGCCAGCAGCGCGGCCCGGCGGATGTCCGTCGCGTCGATTTCCGCAGCGGCGATGAAGGCGAAGCTCACGGCGACCGCGCGGGTCAGAATCTCCTCGAACAGCCTCTCGCGAATGCCCGGTTGCAATAGCTTGGAGTCATTGAGGCCTGCGGGGACGTCCCGCGGGTTCAAGATGACGGCGGCCGCGCTGACGGGTCCAGCGAGCGGGCCGCGTCCGGCTTCATCGACGCCCGCGACGGGCCAGGGACCCATGCGGCGCAGGCGTGTCTCTTCGGAGAAGTCCGGAGCCGAACCTCCCGTCGCCATCACCGCGGGCCTAACCTTCTCTTTTCGCATTCTCTTGGCTTCGCTGGCGTTTTCTTCCGCTCTCAGATTGACGCGGCGGCGCGGCGAAAGCGAGGCGGCCCATTCCACTTGGGGATGGCGCAAAAGCCGTTTACAAGCTTGTCGCATGGATTGGCATGGGGGCGAGCGGCGGAGTGCGGCGTGAGCGTGGAACAATCGTCCCGGGTCTCTGCGAACGGCGAAGCCGCTCCGTCCGCTGAGGGCGCCCTGACCGAAACGCCGCCTGGGAAAGGCAACGGCATTTTCCGCACCCTCGTCACGTCTGATGACGACGTCGTAGGTTTCGTGGCCTATTCACTCTACAAACAGAGCAAGCTCGACTGGGTGCGCGAGCTCGAAAGAGAGAAGGGGCGGGAGCCGACGGACGCAGAGCTCGCGTCGTTCATAGTCGGCGAGAGCACGCCGCGGCGCACGGCGACCTATCGCTATCTGGCGGAGACGGCGCTCCAGAGTTGGAGCGACAAGCGCGCCGGCGTCGCCCAAAAGCGGAGCTTGGCGCCGACCCTTGTCAGATATTTCAATTATTCCATGGTCGCCCTCGCTCTCGGTCTCCTAGCCCTCGCGCTCACGGCTCGAGTCGTTTTCGGGCCCAGGTAAGAACGTCAGAAGAGCGCGAGCTGCTCTGCGGATCGTCTCGGCGGCGAGAACAGGTCGCACCGCAGCGGCGCGCCGCTCGCAAATCCGAGCCGCGACGCCGCGACCTCGAAGCGACGGCCGATCATCCAGGCGTAAGGGCCTGCGCCGGTCATGCGCTTATGGAACTCGGCGTCGTAAAGCTCGCCCTCGCGCGTTGCGCGCACGAGCGAGAGCGCACGCCGAGCCTTGTCGGGAAAGTGAGCGGCGAGCCATTCCCCGAAGATTTCGCGCAGCTCCAGCGGCAGCCGCAGCAGAACATAGCCGGCCTCGCGCGCCCCCGCGGCGAAGGCGCGGGCGAGGATCGTTTCGATTTCCGCATCGTTGACGGCTGGAATGATCGGCGCGACCATGACCGTCACGGGGATTTTGGCGGCTGCGAGCAAGGAGATCGCCTCGAGGCGCTTCTCGGGCGCGGGAGCGCGCGGCTCCATCTTGCGGGCGAGTTCGGGATCGAGAGTCGTCACCGAAATCGCGACTTTGACGAGGCCTTTCTCGGCCATGGGCGCGAGAATATCGATGTCGCGCGCGACGAGCGCGGATTTCGTGACGACGCCGACCGGATGATTCGCGCGCGCGAGCACTTCCAGCATGGCGCGCATGATGCGCAGACGCCTCTCCACCGGCTGATAGGGGTCGGTGTTGGAGCCGATTGCGAGAGTCCTGGCGACGTAGCCCGGCGCCGAAAGCTCCCGCTCGAGAACTTGCGCCGCCCCCTCCTTCACGAAGATCTCCGTTTCGAAGTCGAGGCCCGCCGAATAGCCGAGGTAGGCGTGCGTCGGCCGCGCAAAGCAGTAAACGCAGCCGTGCTCGCAGCCGCGATAGGGATTGACCGAGCGATCGAAGGAGATGTCGGGCGAGTCGTTGCGCGTGAGCACGCTGCGCGGCCTCTCGACGTGAATGTGAGTCTCGAGCCGTCTCGGCTCGTCGCGACGATCCCACCCATCGTCGGCGAATTCGCGTGCGAGGCTTTCGAAACGCCCGGTGCGGTTGGAGAGGGCGCCGCGCCCGCGGCGCGCGAGAAGCTCCGGAGAGAGCGCTCCCGGGATTCCTGCGAACCGCGGCGGGGCGCGTCTCGCGCCAGCCGGAACATTTTGCAAGCGATCCATTCTCATTCGGGCTCTTCTTGGAGTTGGGAGCGGAGTCCGATCGCCGCCAAGCGCTGAGCGGGGACTTGAAGCAGCGCGAAAGCTCGAGCCGGACTCCGCGACGCGCACGCGACGCCAAGCGACAAGACGCATCCGAACAAGACGCATCCGAACAAGACGCATGCGAACAAGACACATGCGATACGAACGCGGAACGAAACAGGAATAAAGAACACATAGAGAACATTTTGGCCCGAGTCAAGCGGGGGCTGGCCAGGCCGAAAAAATTTAAAGCGAGCGGTCGCGACGCGGCGTCAGGCCCTCTTGTCCACCAGCACGTATTCGCGCTGCGGCGCTCCGGTGTAAAGCTGGCGCGGGCGCCCGATCTTGCCGTCCTGATCCTCGATCATCTCCTTCCACTGCGCGATCCAGCCGACCGTGCGCGCGACGGCGAACAGGACGGTGAACATCGCGGTGGGGAAGTTCATGGCCTTGAGGGTGATGCCCGAGTAGAAGTCGATGTTGGGATAAAGCCTCTTCTCGATGAAATAGTCATCGTGCAACGCGATGCGCTCGAGCTCCAGCGCCACGTCGAGCAGCCTGTCCTTGACGCCGAGCTCGTCCAGCACCTCGCGCGTCGTCTGCTGCATGATCTTCGCGCGGGGATCGTAGTTTTTGTATACGCGGTGGCCGAATCCCATAAGGCGGAACGGATCGTTCTTGTCCTTGGCTCGGGCGATGAAGTGCGGAATGCGGTCCGGCGCGCCGATCTGCTCCAGCATTTTCAGCACCGCCTCATTCGCGCCGCCATGCGCGGGCCCCCACAGGGACGCGATGCCCGCCGCGATGCAGGCGAAGGGGTTTGCGCCGGAGGATCCGGAGAGTCTGACCGTCGACGTCGAGGCGTTCTGCTCGTGATCGGCGTGCAGAATGAAGATGCGGTCGAGCGCCCGCGACACGATCGGGCTGACCCTGTATTCTTCGCAGGGCACGGCGAAGGTCATGCGCAGGAAATTCGAGGTGTAGTCGAGGTCGTTCTTGGGATAGACGAAGGGTTGGCCGATCGAATATTTGTAGGCCATGGCGGCGAGCGTCGGCAGCTTGGCGATCATGCGCGTCGAGGCGATCACGCGCTGCTCGGGATCGGCGATATTCGTCGAGTCGTGATAGAAGGCGGAGAGCGCGCCGACCGAGGCGACCATCACCGCCATGGGATGCGCGTCGCGCCTGAACCCCTGGAAGAACCGCGCCATCTGCTCGTGCACCATGGTGTGGCGGGTGATGCGGTAGTCGAAGTCCGCCTTTTGCGCGCTCGTCGGCAGCTCGCCGTAGAGCAGCAGATAGGCGGTCTCGAGAAAGTCGCCGTGCTCGGCGAGCTCCTGGATCGGATAGCCGCGATAGAGCAGCACGCCGGCGTCGCCGTCGATATAGGTGATCTTGGACTCGCAGCTCGCCGTGGAGGTGAAGCCCGGATCGTAGGTGAAGAGGCCCGTTTCCGCGTAAAGCGGGCGGATGTCGACGACTCTCGGCCCGATCGAGCCGTCGAGGATGTCGAGAGCGACGGTCTTGTCGCCGACGGTGAGAGAAGCCTTTTCCTGGGTCATCGCTCGACACCCTTGGTTTGGCCGCGCCCGAAGCGCCGCAAGCGAGCGCGTGAGCCGCGTCGCTAGGCAAGCGCTGAAGTGGTTTGATGATCGCCGGGCGGGCGAATTGTGCGTCGCACAAAGCTATAACAACGCTGTGGCTTGTCAAGCGACCGAGACGCCGGTCGTCGCAGGCCTTCGAAGCGGTCCGCTTCCATGTCCAGACGCTCGCGCAGGTATTTTACCTTCGGCTAAGGCGAGCGCGCGCATAATTGTTCCACTCGCGGTTCGGTTCCGGAAGGCAAGGCCTCATGCATGCCCGTGTCGAAGCGCGCCCCGGCGCGCTCCTGGTCCTGCCCGTCGCCGCGCTCGCATTCCTCGCCGGCGTGCTCACCCAGGCGGCCGTCTCGCAAACTTCCGGCGGCAAGCCATCCAGTCCGCAGGGGCGCTTCGGCTTCGATCGCTTCGGCCGGATCGTCCTCGACCGCGAGAAGGCGGCCGTTCCGTGCCCGCCGCAGACGGAACGCACCGCGGTCATCCTCGCCATGGGGCAATCCAACGCCGCCAATCACGCGGGGCAGGGCTTCGCCTCGCGCCACGGCGCGAAAATCGTCAATTTTTTTGACGGCGCGTGCTACGTCGCCGCTTCGCCGCTGCTCGGCGCGACGGGGGTGCAAGGCGAATATTGGACCGAGACGGCGAACGGGCTGATCGACTCCGGCGCCTATGACGCGGTCGTGCTCAGCGTCGTGGCGGTCGGCGGAGTCCCGGTCGCGCGCTTCGCCAAGGACGGCGACCTCAACCCTCTCGTGGCCGCCGCGGCTGCGGATTTCGCACGCGGCGGCTACCGCGTGACTCATGCGCTGTGGGTGCAGGGCGAGAGCGACGCGCGCGACGAGACGAGCGCGGAAGAATACCGCGCTCGCTTCCGGAGCGTGGTTGCGACGCTGCGCGCCAGGCAACCCGATCCGCGTCTTGAGGTCTTCGTCGGCGTCGCCACCAAATGCCTGCCGTTCAGGCCCTATGATCCGCAGCTCCCTGTGGCGATCGAACTGAGACGCCTCGGCGCGAGCGGCGAGGGCCTGCGCGCGGGAGTCGACACCGACGTCCTGCTCGGCGAGCTCGATCGTTACGACCAGTGCCATTTCGCGGGCTCGGGCGCCGAGAAGGCGGCGCGCGCCTGGGCCGAGATCATCGCCAAGGATCGCTCGAACCCATAGGCGCCGTCTCATCATCGGTTAATGCGCCCGCGCTAGTCTCCGGACCCTGAGGTCAGGCGCGCGGGGGAGGGCGCGGCCCGCATGGTGAAGAAATCGACGCATATCGACGCCCTGCGCGGCGCGGCGATCCTCGCCGTCGTCGTCTATCACTATGTGCATGGCCTCTGGCTCGGACGAGCTCTGGGCCTGCCCGCGGCCGCCGCGCGCGTCGCCGAATACGGTTGGGCCGGCGTCGATCTGTTCTTCGTGCTGTCGGCCTATCTGCTCGCGCGCAATCTGCTCGCCCACCGCGATGCGCCTCGTGCGGCGCAGATCTTCTATCTTCGGCGGATGTTTCGCGTGCTGCCGATGTATCTCGTCATGCTCGCGGCGGCCTTCATCGTTGGCGCGAGCTTCCCGATGACCTGGCTCTTCGTCAATCTCGCGCCCTTCTGGGTCTATGCCGGCTTTCTGCAGAATTTCTGGGATGGGCTGCACAGCGGCTGGGGCGCTCAGTTTCTGGGGCCCACCTGGTCGCTGGCCATCGAAGAGCATTTCTATCTCTTTCTGCCGCTATTTGTTTTGCGGCTGGCGCCGCGCGGCCTGCTGATCGCGGCTTTGTCGATGATCGCTCTCTCGCCGCTCCTGCGCTTCGCCATTGCGGGCGCCTTTGGCGGCGTCGCCGCCTATACATTCACGTTCTGCCGACTCGACAGTTTCGGCTGGGGACTCGTCATCGCGCTCGCGCCGCGTTTGAACGGCGCGATCAAGGTCCTCATCGCGGCGGGCTGGCTCGCCTCGGTCTTTTCGGTCGTCGCGACGCTGCTTTCTCGCGATGGCGCGCCGACCGGCGGCTTCCTCGACCCCGCCGTCGTCTCGGCGACGACGCTCCTCGCCGCGGCGATCGTCGCGAGCGTCGTGCTGCGCGAGGAGCGCCGAAACGCCGCGACGAGCCTGCCCTTGCGAGCTCTCGCTTTCATGGGCGAGCGCTGCTTCTCGATTTATCTTCTGCACATTCCGATCGCCGGGCTCATGGCGCTGGCCTTCGGCCACGCGCGCCCGGAGGCGGTCGACGCGAGTTCGACGCTCGCGCTCGCAATCGCCTTCCCCTACACGCTGGCGGTCGCCTCGCTGACCTGGCGCTATGTGGAGCGACCGTTCATGGATCTCGGCGACCGCGTGGCGCGCTATCGCGATGCGGAAGTGGGACCGGCGCAAGCGAGTCCGCGGCTTTCGCCGGCTGCGCCGCCGGGCTGAAGAGTTGTCGCCAGCGGTGGCCTGACCGGATCCCGACTAGCGAGACTATTGGCTTGAAGAGGAGCGGGGCCGACATGCACGCGAACTGCTTGAGATCGGAGGATAGCAAGGAAGGCGAGTTTATTCGCGCTATCGGCCCACCTACGCAGTGACGCGCCACTGGCGAGATGACGGTTCGTTTTATTTCCATCTCGTCCAAGCGGTGCGGGCGCGAACATGAAGATTTCAGATCGGATGAACCTCGCACTCTCATCGGAATCGAGTGGTCAACACGCAGCTGACCTGTTGCCGGCCATCCCCGAGGCGCGGCTCATTTCTGCTGCCTCCGTAAACGCCGCGCCGCATCCGCATCATGTGAAGGCCTGGCTAATGTCGGCGATGAGATCGTCGGGATGCTCGATCCCGATCGACATGCGAATCAAGGACGGCGTGATTCCGATTTCGCGGCGAGCCTCCTCGGTCAATCCGGAATGCACCGTCGTCGTCGGATGGCAGATCAGCGACTCCGTGCCGCCGAGGCTCACCGCCAATTTGAACAGCTGAAGGCGGTTGAGGAAGGCGAAGGCTTTCGGCTGCCCTCCTCTGACCTCGAAGGAAAAGGTGGAGCCGGCCGAAGCTGACTGTCTCTCCATCAATCTGCGCGCGGGATGGTCGGCGGGCAGCAAGGGCGGATAATGAACGCGCGCAACTTTGGGATGTCCGGCGAGGAAGCTCGCCACAATCGCCGCATTGTCGGCCGCTCGCTCCATCCTGAGCGACAGCGTCTCGAGAGAGCGCGCCAGCATCCAGCACGAATGTGGGTCGAGCTGCGTTCCAATGGCGCCGCGCATGGCGCGAATGGGCTTCAGATCGAGGGCGGAGCCGACGATCGCGCCGCCAATGAGATCGCTGTGGCCGCCCACATACTTCGTCAGCGAATAAAGCGACAAATCCGCGCCGTGGCGGAGAGGGGATTGAAACACCGGCCCGAGCAGCGTGTTGTCGCAGCAGACCAGCGGACGAGAGCCTTGGCGGCGGCCGATGTCCTCCGCAATCCGCCTCACGAGCGCGATGTCGACGAGACTGTTCATCGGATTTGACGGCGTCTCGATGAAGATCATGGCGATACGTCCGTTGGCGCCGGCCCGCCCGGCGGCCGAGCGAATGTCCGACTCGTCAAGACCGTCGGTGAAGCCGACGCCTTTGACTCCGAAGGAGGCGAGGGTCTTGTCGAGGAGAACCTCGGTGCCGCCGTAGAGCGGCCGACTGTGCAACACCGTCTCCCCTGGCCGCACGTAGGCGAGCATCGCCGTGGCGATCGCCGCCATGCCCGAAGCGAACACCAACCCGCTTTCGGCCTTTTCGTAAATTGCAAGCCGATCCTCGACGATTTCGAGGTTCGGGTGGTTGAAGCGAGAGTAAATGAGGCCCGCCCGCCCTTCCTCGGGCGGCGCCCGTCGCCCGGCCATATAGTCGAAAAAGTCGCGACCCTCTTCAGCGGTCTGGAACACGAAGGTCGAAGTCAGGAACACCGGCGGCTTGACCGATCCCTCGGAAAGACGCGGATCGTAACCGTAACCGAGCATCAGCGTTTCGGGCCTAAGCTCCCGCTCTCCAATTTTCGCTTTGTGATAGCGCGCCCCGGCCATGCTCAATCCCTTTGCGTCATGTGATTCCCGCCGACGGAATTTCGTCGTCGGATCTTAGATCAAGATAGGGCGCGACGTCGAACGCAGCCGATGGTCCTCGCAGTCGAGGGTCCTCGAGCAACAGGCAGAGCCGCTCTTTAGGCTTTCGCCAAACCGCAGCAACTTCTCCGATTGGCCCCGCCACGGCGCAGTGGGCCACATCTTCAGAGCGTTCCCCAGATTGCCCAGCAAATCGCCTTGCACAATCACGAATCAGGGTTTATTCGTTAGTTATGAGGCAACCACACCAATAATTGATGTTTCAAACATGATCACCTCCGCCCAGCTTCGAGCGGCGCGCGCGCTCGCCGGCGTCGATCAACGAAAGCTCGCCGAGCTCTCAGGGCTCTCGTTGCCGACGATCCAGCGTATGGAGACCAGCGAAGATCTCATCCGCGGCAACGTGGACTCGTTCACCAAGCTCATCACGGCGTTGGAGAGGCTGGGCATAGAGCTGATCAACGAAGGGGCGATCAGCCAAGGCGGGGGGCGCGGCGTTCGTTTGAAGAACGCCAGCGGCGCGCGCCGCGAGCGAACCGAGACGGAAGAGCGGGCGGAAAGCGCTTCGCCCAACCGCGAGGGGAGATAGACTGCAATGCCCTTGATCATCGCCCTGTGGAGCGTCGCTGGACTGCTCGGAGTGGCGGGCCTGGCCGTAGCGCTCAACTGGCGAAAAGACGCGAGCCGGATCGTTTATGGGCTTTGCTTCGGCCTTTGCCTGGTTCTGTTCATCGCCGCCGTCATTCCCCGCGGAGCGTCCGCTCTGTCGACAACTTTGCCGCTCGGGCTTCCTTGGGTGGGCGCGCATTTCCAATTGGACGTGTTGAGCGCCTTCTTCCTCGCGATCGTCAATCTCGGCGGCGCCGCCGCGAGCTCTTACGCGCTCGGCTATGGCGCGCATGAGAAGCATCCCTCACGCGTGCTGCCGTTTTTTCCGGCGTTTCTCGCCGGCATGAACCTCGTCGCGATGGCCGGCGACGCCTTTAGCTTTCTCGTCGCCTGGGAGTTCATGTCGCTCACGTCCTGGGCGCTCGTTCTGGCGCATCACGAAGACGCCGAGAACCGTCGCGCGGCCTTCATCTATCTCATCATGGCGAGCTTCGGCACGCTTGCGCTCTGATGGCCTACGGCCTGCTTGCGAGCTCGGCGGGGGATTATTCCTTCGATGCGATCCGAGCGGGGGAGCGCGAAGCTTGGAAATCCGGCCTCGTCCTGGCGTTGACGCTGCTCGGCGCAGGCTCCAAGGCCGGGCTGGCGCCGCTCCACATATGGCTGCCGCTCGCGCATCCGGCGGCGCCCAGTCACGTTTCGGCCCTGATGAGCGGCGTGATGACGAAAGTCGCAGTTTACGGCTTTGTCCGCATCGTCTTCGACCTTCTGGGAGCGCCGGCTTTTTGGTGGGGAATACCGCTCCTGGCGCTCGGCGCCGTCACCGCCGTCTTGGGCATCCTGTTCGCGATGATCCAGAGCGATCTCAAGAAGCTGCTCGCCTACAGCACGATCGAAAACATCGGCGTCATATTCATCGCGCTCGGCCTGGCTCTGGCGTTCAAGGCCAACGGCATGGCCTTGCCGGCGGCTTTGGCTTTCACCGCCGCCCTGTTCCACGCGTTCAATCATTCGTTGTTCAAGAGCGTTCTGTTCTTCGGCGCGGGCGCCGTGCAGACCGCGACAGGCGAGCGCGACATCGAGCGGCTCGGCGGACTGATCCACGTCATGCCGCGAACGGCTTTCGTCCTGCTCGGTGCGTCCATCGCGATCTCCGCGCTGCCGCCGTTCAATGGATTCGTTTCCGAATGGCTGATTTTTCAAGCCATTTTGCTCAGTCCGTCGCTGCCGCAATGGAGCCTGAAGCTCACCGTTCCGGCGGTCGGCGCCATGCTTGCGTTGAGCGCCGCCTTGACGGCCGGCTGCTTCGTGCGCGCTTACGGAACTGCATTTCTGGGCCGCGCCCGGTCCGAAGCGGCCGCCGCCGCGCGTGAAACGGATAAGTTGTCGCTTTCGACCATGGCGGCGCTGCTCACGCTTTGTCTCCTCGCAGGCGTTTTGCCGAGCTTCCTCATCGACACGATTTCGCCGGCCGCGCGGCTGTTCGTCGGCGGGCGCATGCCGGCGCAAGAGGAAATTCCCTGGCTGTCGATCGTCCCGATCGCGGAGAGCCGCAGCTCCTATAACGGGTTGCTGGTGTGCCTGTTCGTCGCGATCTCCGCGTTCCTGGCCGCGCGGGTCATCCATGTTCTTGGATCGCGGAATACGCGGCGCGGTCCGGCATGGGACTGCGGCTACCCCGATCCAAGCCCGGCGACGCAATATACGGCGAGCAGCTTCGCGCAGCCGGTCCGTCGCGCGCTCGGCAATATCGTCTTCGTCGCGCGCGACCATCTCGACATGCCAACTCCCGGCGACACGCGACCGGCGCGACTGGGGGTCGAAATCCGCGACCGCGCCTTCGAGGGTCTCTACGCCCCTTTATCCGGAGCCGTCGACTTTTGCGCGGATCAGCTCAACAAGGCGCATTTTCTCACGATCCAAGGCTATCTCAGCCTCGTCTTCGCGGCGCTCGTGCTGCTCCTTCTGGTGGTGGCGATATGGCAGTGATCCTCGACCTCGCCGCCCAGGGCGGGCAAATGGGCGTCGTGCTGACGCTTTCGCCCCTCCTCGTCGGCTTCACGCGCAAAGTCAAAGCGCGGCTGCTGCGTCGCCGCGGCCCGCCGATCCTGCAGCCCTACCGAGATTTGCTGCGCCTCATGCGCAAGGAGACGGTCCTCGCCGAGAACGCCTCCTGGCTGTTTCGTTCGGCTCCCTATTTGATCTTCGCGACGACCTGGGTCGCTGCGTCGCTCGTTCCGACCTATGCCGCCGGGCTCATGTTCAGCTGGTGCGGCGACCTCATCGCGATCACCGCGCTGCTTGGCGCCGCGCGGTTCCTTCTGGCGCTCGCCGGCATGGACGTCGGAACGAGCTTCGGCGGCATCGGCTCCAGCCGCGAGACGATGTTCGCTTCCCTGGCCGAGCCGGCGATGATCATGATCGTCTTCTCGGTGGCGCTGATTGCGGGATCGACGCAGCTCTCGGAAATCGCAGCGAGCTCTCTCGCGCATTACCAGTTGCGCGTGTCCTTTGGCCTTGCCTTGATCGGGCTGGCGATCGTCGCCATCGCGGAAAACGGACGGATTCCTGTCGACAATCCGGCGACCCATCTCGAATTGACGATGGTGCATGAAGCGATGGTTCTGGAATATTCCGGTCGCCACCTCGCGATGATCGAGCTCGCCTCGGCGTTGAAACTCCTGCTCTACCTGTCGATGATCGCCTGCATCTTCGTTCCCTTGGGCATTGCGCCCGCGGGCGCCGGTCCGCGCGCGTTTCTTTACGGGGCGCTTGCCTATCTCGCCAAATTGGCCGTCGGCGGCTTCCTCCTGGCCTTCTTCGAGATTTCGACCGCCAAGATGCGCGTGTTCCGCGTTCCGGACTTTCTTGGGGCGGCGCTGATGCTCGGCTTGCTCGGGACGCTGCTGCTCTTTGTGTCAAGGAGCCTTTAGATGGAACGGCTTTACTTCGACGTCGCGCACCTCTTCGCGGGCAGCCTCGTCTTGACGAGCTTCGTGCTGCTCTACCAGGATCGGCTGTCGGGATTGATCAACGTCTTCACGATTCACGCCGTGGTTCTCTCCTTTTCGGTGGGCTGGCAGGCCTTTGCCCAGCACGCCTCGCATCTTTATGTGACCGCCGCCATCGCGCTCATCTTCAAGGCGCTGATCATTCCTGTGAGCCTGCGAAACATGATCGAGCGCATGCGCATCCATCGCGAGATCGAGGTCGTGGGCGGAATTGGCGTCACGATGCTCGTTGGCATCGCGCTCGTCGCATTGTCGCTCGGCGTCGTGCTCCCTGCGACGGCCGCAGCCGACCCACTGGCGCGAGAGGACATCGCCTTCGCGCTTTCGGTCGTGCTGCTCGGCATGCTGATGATGGTCGTGCGGCGCAACGCGGTCTCGATGGTGGTCGGCTTCATGTCGCTCGAGAACGGGCTC
>DATHCI010000016.1:0-15952 GCA_035319645.1 Methylocystis sp. | reverse complement strand
GTAACCGCGCGCAAGCAAGCCGAGGAAGCGCTGCGCGCGAGCGAGCACCGCCTAAATCTCGTCTTGTCGGCCGGCCGGCTCGCGACCTGGGACTTGCATCTGCCGACGAACGAAGTCGTCTGGAGCGACGAGCACTTCCGGATGTTGGGTTATGAGATTGGCGAGGTGGCGCCGAGTTACAGGGCTTGGGCGTCCAGGCTTCAGCCCGAGGATCGCGAGGGAACTGAGACGCTATTCGCGCAAGCGATGAAGGACGGCCGCGAGTATCACGCCGAGTATCGCTCGCTTTGGCCGGATGGAACCGTTCGCTGGTTGGAAGGTCGCGGATCGTGTTACCGCGACGCTCAGGGGAATGTGACGCGCTGCTGCGGGGTCACGATGGACATCACCGAGAGAAAGCGCGCCGAGGCGGCGCTGAAAGACGCCGATCGCCGCAAGGATGAATTTCTCGCGACCCTCGCCCATGAGTTGCGCAATCCGCTCGCGCCAATCCGCAGCGGCTTGCACGTGTTGCGCAGGGCCGGAGCGCAGGGAGAGAAAGCGGAGCGCGTCCAAGCCATGATGGAGCGGCAGGTCGATCACCTCATCCGCCTCGTCGACGACCTGTTGGAAGTCTCGCGCATCAGTCGCGGCAAAATCGTGCTGCTGAAGGAGCCGATGGACCTTGCGACCGTCATCAAGCACTCCGTCGAGATGAGCCGCGGTCTCATCGACGCGGGCGCGCTCGAGCTTCGCCTGATGCTGCCTGAGGAGCCTTTGCCGATCGAAGCCGACGCGGTGCGCCTCACCCAAGTTTTCTCCAATCTGCTGAACAACGCCGCCAAATTCACGAATTCCGGGGGACGCATCGAGATTGCGGCGGAGCGCGCTGGCGGCCAGGCGGTCGTGAGCGTGGCCGACACGGGCGTCGGCATCGCCAAGGACATGCTGCCGCGCGTGTTCGATCTGTTTGCCCAGGCCAGCAACGGCCGCGACCGCTCCAGTGGCGGCCTGGGGATCGGGCTGTCGCTCGTGCGCAGCCTTGTCGAGCTGCATGGCGGGGCCGTCGAGGCGCACAGCGAAGGCGCGGGCCGCGGCAGCCGCTTTGTCGTGCGTCTGCCACTTTCCTCGAAGATCGAGGCCGGCGCTCCACCTTCGAAACTGTTGAAATGCGAGGCGACAGCCTCACGCCGCGTGCTGGTCATTGACGATACGCCGGACGTCGCTGACAGCTTCGCGCTCCTGCTCGAGACATTGGGCGCGAACGTTCGGGTGGCTCATAGCGGCGTGGAAGGTCTAGCGACATGCGCCGAGTTCGCGCCAGAACTGGTGTTTCTCGATATCGGCATGCCTGGAATGGACGGCTTCGAAACGGCGCGGCGCATGCGCGAACTGCCGGCCGGGCAAAAGGCGACGCTCATCGCCTTGACGGGATGGGGAGAAGAGGGGACGCGCGCGCGTGTGAAAGAAGCCGGCTTCGACGGGCACTTGACGAAGCCTGCCGACGTAGAAGAGGTCGAGATGCTTCTCGGCTCAACTTCGCGTGTGTCATAATTCTTGATGGGGTTTGGCCCCCCCTAGTGTCTTGCGTCAGCCAATTTGAGGGCGGCGATGCGAGCCTCCAGGCTCGCTCGAAAACCCTTCAGTTTGGCTGACGCAGGCCACCAGGGCGACTCGGCGAAAAGTTCAGTCGCTTTTGCTATCAGACTTCTCTTCAGCACTTTGATTTTGTGCGATTGCGGCATGTCGGCAAGTCCTTCGCAAGGCTCGCGGCCTGCGCCGCGAGACCGGTCTCCGCTCATATTGAAAGAATGACGATCATCGTCCTTTCGCGTCCGCCATCGCCTGATATTTGGCTTCAAGCGCGTCGAACGCGTCGGCGGCGGGCGACACTCGTCCTGCGGCGACATTGGCAAGTCTGCGCTCAATGGCGGCGTCCAGCGTCGCAAGCCGCATTTCGCCCACCTGAACGAGGCGAGCGGCCTCGCGCAGAACCTCATCGGGCGAATGATAACGGCCGGAAGCGACGAGGCCGCGCCGGACAATTCACATGCTTGGATCTTGTGGAGCTCTCGCGTACGCTGAGGGGCAGTATTTCAACGGCGCGAGCGAACCGGGACGGATCCGCCCGCCCGCCTACTTAGTCGCCGCCACTAGCGCCAGCGTGCGCCGCGCCGTCTCGACATGCAGACGCTCGACCATCTGGCCATCGATCTGGGCGACGCTGATGTCCGCGTTCTCCGGCGCTTCGAAGGTCTCCAGGACCCTGCGGGCGAAGGCGACTTCCGCTTCGCTCGGCGCGAAGATCTCGTTGACGGCATCGATCTGCGCGGGGTGAATCAGCATCTTGCCGTCGAATCCGAAGTCGCGGCCCTGTTCGGCCTCGGCTCGCAGCCCGGCCTCGTCCTTGAAATCATTGTAAATGCCATCGATGATCTCGATCCCGTGCACGCGCGCCGCAAGCACGGCCGCAGAGAGCCAAGCGGCAAGGGCCGGCCGGCCCGGCGTCAGGCGCGCCCGCGTCGACTTGGCGATGTCGTTCGGACCGAGCACGAGCGCTTCGAGACGGGAGAGGGAGTCGTCCGAGGCGCTGGCGATCTTCTCGACGTCGAGAATGGCCCGTGGCGACTCGATCATCGCCCAAAGCCGCGTGCTCGGCGGCGCGCCATGGGCGATGAGGTCGGCTGCGGCCCTCAAAATGTCGTCGCGCGAATTGACCTTGGGAATGACGATCGCGTCGGGACCGACCGCTGCGAGCGCGGCGATGTCGGCGCGGTACCAGGGCGACCCGCGCGTATTGACGCGCACGACGAGCTGCCTCTCGCCATAGCCGCCGCCTTTGATCGCGGCGACGACCTGCTCGCGCGCGAGCGCCTTGGCGGACTCGGCCACGCCGTCTTCGAGCTCGAACATGAGCACGTCGGCCTTGAGCGTCTTGCCCTTCTCCAACGCCCTGGCGTTGGAGCCCGGCATCGCCAACACGCTGCGTTTCAACTTCGCTATCATCGTCATCTGCCTTTAGCGCGCGCATTCCCCGGCTTCGAGGGCGGCGCTATCTCGGCTGCTGGGCTCTTGCCTGCGGCGGATGTCGCTACAATAAGGGAGCCGCCGCCGCCGCGCCAATAGGCCGGAGCCGGCAGTCTGTGCAAATGTCTGTGAAGGCGGAATCTTCCGCGTTTCGCATCGAGAGGAGAGGTCATGTCCGACGCCAGCGGCCCACCGCGTGAAAGCGCCTCATTGCCCGCTCATCTGGTCGAGGGCTACAAAACCTTTCTCAGAGGCCGCTTCGAGCGCGAGCACGCACGCTTCCGCGAGCTTGCCGAGAAGGGCCAGCGCCCGACGACGATGGTGATCGGCTGCTGCGATTCGCGCGTCTCGCCCGAGGCGATCTTCGACGCGCGGCCGGGCGAGCTCTTCATTTTGCGCAATGTCGCCAATCTCGTGCCGCCCTTCGAGCCAGACGACCATTATCACGGCGCGTCGGCGGCGCTCGAATACGCAGTCATGGCGCTCAAGGTCCAGCATCTTGTCGTGCTTGGCCATGGCCAATGCGGCGGCGTCGCGGCTTTTGCCGAGAGCCTGGCCAATCCCGACGCGCCGCCACTCTCTGAGGGCGATTTCATCGGGCGCTGGATCAAGCTGCTGCGTCCCGCCGCCGACCGCGCCGGTCCGCGGCCGCTGCTGCTCGATCGCGCCTATCTGACGCGGCTCGAGTTCGAGTCGATCAGGCAGGGATTGCGCAACCTGCGCAGCTTCCCGATGATCGAAACGCTGGAGCGCCGCCATTATTTGAAGCTTTACGGCGCCTATTTCAGCGTCATGGACGGCAAGCTCCTCGCGCTTGACGAAGCGAGCGGCGAGTTCCGGGCCGTGGCGGGGGAAAAGCACGCTGAGGCGCTGGCGGGGGCGCGGTTTTGAACGGGTCCGCCGAGCAGCTCGGCGGCGACCGTAATGATGCGAGCGATCTCGCCCGGCCGCCGCCGCACGGCCGGCGGGCCCGGCCGATGCGTGAGGGTGCTGCGTTCAACCTTGGCGAGACGCGCGATCTCCGAGAGCGAGACACGCAGCGCCTCGCTGAGGCGCTGGGGAGAGATGCCCCCTTGGCTCGGACCCGTGACCTGGTCGAGGAAAGCGGTCAGCATGCGGCTTCTCCCGAATGTGCGCCCGATCGGCTCCATGCGCCCATTTTTTTGCGCTGTATCAAGACGAAATGGCTTCCGTTTCGCATTTGCGATAGGCGAAAGGCGAAGCCGCAGCCGCAGTCGCGCCTCTTGTGTCTCGGAGGTATGAAATCAACACGCAGATTTCCCCCCAAATCGCGGGTCTCGCTGAGCTCGCGGAGCGCTACGACGCCATCCTCTGCGACGTCTGGGGCGTGCTCATCGACGGCAGGCGGCACTTCCCGGAGGCCGCCGCGGCGCTGCGCGCCTTCCGGGCGCGGGGCGGCGTCGTCGCGCTCATCACCAACGCTTCGCGTCCGAGCGAGGAGGTGCTGCGCCAGCTTCGAGGCCTCGGCCTCCCCGACGACGCCCACGACGCGATCGTCTCGGCGGGCGAGCTCACCCTGCAGGAGATCGTCGCGCGTGGCGACCAGGCTTGCTTTCACTTGGGGCCGCATCGCGACGACGCGCTGTTCGAAGCAGCGGCGCGCCGCCTTGGGCGCGCTGTCAGGCGCGTTTCCCCGGAGGCGGCGGATTTCGTCGTCTGCACGGGCCTCGTCGACGACGAGGCCGAGACGCCGCAGGACTATGACGAGCGCCTCGCGGCGCTCAGGGAGCGCGGCCTCGTCATGCTTTGCGCCAACCCGGACGTCGTGGTGGGCGTCGGCGACCGGCTCTACTGGTGCGCGGGCGCGCTGGCGCGACGCTACGCCGCGCTCGGCGGCGAGGTGAAGATCTTCGGCAAGCCCGAGACGCCGATCTACGATTCGGCGCTGGCGCAGCTCGCGGAAGCGCGCGGCGCGCCGCTCGAGCGCGCCCGCGTTCTCGCCATCGGCGACGGCGCCGAGACCGACCTCCTGGGCGCGGCCCGCGCCCACATCGACTGCCTTTTCGTGACCGGCGGCGTGCACCGCGACGAGCTCTTGAAGCCCGACGGCGCGCTCGACTGCGCTGCGCTCCGCGCCCTATTCGCGCGGGTCGGCGCTGATCCTGCGGCTTTGGCGCCGCGCATTGTGTGGTAATAGGGGAAACCGCCCCGCCCGAAACTCCTCCCAGGTGACCGATGTCGACGCCCTTCAAAATATACCATTTCGAGGACCTGAGCGTCGGCATGCGCGAGACCCTGATGAAGGCCGTGATGGACGACGACGTGATCGCCTTCGCGGATCTCTCGGGCGATCGCAATCCCATTCATCTCTCGGATCATTTCGCGAGCAAAACGCGATTCGGCGAGCGCATCGTGCACGGGCTCTACACCGCCTCGCTGATTTCGACGGTCATCGGCATGTATCTGCCGGGACCTGGCGCGGTCTATCTGTCGCAGACGCTGAACTTTCGCGCGCCGGTGAAGATCGGCGACGTGATCAACGTGCTCGTCGAGGTCGTCGAGCTCGTCGAGAAGGGCCGTCGCGCCCGGCTCAAATGCGAGTGCAGCGTGGACGGCAAGGTCGTGCTCGACGGCGAGGCGATGGTTATGGTGCCGAGCCGCGAGCAGGCGCAGCGCCCGCCCGTCCCCGCGAGCTGAAGCCGCCGCCTTGGCCACGGCTTCCCGCCCTTTCATCGTGGTCCGCGATCCGCCTGCGCCGCCCGTGGGGCTTGCCGGCGCCGTGGCGGCGCTCGGCAATTTCGACGGCCTGCATCGCGGCCACCGCGGCGTCATCGCGCGCGCGCTTTCTCTTGCGCAGGCGACGGCGAAGCCCTGCGAGGTCGTGAGCTTCGAGCCGCATCCAGCGGATTTCTTCGCCGGGCGCCCGGTGATCTTCCGCCTCACGCCGCCTGAGGCCAAGGCCGCGCTACTCGCCAAGCTCGGACTGAGCGGACTCGTCATACTGACCTTTGACAGGAGCTTCGCCTCGCTCTCGGCGGAAGCGTTCACGCGAAACGTGCTCAAGCTGCGCCTCGACGTCTCGGCCGTCGTCGCGGGCTATGACTTCCGCTTCGGCGCGGGCCGGCGCGGCGACGCCGACTTCCTGCGCGAGGAGGGGGCGCGTCTCGGTTTCGGCGTCGAGATCGTCGAGCGCATTGTGCAGGACGAGGCCGGCAGCCTCGAAGCCGTCTCGTCGACGGCGACGCGCGAGGCGCTCGAGCAAGGCGACGTCAGGCTCGCCCGCGAGCTCCTCGGCGCGCCCTATTTCGTCGAGGGCGTGGTGATCCACGGCGACAAGCGCGGGCGAAATCTCGGTTTCCCGACAGCGAACATCGTGCTCGATCCCTCGAATCGCCTTCCCCACGGCGTCTATGCGGTGACGCTCGAAGCGCGCGGCGTTGTCCATCACGGCGTGGCGAGCTTCGGAAGGCGGCCGACATTCGACGACGGGCCGCCGCTGCTCGAGGTCTATGTTTTTGGCTTCGACGGCGACCTCTATGGAGAAATGGTGGAGGTGGTCTTCTACGCCTTTCTGCGCGGCGAGGAGAAATTCGCCTCGATCGACGCGCTGATCGCGCAGATGCACCGCGACGCGGCGCGAGCGAGAGAAGTGCTGGCGCGCGAAAGGGCGTAGCCCGATAACGCGCAAGCAGCCCTCGCGGACAGAGGGCAACTGACATAAACATGAAGGTGGAACAATAATATCTGCCGCCAATGACGGATAGGCTTCAGTGTACAAACAGTTGTGGCGCACGTTCTGTCGTAAGCCACAGCCGATATCAAGACAAATTTTGTCTGGATTTTGTGCCACGGTGTGAAAAAGGGGCCAAACTCAGGGGTTGCGCTCTCTGATTGATACGTATCTGCGCTAAAATGACCTTCTCCACTAAACATAGCAAACTCTTCGTGATTTTCTCTAAGCTCCACTGAAATACAAGAGCGAAACTTCTTGAATTTTTCTTTTCTGTAATTCCTGCCCCTGTCAGGAAGGGCAGGGTTGATTTGCAGGCGATCGTCGTCAGCGAGCCGGAAGCGCTGATCGGCTGGCTTTCGAGTTGCGGTAAGGAGCTAGCGCAAAGCGACCTTGTCCGCCGCCTTGCGGTCGGCAGCGAGAAAATCGACGCCAGCCTCTCCAAACCCTCTACGGTAGAGATCAGAGCTGACAACGCGGTTTCCTGATAAGGCGAGAACCTTCGACATGGCCCCGTCGCCGCAAGCGCATTCCCATATCTCGCCGACGAACTTCTCGTTTTCTATCGGGGCGTGGCTTGTCCACGCCGGCGTAGGAAAGTAATCCGGGCCGCTCAAATCGGCAAAAGCGCTTCATGGTAGGCTTCAAGCCTCCACTCAAATTGTATGTTCATCCATCGAATCCTCGTCTGACTGCTTCTCCTGCAGTCCTCGTAAGTCCTTGGGTTCCTGATGCGCCGCTTCGCGACTTACTGCGGGTTCTCCAAGCTGAAGGCCTGCGTGCTCTCGTCATAGGCGAAGATCTCGCCGTAGCGGCCCCACGTCGTCACGCTCTTCAGCGTCGTCTCGGCGTAGGCCTCGCTCATATAGTCCTCGAGCTCCTCGCGGAAGCGCGTCGCCGGCGCGTGATGCGTCGGGCGCTCGTCGAGCACGCGGCGGATGCGCTGGGCCAGCGGCACATAGGCCAGCAGATGGTCGCCGAAGAGTTTTTTGCGCTGGTCGACGCCCGATTCCGCGAAGCGCTTGCCCGCCGGCGTGAGCTTGATGTCGCCCTCCGCGAGCTCAGCGAACCGCAAGAGCTGCAGCGTCTCGGCGACGGGGAAGAGATCGTCGATCTCGAGCTGCAGGCTGTCGGCGAGCGCGGGCAGATCTGCCTTGCCGTCATAGGGCGGCGCCGCGACCTCCTCGATCATGCCAGCGAGCGTGTTGGTCGAGACTGTGGGAAGCGCCATGCCGAGTCCGAGCCCCGGGAAAGCGCCAGGCGCCGCAGCCTTCGCCATGTCGTGACGGCGCGTCATCAGCCCGTAGATTTGGTCCACGAGCCGGCGGAACTCCGGGTCGAGCCGATTGCGCGGATGCTGCAACGAGACCCTGATCTCGGCGGCGATGCGCCCGGGATTGGACGAGAGCACGATGATCCGGTCGCACATCAGCACCGCTTCCTCGATATTGTGCGTGACCATCAGGATCGACTTGATCGGCATGCGGCCTTCGACCCAGAGGTCGAGCAGGTCCGTGCGCAGCGTCTCCGCGGTCAGCACGTCGAGGGCCGAGAAAGGCTCGTCCATGAGCAGGATGCTCGGCGCGACGACGAGCGCGCGCGCAAAGCCGACGCGCTGCCGCATGCCGCCGGAGATCTCCTTGGGGTAGGCGTTCTCGAAGCCGTCGAGGCCGATGATGTCGATCGCTTGCAGCGCGCGCTTGCGCGCCTCCTCTTCGGGCACGCCTTTTGCGCGCAACCCCAGCTCCACATTTGCGAGCACCGTGAGCCAGGGAAAAAGCGCGAAGCTCTGGAACACCATGGCGACGCCGTCGACAGGCCCAGAGACGGTCTCGCCGCGATAGAGCACCTCGCCGGCGGAGGGCCGGTTGAGGCCTGAGACGATGCGCAGCAGCGTGGACTTGCCGCAGCCTGAACGCCCAAGCAGGCCGACGATCTCGCCCTCGTTCAGCGTCAGCGAGATGTTGTCGAGCACAACGGCGCCCTTGTCGGCGCCCCGTCCATAGCTTTGCGAGACGCGATCGATGAAGAGCAGCGGGGCGGTCGTGGCGTCCGGCATGGCGGCCTCTGATGCGATTTAACGGGTCCCCTGTGCCCTATCCCTATTCGTCGGTCAAACTGGCGTAACCGCGCCAACGCACCGGAGATTGTATCGCTAAGCAAGGCCAAGGTCACGATATGCCAAGGTCACGATAGATATCGGCTAGGCGGAGGCGCTCGCCAACGGGGAATCGCCGTGCCGGATCGGCTTGGGCTCGAATACAGCAAGCCGGAAAGGATCGGGAAGAGGCTCGACGCAAAAAAGCCGCAGGCGTTCATCGAAGCCTACGAGGATCTCCTGAATTCGCTTGGCCCAGACGAGGCGGTGCTGTTCATGGAAGCCGTGCGTCCGACGCACCACAGGCGCTACGCCGCCTATCCGGAGTTTGCGGAGGCGTCGCTCCCGTTCCTATGTGAAGAAGTCCCCAAAGACTGGCCGAAATTCAGCAAATCGGTTACGGACAAGTTCCGCGTCATCTATCCGAAGGGATTTTCGAATTCTGGCGTGACCGAGGTATATGACGCCAGCAAAGTGGGCTACGAACCGTTCGAAGAGCTTTCGAATGAAGAATTTTAATGCCTTTCCACTCATGAGCCCCAACCACGGGTCGACTGCTTCCGTAAAACACTAAGTGACGCGGGCGAGAAAAATAAAGCGCCGCGATTAGTACGGCCGCGTCCGTCTTCCTGTCTGGACTATCTGCGGTAGCGGGCGCCTGGCCCCATTCAAATCAGGACACTATCCTACCGCCATCAGATGTGGCGACCATGATGCTTCATTCGTTCCTCGCCAAAAAGTTCTAGCGGCGCGCCTCGCGCTGGGACCTTCAGCTCCCGGCGCCGCGCTCTCCGCAAATCCATCAGCAGCACTCTGTCCGCGCACGAGACTTGCGGCGCCGGGTCGGTTCGTTCGGCCTCGAACGAATTTGGTCGCAATTCGAGACGCTCGCGCCGGCGCATGTTCCGACTCCAGACGCTCTGCCGTCTCCTAGCGTCAAAGTGACACGGCCTCGTCGCGCAAAGACCCGTCAGGGGGGAATTGTCATGAATAAGATTCGCGCCCTGCGCCTTGTGATCGGGCTGTTGCTCGCCGCCGTTTCATCGTGGCCCGTTACGGGACCTGCCGTTGCGGGCGGCAGAGCGGTCTGGACCTACCATTACGACAATCTGCGCACCGGCTGGAACAACCAGGAGACCGTGCTCAGCGCGGCGGCGTTCCCGGCGAGCTTCGGCGTCGTGGCCACGGTCGCGCTAGACGACCAGGTCGACGCGCAGCCGCTCCTCGTGCCCGCGCTGACGATCGCCGGCGGCGTCCACGACGTGGTCTACGTCGTGACCCAGAACAACTCGGTGTACGCCGTCGACGCGCAGAGCGGTCAGACGCTGGCGACGACGAATTTGGGCCCGCCCGTGCCGGCGCCCTTCGAGTGCATGAACAACGGCCCCAACATCGGGATCACGAGCACGCCCGTCATCGACCTCTCGCTCCAGCTTCTCTATGTCATGGCCTATGTGAACGGCGCGGCGCCTCAGTATCAGCTGCACGCGCTCAGTCTAACGACGCTCGCCGACGCCGTGCCGCCGGTCACCGTTACGGCGAGCCACAAGCTCACCGATGGCTCGACCTTCAACTTCAACGCCACTTATCAACGCCAGCGACCGGCGCTGCTCGAGCGCGGCGGCGTGATCTATGCGGGCTTCGGCAGCTTTTGCGACTATCAAGCCAACAATTCACGCGGCTGGGTGCTCGGCTGGCGAGCGACGGACCTTGCGCCGCTGCAAAATGCGCAGCTCAACGACACGCAGGCGACGTCGCCGACGAGCTTCTTTCTGAGCTCGGTGTGGATGTCGGGATTCGGCATCGCCGCCAATGGCGGCGCTCTCTTCCTCGCCACCGGCAATTCCGATTGCAACTGGGTGGTCAAACCCAGGGTCTGCCCCCCGGCGAGCACTTATGACGGCGTGACGAACATCCAGGAGAGCGTGATCAGCCTGTCGCCGAATCTGACCGGGCTCAACGCGCTGTTCACGCCCAGCAACGAGTTCGACTTGGATCTGAGGGACTTCGACCTAGGCGCTTCGGGGGTCCTGTTGATGCCGACGCAGCCGGGCGGCGCGGACCTCGCCGCGATCGTCTCGAAGGACGGGCGGCTGTTTCTGCTCGATCAGAACAATCTGCCGACCGCCCTCGACATGCAGCAGCTCAATGACGGCTGCTGGTGCGGCCCGACATATTATCAGCGCAACGACGGCGTGGGGCGCGTGGTCACCTCGGCCGGCGCGCTGCAGACCTGGCAGATCGGCACGTCGCCGACGCCGCATTGGATCGCGGAATCGACGACCAACACGATTCCGATCACGGAACAGGATCCCGGCTTCTTCACGATGGTCAGCTCCAATGGCGGCACGCCCGGATCAGCCATCATCTGGGCGGTGGGGCGCCCTACGGCCGCCACGGGTCTGACGCTCTACGCCTTCTCCGCCGCTCCAGCGAACGGCGCGCTGCCCTTGCTGTATTCCGCGCCTGCGGGCCAGTGGCCGAACCTCGGCGGCAACGCCAACATCGTGCCGATGGTGGCCAATGGGCTGGTCTATGTCGCGGCTTACCAGACGCTCACGATCTTCGGGCCAGGCGGCGCGGCTCCCGCAGCCGCCGCGCCGGCGGCGGCGAACCAAGTGCTCGCGCTCGCGCCGCCCGCCCGTCGCGTCACAGGCTGGCTGCTCGCGCAGTCCGACGCGCAGCTCACGCTTCTGACGAGAACCGGCGACATCGTCGATGTCGACGCGACCGCCGCAGTGGCGCAACGACTTTCGGCGCCGAGCCTGGCGATCGGCGAGCCTTACACCGTGTACGCGCCGGGCGATGGCGGGGCGACTCTTGCGGCCACGACGATTGCGCGCGCCAAGCCTGGGCTAGGCGCGTGGCCGAACGATCAGTGAGCTGGGAAGCGTTTTCTCAAGCGCAGATCTTCCGGACGCCGCAGCCGAGCCGTCGCTGCAGCAGAGCCCGCACCGTGTTTTCTCGCTCGAATAAGAGCCGAACCTTCAGACTCCGCACGTCGGCGGCGTCGCCGATCCGGACGGCGTCTTTCTCTGTCGTGACGAGCTGGGCTCCTGCCGCCTGCGCCGCCCGGCGCAGGGCCGATAGTTCCCGCGCACAATAGGAGTGATGGTCAGGGAACTCGCGAAAGCCGCACAGCCTTGCGCCGGTTTCCTCGATCGTCCGTCTGAATTTCTCCGGACGCCCGACTCCGGCGAAGCCGTAGACGCTGGCGCGCGCGAGGCGGCGGGCGATGGCGGGATCGGGCGCGAGCCGCGCGCGGAGCGTCAGCGCCTCGAATGGCGGGTCGAGCTGGGGGTCACCCTGGCCTACGACCACGATCGCGTCGGCGCGGGCCAGCTGCGCCGCGAGCGGCGCGCGCACCGGACCGGCGGGAGGACACAGCCCATTTCCGGCGCCATAGTCGGCGTCGACGACGAGCAGAGCGAGGTCGGGCGCGAGCGCGCCGCTGTGCAGGCCGTCGTCGAGCACGAGCGCGGTCGCGCCCTTTGCTTTGGCGAGCCGCGCCGAAGCCGCTCGGTCGGCGCCGACGATCGTCAGCGTCTTCGCGGCGTGCAGCAGCGCTTCGTCACCCACCTCGCGCGCCGCGCGCCGCGCGGGATCGACGACGAGCGGCGCTGCGCCGCGCGCGCCGCCGTAGCCGCGGCAGAGCGTCGCCGGGCGCTCGCCCATTTCGGTCAGCAGCTCGACCAGCGCCAGGACCAGCGGCGTCTTGCCATCGCCGCCGAGGGTCAGCCCGCCGACGACAATCGTCGGCAGCTCCGCGCGCGGCGCCGGCGCGCCCATGCGCCGCGCCGCGACCGCGCCATAGGCCGCTGCGAGCGGCGAAAGCCCGACCGCCAGCAGTCCGGCCGGCTCGCCCCAAAAGCGCGGAGCGCGGAACATCATCCGCGTTCGACCGACAGCTGCGTGAGATAGGGTTCGATCGCCGTCATGATCTCCCGCGAGGCGCCGCCGAGCTTCGAGATTGCGCCGGTGGCGTTGCGGCCCATCTTCCGCAGGCGCGCCGGCTCCGACAGCAGATAGGCGACGGCCTTGGCGAGACCCGGCGCATCGAGAACGCGCGCCGCTCCCTTGGCCGCGTCGAGCTCGCCGTAGATCTCGGCGAAGTCCTCGACGTGGGGCCCGTGAAGCACGGCGCAGCCGAGCTTGGCCGGCTCGATCGGATTGTGGCCGCCGCTTTCGGCGAGCGAGCGCCCCATGAAGACGACGGTCGCGGCGCGAAAAACGAGCCCGAGCTCGCCGATGGAGTCGACGACATAGATCCCGGCGCCGGAGCTTGGCGCGTCGCGGGTCGAGCGCAGCTCGGCGCTGAGCCCGCGCTCCTTGGCGAGCTCCAGAATCCGCGCGCCGCGCGCGGGATGACGCGGCGCGACGAGCGAGACGAGCTGCGGCAGCGCGCGCGCCGCCTCCTGATGGGCGTCGAGGATGAGCGGCTCTTCGCGGGGGTGGATCGAGGCGGCGGCGAAGACGGGACGCGCGCCGAGCGCGCTTTGGAAGGCTGCGAGCTTCAGCTCGTCGACGGGCGGCGCCGCCACGTCGAATTTGAGATTGCCGGCGATGCGGGCGCGCGGCGCGCCGAGAGCCCGGAAGCGCTCCGCATTCCCCTCGTCCTGCGCGAGGCAGAGATCGATCATGCCGAAGAGCTTTCCCGCCACTCCGGGCAGCCGGCTCCATCGCTGCGCCGATTCGATCGAGATGCGCGCATTGACAAGTGCGAGCGGCGTGCCCCGCCGGTGCGCGGCGCGGATGAGATTGGGCCAGAGCTCCGACTCGGCGAAGAGCGCGAGATCAGGCCGCCAGTGGTCGAGGAAACGCTCGCAGAAGCGCGGCGCGTCGAGCGGCGCATATTGGTGCCGCGCGCCCGCCGGCAGCCTTGGAGCGAGCGCCTTCGCGGAGGTGGTCGTGCCGCTCGTCACCAGAGTTTCGACGCCGCGCGCGACGAAGCGCTCGATGAGCGGAAGCAGCGACAGACTCTCGCCGACGCTCGCCCCATGCAGCCAAACGAGGCGCCCCTCGGGGCGCGGCAGGCTTGCATAGCCGAGCCTCTCCCCCAGCCGCAACGGATCTTCCTTGCCCTGCGCGGCGCGCAGCGCCAATAGCGGTCGCGCGAGGGGCAGCGCGGCGCTCGCAGCCAGGCGATAGAGCGTCAAGAGGGGCATGAGGGACCCGCTTCGCGTGTCGGCACTCGAAATTAGGCAGCCCTGAAGACCATCGACTGCCTACTGCCGACTGCCTAACGCCGACATTTACAGGCTGTCGACGTAAGGGTCGAGCAGCTCATGCAGATGCACGATGAAATAGCGCATATGGGCGTTGTCGACGGTCGCCTGTGCGCGCGCCTTCCAGGCCGCGACGGCGCTCTCATTGTCGGGATAGACGCCCACGATGTCGAGCTTCGTCGGATCGCGGAAGGCCACGCCTTCTAACTCCACCAGCTCGCCGCCGAAGACGAGGTGCAGCAACTGCTTCGGTTTCTCGTGAGACGCGAGGTTGGTCATAGCCTGCCTTTCAATGCCGCCCGCGCCACGTCGAGGCTCTCCTGGATCAGCGCCGCCGGGGCGGCGACGAGGGTCTCGCGGCGTAAGCTCTGCCGATTGTAGCGCAACGGGCCGTCGCCGATCTCCAACAGCGCGCCGCCGGCCTCGCTCAGTATCATGTCCGCGGCGGCGATGTCCCAGTCCCGTGAGTTGGGGTTGGCGATGGCGATGTCGTTCTCGCCGCGCGCCACGTCGACAAGCCGCAGCGCGAGGGAAGGCGCCCGCGGCGCGAGGGCGAAGCCATAGCGCGAGCGTTCGAGAGCGCCGGCGAGCATCGTCGGCGCGACGACGCGCGCGCCTTCGAGCGTCGCGCGGGCGGAGACTCTTATGGCGACGCCGTTCAGGAAAGCGCCGGCGCCTTTCTGCGCGGTGAAGGTGCGCCCGAGCGCCGGCGCGTGGACGACGCCGGCGACGGGCCGTCCCTCGACGACGAGAGCGAGCGACACGGCCCAGCGCGCATCGCCGCGCACATAGGCCGTGGTGCCGTCGATGGGATCGACGATGGCGAGCTCGCTCTTTTCGAGACGCTCGGGCGTATCGGCGGTCTCTTCGGAAAGCCAGGCGGCGGAAGGGTTGAGCCGCGCAATTTTCTCGCGCAGAAAGCGGTCGACCGCGAGATCGGCCTCGGTGACGGGAGAGCCGCCCGCCTTGTGGGAAACCTGCGCGCTCGTGCGCTCGCCTGCGCGAAACCAGCCCATGGCGATCTCGCCGGCTTCGCGGGCGAGGGCTTCGAGCTCGGCGGCGAGGTCGGCGTTTGTGCTCTGCGTCATGAGCCGTGGTAGGCGAGCCGAGGCCCGCCCGCAAGTCGAAAGCGGCGGACGACGCACGGCGCGGAATCCGGATTGATAATCGGTTGCTTTCCGCCGTCATGGCCGCGTTTATCCCGGCCATAGACACTGTGACATTGAGAAACCGCCCGAGTCGAGCGGCGCCCTTCCGTCTATGTTCATCGCTCTATAGCAACGTCCGGGCGTGGATGCCCGCGACAAGCTTGGGCACGACGCCTGTGTTAACTGTTTGGGAACCTGAATTCCATGCCGTGGCAGTCGACTCGACCCGGCGGCGCCGCGCGACCGGTCGGGGCGGCGACAGGCCACGTGGGGCGGCCGAAACACCGAAGCTGAAGTTGCTTTGCGCGCCGCCGCCGCAAATTTTTTTCAGAATCGCCGGACGGTCAAAGAGGGTTATGAAACCGATGTTTATGGGGTTTCTCGCTGCAATTTTTGCGTGTCTCGGCGAGACGGGAGGCTGATTTTCGCGCGTTGAGCGCGTTAGGATTGACTTTAGCCCCGCTCAACCGATTCAATCGCGGCGCACAAGGAATGGTCGTTGATGGTGTAGATGGTGGAGCGGTTTATGCGCGCGTTATGCCTGGTAGGCTCGGGACGAAAGAGCTACGGCCGCGTCGAATTCGCAAAGCAACGGCATGTAAGCAGAGGCATTTTTCAGGGCGTCCTCGCAATCCTCGTGGGGCTCACGTTCTGGAGCGTGACCGTATTTCGCAGGAAGCTGGAGCGAATCCATCCTTGTGTTACGCGTCCGCCTTTTACGCCCGCTGTTGGAACTACCATTCTCGGATTGTTTTTTTGTTGTCTAAGCATATCATGCCCATGG
>DATHCI010000015.1:0-2344 GCA_035319645.1 Methylocystis sp. | reverse complement strand
CGATTTCCTGCGCCAAGTCCAGCTCGACGCCGATGAGCGCCGCCATGGCGCCATGTCCCACCGGAACCGCGGCCTGCATGGCTTGGCCGCGCAGGCGCAAAAGCCGAGCCGTGTCGGCGAGCTGGAGCGCGCCGGCGGCGCAGAGCGCCGAATATTCGCCGAGCGAATGGCCGGCGACGAATTTGGCGGCTTGGCCGAGATCGAGGCCAGTCTCGCTTTGCAACGCGCGGATCGTGGCGACGGAGACGGCCATGAGCGCCGGCTGGGCGTTGGCGGTCAGCGTCAGCTCGGCTTCCGGCCCCTCGAAGATCACGCGGCTCAGCTTCTCGCCCAGCGCGTCGTCGACGGCCTCGAACACGGCCCTGGCGCTGGGATAGGCCTCCGCCAGCGCCAGGCCCATGCCGACCGTCTGCGACCCCTGACCCGGAAAGATGAACGCCGTCGCCATGTGCTCCCTCGCTTGCCTCTCGTGAGCGTGGGGCAGTGGCGCAGCGGGGCGCGGGCTGTCAAGGGCCGAGGTTTACGCCACCCGGCAGGAACAGGCGTCGAGCCGTCGAGTCACTGCGGCGAGCTCCTCGTCGTGGAGCCCCAAGCGCAGCAGGTGCTCGTAAGTGTTGCGCACATAGGCGGGATTGTCGCCCGATTCGCCGCGCGCGCCCGAGACGAGCCTGGTCACCTCGTCGAGCGGCAGCCGCCCGGCATATTGCGGATGGCTGCGGTCGGCGACATAGGTCACGGCGTCGGCGCGCGTCCCTTCGGCGAATTCGACCGTAAGCGTCAGCTCCTGATAGACCGAGGTCACGAGCTCCCGCTCGCGCAGATAGTCGAGCGTCGCGGCGCGCTTCGTCGGACAGACGCGGAAGGCGACGCCCTGGCAGCAGCCGCCGCGGTCGAGCCCGAGCACGAGGCCGGGGCGCTCGGGCGTGCCGCGATGCACATGCGAGAAGATGCACAACGACCGATGGTAGCCCTGGAGGAAAGCGAGCGCGCTCTCGACGAACGCGAAGCCCGGTCGCCACATCAGCGAGCCATAGGCGAAGACCCAGAAGTCGTCCGTATTCCCGGTTGTCACAGGCGGCTGTCGCACTTTGAAGGTCGCTCTGACCGAATAGCCTTTATAGCCTATGTTTGAGACTCCCGCAGCTGGGTTAATGCCACATTAATAGAAGGTCGGGGCGCGCCAAGCCTGCGATGTCAACCCGGTGCGCCTATCCCGTATAGCTCGTCGAGCTTCACCTCAATTTCGGGCGGATCGAGGAATATCTTTCCTTCCAGCAACACGCGCGTGAGAATATCTTCGCCGAGACGCTGATGATGCATCAGGAGCATCTGGTCCGGATCGATCACGAGATAATGCATGACGCTCGGCAGCCGAAAATAGTTGGCGAGCTCGCGCCTGCGGTCGAGGCGCCGGGACGTTTGCTTCGCCGGCGAGAGGCTATGAGGACTCCAGTTGCGCCTCCGCGTCTGGGAATGGCTCGAAGACATACTGATAGGTTCGCTCGATCTTTTCATCCCAGAGCTTGCGTTCGTAGACATCGGGCGGACCGTCCGGCTCCAAGCGTATCGCCTCGCGCACGTCGGCTTTCGCGCTTTCGCGAAGGCGCCAATCGAGAATGAACTTCTCCCACTTCAAGTTTTCGCGCAGCCGCCGCTCCGGCCGCGTCAGAATGTCGAAGATGGCCAGCTCCTCTTCGGAAAGCCGTTGCTTGACGTGACGTCGACTCCTTCTCCCGCTTGCGGGAGAAGGTGGCCCGCCGAAGGCGGGTCGGATGAGGGCCGGCGCTGCTTCAAACCATTTTGCAGAACGCGCGTTCGACGCCTGCGCGCGACGAGGAACGATTCGGACCAACGCCAAAGTGGGATTGGGGCGGAACCCTCATCCGACCCTCGCTTCGCGCGCCACATTCTCCCGCAAGGGGAGAAGGGAGGCTTCCAACGAACCCCGCCGCCAATTGAGCGGCCAGGCCCCGCGCCGGACCGATCAATCGCCGGGGCCAATGGGGATCAGAGATCCGCTAACGTTGTTGGCGTTGTCGCGGAAGAGGTTGTTCTGGAGCGTGAAGGCGGCTCCTGTCGATAGCTCCTGAAGATGTCCGGTTTAGGTAGCACATTAAATGTCCGTTTCTTCCTCCTGCCTTCCTGTGGGCAGAGTGGACGGGGTGGGCAAGCGCCCTCCGCGCTGATTGGCGTTGGGCGAGCTGTTGGGCGCGCTTGTCCACGCCGTCCACGCTGTCCACAGGCTCGCGCCGCGGAACGGACTTACGCGACGGATTTCTTTGGTTTCTCAGGCGTCTGCGCCGCCTCGCGCAGGCGTCCGTCAGCTTCGTAGGCCGCGATCCTG
>DATHCI010000014.1:0-24119 GCA_035319645.1 Methylocystis sp. | reverse complement strand
CGACATTAGCCCTGCCGGCGCTCCGCGCGCGCTGGCCGAAGCTGCCCTTCGTCGGCACCGTGCCGGCGATCAAGCCCGCGGCGCTGCTCTCGCAGTCAAAAATGATCTCGGTGCTCGCGACGCCCGGCACCGTGGCGCGGGACTATACGCAAAAGCTCATCGACGACTTCGCAGCCGACTGCGCGGTCACGCTCGTCGGCTCGAAGCATCTGGCGCGCTACGCCGAACGCGCCATGCATGGCGGGGACGTCGCCGACGCCGATATTCTCGCAGAGATTTCGCCTTGCTTTATCGCCAACGGACGCGCGCGCACCGACGCGATCGCGCTCGCCTGCACCCATTATCCATTGCTTCTGGAGCGTTTCCAGCGGCTTGCGCCCTGGGAGACGCAATGGATTGACCCGGCCCCCGCGATCGCGCGCCGCGCGGGTCAAGTGCTCGGAGAAGCGCCAGGCCAAAATGTCGCGGGTCTGCCTTCGGGGCGTCGGCGCATCGAATTCACCAGCGGAAAAGCCCCGAGCCCCTCGCTCGTCTCCGTCCTGGCGCGCTTTGGTTTCGAAGCGGCAGATTGCCTGACGAACAGCGATACGTGAGCGGAAGAAGCGATCGCGAACCGCCTTCGCCTCCCCCTCGTTGCGCCCGCTCAGGCTTGCGCCGGCTGTCCGGCTGCGGCGGCCTGCACCTGCTGCTGATAGAGGCCCACAAAGTCGATCGGATCGATGTAGAGCGGCGGGAAGCCGCCGTCGCGCGTCGCATCCGCGACGATCTGGCGCACGAAGGGGAACAGCAGGCGCGGACACTCGATCATGAGGATCGGATGAACCTGCTCCTGCGGGATGTTGGTCAGGCGGAAAACGCCCGCATATTCGAGGTCGAGCTTGAACAGGAGGTTGTTTCCCTCCTCACCGGCCTTGGCGTCGAGCGTCAGGCTGACCTCGAAGTCCGAGCCCGACAACGCCTTGAACCTGACGTTCACCTGAATGGCGATCGCCGGCTGCTTTTCTTGCGGGCCGAGCGAGCGCGGCGCATTCGGGTTCTCGAAAGAGAAATCCTTCAAATATTGCGCCAGCGCGTTCAGCATGGGCGGTCCGCCCTGCGGCAGCGGCGCGGTGTCGCTCCTGCCCTCGCCGTTACCGTTGCCTTCCGCCATGTCATGTCCTCCGAGCAAAGTCCGCCGTCGGCGAAGCGCAGGATCGCTTCGCAAACGCGGCGCTTCGCCTAACATGGCCACACTGAGCTTCGCAATAGGCCGCCCCTCGCGACACGGCGGAGAACTGCGCGGCGCCCGAAAATCGTCAGGCGGCCGAGAAGTCGAGCGCTACGCCGTTGATGCAATAACGCAAATGCGTCGGCGGCGGACCGTCGCTGAAAACATGTCCGAGATGCGAACCGCAGCGGCTGCAATGAACCTCCGTGCGCACCATGAAATGACTATCGTCCGCCCTCGTCTCCAGCGCGCCCTCGAGCGGCGCGAAAAAGCTCGGCCAACCCGTGCCGCTCTCGAATTTTTCTCCCGTGGAAAATAACGGCTGGTCGCATCCTGCGCAGCTAAAGACGCCTTGGCGCTTCTCGCCCAGGAGGGCGCAGCTTCCGGGTCGCTCGGTCCCGTGCTCCCTCATCACGTGATACTGCTCCGGCGTCAGCTTCGCGCGCCACTCGGCCTCGGTCCGCGTAACGGGAAAAACCTTGGGATTTGTCACCGCTTGTCTCCTGACAATGCGCGTCGCCCTTCCCTCCTCCCGCACAAAGCGGGCCGGCGCCCAGGCGTCGGCCGCTGCGAGGGGAGCTGTTTTTGGGCTAAACTCGAATTGTTACAAGATACGTCCTGCAAAGCTTCGTTTGAAGCAACTCAAGAGCGAGGCGAGCAGAATCAACTTAAAGTGGGAACCTGAGAGCTGTTCGCGGACTGAGAGAGGCTCTCATTCCTCGCTGGGCTTGGCTGATTTCAGGACGACGGGACGGAGAAGGAAAGACGGCGTGTGATCGCCCATTCCGATGACCGGCGGCCCTTCATCGTCGGAAGCGCGCGGGCGCCGTCTCTCGCCGACAGCCACCGCCCGCGCGCTGCGCAACGCGCCTTGCTCGGCGTGCCGACGCTGGCCTCGCGAGGCGTCGACCTCCGCGGGCGCACGAGGCGCGCCACCGCGGGAGAGGCCGGCTTCACGCGCCTCGGGCGCAGCGGCGCGCTCGCGTCCCGAACGCGGGGCGCCGCCACGCTGTCGGCCGCCGCGACGTTCGAGGCTCTGCGCGGGCGCTGCCGGAGGCGGCAGTTCGGAGGGCAGCGGGCCCTCCCATTCGACGGACCTGCCAATCAGCGATTCGATCTGGTCGACATATTTTTTGTCCTCGGGCGTCACGAGCGTGATCGCCGCCCCGTTGCGGCCCGCCCGGCCCGTGCGGCCGATGCGATGAACATAGTCTTCGCTATGAGTCGGCACGTCGAAATTGAAGACGTGGCTCACGTCCGGTATGTCCAATCCGCGCGCGGCCACGTCCGAACAGACGAGCAGCGACACGTCGCCGTTCTTGAAGGCGTCGAGCGACGCCATCCGCGCCGACTGGTCCATATCGCCGTGGAGCGCGCCAGCCGAAAATCCATGCTTTTCGAGGGAGCGATGCAGGATCGCGACATCGCGCTTGCGATTGCAGAAGATGATCGCGTTCTTGAGGTTGTCGACCGTGCGCAGGAGACGACGCAGCGTGTCGCGCTTCTCGGCATGTCCGTGCGAGGCGACGAGCGTCTGCCGGATCGTCGCCGCAGTCGTCGAAGGCCGGGCGACCTCGATGCGGACCGGATTATGCAGGAAAGCCTCGGTCAGCCGCGTGATCTCGGGCGGCATGGTCGCCGAAAAGAACAGGGTCTGGCGCGTGAAGGGAACGAGCTTGCAGATGCGCTCGATGTCGGGAATGAAGCCCATGTCGAGCATGCGGTCGGCCTCGTCGATCACGAGCACCTCGATGCCGGTGAGCAGAAGCTTGCCGCGGTCGAAAAAGTCGAGCAGCCGCCCGGGCGTCGCGATCAGCACGTCGACGCCGCGCATGATCTTGGCCTCCTGGTCGCCGAAGGCGACACCGCCGATGAGGAGAGCCACGCTCAGCTTGTGGTTGGATCCGTATTTGTTGAATGCTTCCTCGACCTGGGCGGCGAGTTCGCGCGTCGGCTCGAGAATCAGAGTTCGGGGAACGCGCGCCCGCGCGCGCCCCTGCTCCAGCCGGCAAAGCATCGGCAGGGTGAAGGCTGCCGTCTTGCCGGTCCCGGTCTGGGCGATCCCGAGAATGTCGCGTCCCGTAAGGGCCGGCGGTATCGCCTGCTGCTGGATGGGTGTGGGAGACGCGTAGCCGGCGGCGGCCACCGCCGCCAAAACCTTTTCGGATAGGCCGAGCTCGTTGAATGTCATGCTTGTCCTGTGCGCTAGCGTATTACGCGCGCGGAGATTTGGGAACGTGAGGCGCGACCCGAAGCGCGCCATGCGACCGAAGGAAGCCAGTGTTGCGACTTCGCTTTGCCTGCTCTGCATTATGCAATATGGGGCGCGCAAACGAAACCCCAAATCGTTCTTGCCGCGAGGGGGCAAATTGTCAACGCCCGAGCCGGCAAAATCGGAAATTCGATTAAGAAATGCGCTGCGCCAAGCTCAGGGATAGCTCTCGCCGCATGGAGCCGAACCCCTCGCCTCGTGAAGCGCGGCGGGTTCGACGGACGTCCTCGTGCGAATGCTGGAGGTGGTGACCCCGTCGAGCCCGACGCTGCGATAGGTCGTAACGACCTCGTTGCGCTGCGCTGCTTTCGTCGTCGCCTCGTTCGGCCACTCGATCGTCAGGCGCGGCAGGCCCCCGCGTTCCGCCAATCCCGCGAACGCATTGGCCAGGAGCACGCCGAAGATGGCGGCAAGGGCGACGGTTTTGGCGAGCCGCGCCAAGCCGAATGCGCCGCCGCCGGCAAAAAACCCGTCGAGCATGATTCGCAGCCTCCCGTCGTCCAAGTCGGAACATGGGGCGCCATGGTAAACGGGCGGTTACGCCTCAACCGCCCGCCGCGCGTCTTTTCGGCGCCGGGCTTGCTTGGGGGCGCCAGGCGAAGTTTTCGCGGCGGGCGCTCTAACGCTTGCCAAGGTCGAGGAGAGGATCAACACTTCAGGCGGCGCGCGATGATTTTGGGCGGCGCCCAAGGGTCTGACATGCGGCGTGGCGCGGCCTTATATGCTATGCTGCGCGGGGAGACCGCCTAGGAGGGTGGTTCGGAAGGCTCGGCGGAGATGAGGCTGGACAATCGCATTTTCTCCTCACATGGCGCAGAGGCGCCCCATATGGGCAAGGAGCCGCGCAAGAGCGGCGGAGACGAAGGCGGCGTCAGCACCGCGCTTATCCCGCGCACGCGCACGCAGACCAAGCGCCCCCATATGTATCGGGTGCTGCTGCTCAATGACGACTATACGACGCAGGAGTTCGTCGTCGACGTGCTGCGCAAATATTTCAACAAGTCGGAGCCGGAGGCGGTCCGCATCATGCTGATCGTGCATCGCCAAGGCGTCGGCGAGTGCGGCGTCTACACCTATGAGGTCGCCGAGACCAAGGTCACGCAGGTCATGGACTTCGCCCGCAAGCACCAGCACCCGCTGCAGTGCATCATGGAAAAGAAGTAGAGGAACAGCTGATGCCCGCCTTCTCGCGCAATCTGAAGCAGACCCTCGACAGAGCCATGGCCTCGGCGCGCGAGCGTCACCACGAATATGCGACGCTAGAGCATCTCCTGCTGAGCCTGATCGAGGACCAGGACGCGGCGGCGGTCATGCGGGCCTGCTCGGTGGACCTCGAGCTGCTCGCCAAGAACCTGCGCGAGTGCATCGAGCGCGAGCTCGGCAATCTCGTGAACGAGGACACAGACGAGTGCAAGCCGACCGCGGGGTTTCAGCGCGTCGTGCAGCGGGCGATCATCAGCGTGCAGTCCTCGGGCCGCGAGGACGTGAACGGCGCGAATGTCCTCGTCGCGCTTTTCGCCGAGCGCGAGAGCTACGCCGTCTATTTTCTGCAAGAGCAGGATATGACGCGTTACGACGCAGTGAACTACATAAGCCATGGGATCGCCAAACGGCCGGGTCTCTCCGACACCTCGCGCACGCCGCGCGGCTCTGACGACGACTCCGACCGCTCCGAGAGCCGCGACGGGCGGGACGGCGACAGCCGAAAGAAAGAGGGCGCTTTGGAGGCGTACTGCGTCAACCTCAATCGAAAGGCCCGCGATCAAGGCATCGACCCGTTGATCGGCCGCGAGGCGGAGGTCGCTCGCACGATTCAGGTGCTATGCCGGCGTCAGAAGAACAATCCGCTGCTCGTCGGCGAACCCGGCGTCGGAAAGACTGCGATCGCGGAAGGGCTTGCGCGCAAGATCGTGCTGGGCGAAGCGCCCGACGCGCTCGCCGGCGCGACGATTTTCGCCCTCGATATGGGCTCGCTTCTCGCCGGCACGCGCTATCGCGGCGACTTTGAGGAGCGGCTGAAGCAGGTCGTCAAAGAGATCGAGCAGCATAAGAATGCGATCCTGTTCATCGACGAGATCCACACGGTCATCGGCGCCGGCGCGACCTCCGGCGGGGCCATGGACGCGTCGAATCTTTTGAAACCGGCGCTCGCCCAAGGCACGCTGCGCTGCATCGGCTCGACGACCTACAAGGAATATCGGCAATATTTCGAAAAGGACCGGGCGCTGGTGCGCCGCTTCCAGAAGATCGACGTGAACGAGCCGTCGGTTCCCGACGCGATCGAGATCCTCAAGGGCCTGAAGCCCTATTTCGAGGACTTCCACAAGATCCGCTACACCGGCGAGGCGATCAAGGCGGCGGTCGAGCTCTCCGCGCGCTACATCCATGATCGCAAGCTTCCGGACAAGGCGATTGACGTGATCGACGAGAGCGGCGCCGCGCAGATGCTGCTTGTCGAGAACAAGCGCAAAAAGACGATCGGCCTGAAGGAGATCGAGGCGACGATCGCGACAATGGCGCGTATTCCGCCAAAGAGCGTGTCCAAAGACGACGCCGAGGTGCTCGCTCATCTCGACGAGACTCTGAAGCGCGTCGTCTATGGCCAGGACAAGGCGGTCGAGGCGCTGACGAGCGCGATCAAGCTCGCGCGCGCCGGGCTGCGCGACCCCGAGAAGCCCATCGGCTGCTATCTCTTCTCCGGCCCGACGGGCGTCGGCAAGACCGAGGCGGCGCGACAGCTCGCAACCTCGCTCGGCATCGAGCTCGTGCGCTTCGACATGTCGGAATACATGGAGCGGCATACGGTCAGCCGGCTCATCGGCGCGCCGCCCGGCTATGTCGGCTTCGACCAGGGCGGGCTCCTGACGGATTCGATCGATCAGCATCCGCATTGCGTGCTGCTGCTCGACGAGATCGAGAAGGCGCATCCGGATCTGTTCAACATCTTGCTGCAGGTCATGGACCACGGCAAGCTAACGGATCACAACGGCAAGACGATCGACTTCCGCAACGTGATTCTAATTCTGACGACCAACGCCGGCGCGATCGACCTGCAGAAGGCGCCGATCGGATTCACGCGCTCGAAGAAGGACCGCGACGACAGCGAGGCGATCAACCGGCTGTTCGCGCCGGAGTTCCGCAACCGGCTCGACGCCGTGGTGTCCTTCGCGCATTTGCCGGCGGCGGTCATCGCGCGCGTCGTCGACAAGTTCATCATGCAGCTCGAGGCGCAGCTCGCCGACCGCAACATCACCATCGATCTCTCCGAGGAGGCGCGCGCCTGGCTCGTCGAGCATGGTTACGACGAGTCGATGGGCGCAAGGCCGATGGCGCGCGTGATCCACACGCACATCAAGACGCCGCTCGCCGACGAGGTGCTCTTCGGGCGCCTGAAGAACGGCGGCGCCGTGCATGTCGTCGTCGTCGCTGACGAGAGCGGCGGCAAGAAGCTCGGCTTCGTCTATCCCGAAGGGCCCGTGCTGCCGCGGCCCGAGCGCGACATCATCGAGGCCGGCAAGAAGCGCCCGGCGGCAGAAGCGGAGGAGGACGCGGAGCCGAAGCCGCCCGCCGACGCGCTCGACGGCGCGCCCGCGCCGCGCAGCGTGCCGGACGCGCCGCTGCAAGGGTGAAAGGGCGCTGCGCGAACGCCGCGAGCCGATTGCTGACTTGAGACGGTGTCTAGATCAGAGCTGGAAGTTTGCTGTGCGCCGGAAGTGGAGGGACGCCCGTGAGGCGCCGCCCGCTCTTCCTGATTTCCACGTGTATTTGCGCGCCGCCGAGACGATGATCGGCTCGGCAAGCGCCTCGATCGTCTCCGTTGTCTCCTTCCGCAATCATTGACATCAATGCCAGCGACACATACAGTTTTCATGCGGAGCATCGACGCGATCATGGCCAGTCTCACCATTCGCAAACTCGACCCAGCAATCAAGGAGAGCCTGCGCGTTCGCGCGGCCAAGAGCGGTCGCTCCATGGAGGCGGAGGCGCGGCGCATTCTGCAGTCGGCACTCCAGAATTCCGAAGCGACGCGCGAAGTCGATCTGGCCGAAGCCGTCCGTCGTCGTTTTGCGCCACTCGGCGGCGTCGACGAACTTGCAGCGCACATCCCCGTAGTGGTCCGCGAGCCGCCCTCACTCGATTCATGATCGCGCTCGACACGAATGTTATTTCGGAACTGATGCGCTCGGAGCCCAATCCGGCGGTGCGCGATTGGATCGCGGCGCAACCGCGCGCCTCGCTTTATACGACGAGCATCAATTGCGCGGAGATATTCTTTGGCGTTCGCGCGCTGCCCGAGGGCAAGCGGAGGGCTGCCTTGGAGGACGCCGCAAGACTGATGTTCGAAGAAGATTTCGGAGGGCGCATTTTGGCCTTCGACTCTGCGGCGGCGGACCGCTACAGCGCGATCGTCATCAACCGCCGGCAGGCGGGCGCGCCCATTGAAGCCTTCGACGCGCTGATTGCCTCCACAGCCTTCGTCGCAGGGGCTGCCGTCGCCACGCAAGATCTTCGCGGCTTCGAGGGTTGCGGCCTTAGGCTGATCAACCCTTGGGAAGCCAGGACCCGTGAAGCCTGAGGCTCCCATCCCGCCGCCGCTCCGCATCGTCCACGTGCTTCGCGCGCCGGTCGGCGGCCTTTTCCGTCACGTGCTCGATCTCACGCGCGAGCAGGCCGCGCGCGGCCACGCCGTGGGCGTCATCGCCGATTCGCTAACCGGCGGCGCGCGAGGCGACGCGCTGCTCGCCGAGCTCGAGCCGAAGCTCGCGCTCGGGCTCATGCGTTTGCCGATCCAGCGCGGTCCCAGTCTCGAAGACATTCCCGCCCTCGCCAAGATCTCGCGCCGCCTCGCGGCGCTGAAGCCGGATGTGATCCACGGCCACGGCTCGAAGGGCGGCCTGTTCGCGCGGCTCGCGGGCCTCCCCTGGCCGAGCGCGCCCGCGATGCGCGCCTATACGCCCCACGGCGGCAGCCTGAACTATCTGCCGGGCACGCGCCGACATCAGGCCTATATGTGGATCGAGGCGCTGCTCGCGCGGCGCACGAACCTGCTGCTCTTCGAGAGCGCCTTTATCGCCTCGCGCTTCGCCGCCGAGGTCGGGCGGCCGCGGGGTGTCGCGAAGATCGTGCATAACGGCGTCGCCGCGAGCGAGCTCTCGCCTGTCGCCGCCGCTGCAGACGCAGCGGATTTCCTCTATGTTGGCGAGTTCCGCTCGGTCAAAGGGCTTGACACGCTGCTCGACGCGCTGTCCCTGCTCGCGAAGGACGGTCGGCGTCCGCGGCTGGCCATGGTCGGCGACGGCCCGGACAAAGCGGCATTGCTGGCGCGCGCCTCCGCGCTCAGCGTCGCGGAGCAGCTGACCATGAAGGCGCCGATGGGAGTGCGCGACGCTTTCGCGCAGGGGCGGATCATGGTCGTGCCGAGCCGGCTCGAGTCTCTGCCCTACATCGTTCTTGAGGCGGCGGCGGCGCGCAAGCCGCTGGTGGCCACGAGGGTCGGCGGCGTGCCGGAGATTTTCGGCCCCTACGCGGATCGGCTGATCGCCTGCGACGATCCGCAGGCTCTCGCCGACGCGATGCGCGGGGAGCTGGACGCCGATCCCGTAAAGGCCGACGCAGAGGCGGCGCAGCTCGCAGAGCATGTGGCCGCAAATTTCTCTCTCCAGAACATGGTCGACGCGATCATCGCCGGCTACCGGCAAGCGCTGGCGCAACGCGAGCCCGCGCGCTCATGCCGGTGAGCGCCCTCACGCGGCGGACTGGGGCTCGAGCCGCGCCCGCACGAGGCCGCGCACGCTGTTGCCCATGAGGAACTCGGCTTCCGCAAGTCTTTCGAGCGTCAATATCTCCTCCTTCGCTTGACCCTCGGCGATGAGGCGGGCGCGCAGGGTTCCGGGCAGAAGCCCGCAGCTTGCGGGCGGCGTCAGCAGAAGGTCGCCTTGGCGCAGGAAGACGTTGGCGCGCGCGCCCTCGCAGATTTCGCCGCGCTCGTTGCGGAACAGGACCTCGTCGGCGCCCGACGCCGCGAGCTCGCCCTCATAGAGCTCGCGACGAGTCGTCTTGTGCCGCAGCAGCGGGTCCGCCGACTCGAAACGCCGTCGGGCCGGAACGACGCGCCAAACCGTTTCCGCAGGCGTCGGCTCTATCGCGGCCGCGACGGCCTCTACGTTCCCCTCGCGCTGCAAGACCAGCCGCACGCGCAGCCGCTTCGCGTCGACGCTTTTCACCGCGGCGTCGAGGGCCGCGAGGGCGTCGCTCGCGGCGTGACGGAAGCCCAACGCGGCAGCGGAGCTCGCCAGCCGGGACATGTGCTCGTCGAGCAGATGAAACCCCTGCCCCGGCGTCCAAAGCAGGGTTTCAATGAGGCCGAAGTCGCTCAGGCTCCCGTCAGGAAGCGGGCCTTGATCAGACATTCCTCATACTCTTCACGCGCGCTGGAATCGGCGACGATCGCCGAGCCGACATTGCAGACGAGGTCGCCGTCGCCAAGGATCGTCAGCGTGCGGATGGCGACGTTGAAACGCATCTCTCCCGAAGGCGAGATGACTCCGAGCGCGCCGCAATAGACGCCGCGGGGAGCGCATTCGAGGTCGCGGATGATCTCCATCGCCCGGATCTTCGGGGCGCCGGTCACCGAACCGCAGGGGAAAAGCCCCGCGAAAAGCTGCGCGAGGCCTACGCCCTCGCGCAGCCGCGCCTCGATGCCGGACGTCATCTGATGCAGCGTCGGATAGGTTTGAACGGTGAAGAGGTCCGTCACCCTGACCGATCCGACTTCCGCCAGGCGCGACAGATCGTTGCGCAGAAGGTCGACGATCATCAGATTTTCGGCGCGCGACTTCTCGTCTTCCGAGAGGTGCTTCGCGCGCGCCATGTCTTCCGGCGGCAGGAAGCCGCGCCGCGCCGTGCCCTTCATGGGGCGGGCGCGGATGATGCGCGCGCCGTCCACGCGCGCCGTCGCCTCGAAAAACACTTCGGGAGAGAGGGAGACGACCGTTTCGTCGCCGAGCGCCACGACGCCGCCGAACGCCACCGGCTGGCGGCGACGCAGAGCCGCGTAGAACGAAAGGGCGTCGCCCTCGAAGCGCCCGCGGAGCGGGAAGGTCAAGTTGATCTGATAGACGTCGCCGGCGAAAATATAATCGCGGCAGCGTGCGAAGCGCTCGGCGTATTCCGCGGCGCTCCAGGCCGGCGAGAGCGCGATCGGCGCGAACGCCTCGGTCTGCGCGGCGAGCGCGAAGGGACGCGGTTCGCGGAAGGCGCCGAAGAGCAAGAGCGGGGTTGGAGATTTCGGCGTCGTCTGCGCGCGAAACTTCGGCTCCAGCGCATAGCCGAGCTCATAGCTCGCATAGCCCGCGAGATGGAGCCCGCGTTTCGAGGCGGCCTCCATGCGGGTGAAAGCGGTCGGGACCTCTTCCGCTTCGCGGGCGACGATAATTTCCTCGGGCGACGCGAAGAGAAGCGCGTGCGAGCCCTCGCGGCCGTCCTCGAACAGCACGAAGGGTCGTGAGACGCTCAAGGGCTCACTCGCGGCGGAAGATTGCATCTGGGGCGCTAGCTAAGACTTCCCATTCTGACGGGCTGCGCTCTCCTAAGGAATGGCGCGAGCCACGGCAATCCCCCGCCCCGTCCGCCGCGCAGCGAACGCTGCGCGGAAATTGCCTGCCGCGCCGTGGCGGGCTACAGGCTCGGCTTCATCCCGCCGCGCTCCGAGCCGCCCCTCAATCGCAATGACCGTTCCCTCTCCGCTGCGCCTGCTCTTCATTGGCGACGTCATGGGACGTTCCGGCCGCGCGGCCGTGGTGTCGCGACTGCCCAAGCTCCGCGCGGACTGGGCGCTCGACTTCGTCGTCGTCAACGGCGAGAACGCGGCCGGCGGCTTCGGCATAACCGAAAGCGTCTGCGAAGAGCTGCTCGCCGCCGGCGCCGACTGCATAACGCTCGGCAATCACGCCTTCGATCAACGCGAGACGCTCTCCTATATCGAGCGGCAGCCGCGCCTGCTGCGCCCGCTGAACTATCCCGCCACGACGCCCGGGCGCGGCGTCGAAACTTACCTCGCTCGACGCGGCCAACGCGTGCTCGTCGTCAATGTGATGGGGCGCGTCCACATGGAGCCCGTGCTCGACGACCCATTCGCGGCCGTGGATCGCGTGCTCGCTTCGTCTCGGCTCGCCGACGCCATCGTCATCGACATGCACGCCGAGGCGACGAGCGAGAAGATGGCCCTGGCGCATTTCGTCGACGGTCGGGCGTCGCTCGTGGCCGGCTCGCACACGCATGCGCCAACTGCGGACAGCCACGTGCTGCCGAAGGGCTGCGGCTATATCTCGGACGCGGGCATGACCGGCGATTACGATTCGGTGATCGGCGTCGTCAAGGACGAGCCCATCCGCCGTTTCACGCGCAAGACGCCTGGCGCGCGTTTCGAGCCGGCGACGGGAGAGGCGACGCTATGCGGAGTTTGCGCTGAGATCGGCGTAACTGGCGTTACGGAGCGGATCGCGCCGTTGCGGCTGGGCGGAATATTGTCGCAAACATGGCCCGACTTTTGGGGCGCACCCGAATGAGACAATCGATTTGATGGACATCTCGGGAGCGCCGCGCCGGGGCTCACGCCCCGGACGCGACAACCTGCTCCTTACTGGATCATCTTGACGGTCTTGCCGACGCCCTCGGTGCCGAGGCCCGCGCGGTTACCCGTTCCGTTCGTGCCTTCCGGAGAAATCCAATCCGGAACCCACGTCAGCGCGACGATGACGAAGGCGACGATGCCCGCCAGATAAAGGAGGGTCTTGCCGATTTCGGCGCCGCTGTGGACTGAAGCCATCTTTTTTCCCCCTGGGGTTTGCTTGTTGTTGGGAATCGGAACCGCATCGGTTTTTAGGATAGAACGAAACAAAATGATTGGCAATGCGGCATATCGCGCAATTTGGCGCAGGTCATATCATCTTGTTTTATGTGGGACTTTTTGAGGCGACCGGCAGGCCGTCGCATCGTCTCGGGTTTTGCAGCAAACACATGAGCCATCTGCGACGCCGCTCGCTGCCGAGCTTACGGGACGCCCGCTGGACGCCGATCTGCTCCCAAGGTAAGGGGTTATCGATGCAGCTTCAAGGGCCGCGACTTCGACTGTTGGCCGCGCTGGCGCACCCATTCGCTCTTCTCCACTCGCGCGCTCGCCGTCAGGACGAGGGCGCGCGCATGGTGACGGCGGGCGCCGGCGTTTGCTCGGTCGCCTGCTGCCTGATCTGCTTCGAGGCGCATGCGCAGTCGAGCGCTTCCGGCTTCAATTTTTGCGCGCCGCCGACGTCGCCAGCCTGCATCGAGGAGGCGCGCACGGCTGATGAAAAGCAGGCGTGCGACGAGATCATGCGCGCCTACGTCGCGAGCGTGTTCGAATATCGCGCCTGCCTCGAGGCGGAGACGACCCGCGCCGTGCTGCAATCCAATGACGCAATCGATCGCTGGCGCTGTCGCAAGCAGGGGCAGTGTCGCGGCGGCGCGGGCGGCGGCAATGTCGCGGGCGCCAGCGGCGGCGCGGCGGGCGGCGGAACGAGCGGAGCGAGCAGCGGCGCAGCGGGCATTGGCGGCGGCCTGAAGCTGAGAGAGGGACAATGACCAGCGCGCACAAGCCGCTCGGCCCGAATTCGAATGTGTTTCTCGTCGACGGCTCCTCCTTCGTGTTCCGCGCCTATTTCCAGTCGATCCGACAGGACGCCAAATACAACTATCGCGCGGATCGCCTGCCGACCGGCGCGGTGCGGCTCTTCTGCACAAAGCTTCTGCAGTTCATCCGCGAAGGAGCCGCCGGCGTGACGCCGACGCATCTCGCGATCATCTTCGACAAGTCCGAGCGCTCGTTTCGCCAGGAGATGTATCCGGACTACAAGGCGCACAGGCCTGATCCGCCCGAGGACCTCGTTCCCCAGTTTCCGCTCATGCGCGCCGCTGTGCGCGCATTCGGGCTGAAGCCGATCGAGCAGGATCGATACGAGGCTGACGACCTCATCGCCACTTACGCGCGCCAAGCGCGCGAGAAAGGCGCAAAGGTCCTCATCGTCTCCGCCGACAAGGACCTCATGCAGCTCATCGGCGAGGGCGTGTCGATGTACGACCCGGCGTCGGGCGATCGCGGCGAGCGCTTCATTGGCGAGAGCGAAGTCGTCGCATATTTCGGCGTGCCTCCGGCGAAGGTCGTCGACGTGCAGGCGCTCGCCGGCGATTCGACGGACAACGTGCCGGGCGCGAAGGGCGTCGGCGTCAAGACCGCGGCGCAGCTCATCAACGAATACGGCGACCTCGAGCATCTTCTGGCGCGCGCGGGAGAGATCAGGCAGCCGAAGCGCCGGGAGGCGCTGACCGCGCCGGAGAACGTGCGCCTCATTCGAATCTCCAAGGAGCTTGTGAAGCTCGTCGACGATGTGGCGGTCGAGACGCCGCTCGAAGACTTGGGGCTGCATGAGCCGAACGCGGAAAAGGCCGTCGCCTTTCTGCAGGCGATGGAGTTCTCGACGCTCACGCGTCGCGTCGCCGAGATTTACGGCCTTGACCCGGCAAAAATCGCCGCCGATCCGGACTTCGTCGGACCTGCGGGATGGCGCGCCCGCGACGGCGAAGTCGCGGAGCGGGCGCTGGCGCCGCCCCCCGAGAAGACCAAAGCGGCAAGCGTCGCCTCGGGCCCACAGGCGCTCGCCGAAGCGCGCGCCAAAGAGGCGCTCGCTGCGCCGATCGACCGAAGCAAGTATGAGACGATCCGCTCGATCGCGCGGCTCGACGAATGGATCGCCGAGGCCTTTGACGGGGGTCGCGTCGCTCTGGACACGGAGACGACCTCGCTCGATCCGATGAGCTGCGAGCTCGTCGGCGTGTCGCTGGCGCTCTCGCCGGACCGCGCCTGCTACATCCCGCTCGGCCATTGCGAGGGGGTAAGCGATCTCTTCGGCGGCGGCGAACGCGTCGCAGGGCAAATACCGTTGAATGAAGCGATCGAGCGCCTGAAGCCGCTGCTCGAAGACGAGAGCGTGCTCAAGATCGCCCACAACATGAAATATGATCTCAACGTGCTGCAATGTTACGGCGTCCGCGTCGCGCCGATCGAAGACACGATGCTGATCTCCTATGCGCTCGATAGTGGACGCAACAATCACGGCCTCGACGAGCTCGCGCAAAAGCATCTTGGCCACAAGAATATCGCCTTCAGCGAAGTCGCGGGCTCCGGCAAGAATTTTATTGGCTTCGCGCGCGTGCAGCTCGATCGCGCGACCGAATACGCCGCCGAGGATGCAGACGTCGCCCTCCGGCTGTGGCGCGCGCTCAAGCCTCGCCTCGCCGCCGAGGCCTCGACTTGCGTGTATGAAACGCTGGAGCGACCTATGGTCGCGACGCTCGCGGCCATGGAGCGGCGCGGCGTCGCGATCGACCGCACGATTCTCTCGCGGCTCTCGGGCGAATTCGCGCAGGCGATGGCGCGACTGGAGGATGAAATCCACGAGGAGGCGGGAGAGAAGTTCAATCTCGGATCGCCGAAGCAGCTCGGCGACATCCTCTTCGGCAAGATGGGTCTGCCCGGCGCGAAGAAGACTGCGACCGGCGCCTGGTCCACCTCGGCTTCCGTGCTCGACGACCTCGCCGAGGAAGGCAATCGCTTCGCCTCCATGATCCTGGAATGGCGGCAGCTCTCGAAGCTCAAATCGACCTACGCCGACACGCTTCCGAACCACGTCAATCCCAAGACAGGCCGCGTGCACACTTCCTTCGCGCTCGCCGCGACTTCGACGGGGCGCCTTTCTTCGTCCGAGCCCAATCTCCAGAACATCCCCGTGCGCAACGAGCTCGGGCGCAAGATCCGCACAGCCTTCGTCGCGCCGACCGGGCGCGTGCTGATCTCGGCCGACTATTCGCAGATCGAGCTGCGGCTACTCGCTCATGTCGCCGACATCCCGCAGCTGAAAAAGGCCTTCGCCGAGGGCCTCGACATTCACGCGATGACGGCTTCCGAGATGTTCGGCGTGCCGATCGCGGGCATGCCGGGCGAGGTGCGGCGGCGCGCCAAGGCGATCAATTTCGGCATCATCTACGGCATCTCGGCCTTCGGGCTCGCCAACCAGCTCGGCATCGCGCGCGAGGAGGCCGGCGCCTACATCAAGAAATACTTCGAGCGCTTCCCCGGCATCCGCGACTATATGGACGCCATGCGCAAGACCGCGCGCGAGAAGGGCGTCGTGACGACGCTCTTTGGGCGAAAGTGCCACTTTCCGCGCATCGGCTCGGCCAACGCCTCCGAGCGCGCCTTCTTCGAACGCGCGGCGATCAACGCGCCGATCCAGGGCGCGGCCGCCGACATCATCCGGCGCGCGATGGTGCGTATGGACGCGGCGCTGGCCGATGCTGGGCTGTCGGCGCAGATGCTGCTGCAGGTGCATGACGAACTCGTCTTCGAGGCTCGAGAGGCCGAAGCCGAGGCGACGATCGCGGTGGCGAAGCGCGTGATGGAGAAGGCGCCCCTGCCTGCTGTCGCGCTCTCCGTACCGCTGCTGGTCGAGGCGCGCGCGGCGAAGAACTGGGACGAGGCGCATTAGCCGTGGTCGTCAAAACAGACGACGACAATGAACTCCCGGGCGAAGTAGTTTTGGAACGAGGGGCGCGGTTGGCGCGACGGAGACTTTCTCAACAGACTCGACAGTTGTCAAGAACCGTGGTTGGATCATCTTGCTGTTGCGTCCGTCTTCACTTTTCGATCGGACCTAGCGAGTTTTCGGCGGCTGTGCGGCAGCGGTCGGGATGAGCAGTGACCGGTCAACAGGTATCCGCTTTCTGATCAAGAGACGCGCGGCTTTTGCCGTCGCGCACCTGATATTCGTGAGTCGAAGCGGCGCGGCGCAAAGCGTCTTGATTCAAGAGGAGGCCGACATGACGAAAGCAAGTCTCATACGCGCATCTGTCGCAACTCTCGCGACGTGCAGCGTGCTCTGCGCCGGCGCAGCCAGCGCCCAGACCTACTCGATCGTGGGAGTATTCCTTACGCCCCGATATCACCCTTCGGGTGTCGATCTCTTCACCACAACGTCCTGCTCGCCGACGATGAGTTGCCCGCCTCAGATCGAAGCTCCCTGGACCGGGGAGCCACTATACATAAATTTCGCCACGACAAACGCCAACGGGGCTTGGACTGCGACGGTCAGCTACAGCAGCTCCGGGAAAGTCGTCAATCCGGCGGTGTGCCATGTCACTTTGCACGTAACTCAAGGCGTCAATGGCGCTTGCCCGACCCTTTCCGTCACAACGGACAATCCGGTGGATTGCGGAAACGAGATCCAGAACCAGCCCTCGGGAGATTGCAACAACGGAGACTTCTTTCAAACCGCGGGACCGTGACCGCCACGGCGGGTGGGCGAAAACCGCCCGCCCGCGTGAGCCCACGAGCGCGAGCGAACGCCTTGAAAGGTCGATCTCTGCGGCGACTATTGCAGCCGAGTAGCGCGTGATCAGAAAAGCGGCTGGCCCGCGAGCTTCGCCGTCAAACCACCTCGCAGACGCGTACGAACAGCCAATAGGCGCCAAAGCAGGCGATGATCGCAGAACAGAGCCGCACGAGCCAGGGATTGCGCTCGCCCTTGAAGAAAATCTTGTCGATGAGAACGAGCAGCGGGATCACCACGAGCACGACGCCGATCTGGCCGATCTCGACGCCGATGTTGAAGCTCGCCAGCGCCGGCACGATGGCGCGTTGCGGCACGCCGAGCTCGATGAGGCCGCTGGCGAAGCCAAAGCCATGAATGAAGCCGAATATGAACGTGTCGCGCCAGCGTCCGTCGACCTTGCGCGTGAAGAAATTTTCGATCGCGACATAGATGATCGATAGCGCTATGGCGATCTCGGTCCAGGCGCTCGGCAGGTTCACGATTTGCAGCGCCGCCAGCGTCAGGGTGATCGAATGCGAGACGGTGAAGGCGGTCACGATCTTGACGACCGGCCAGGCGCGCGACGCCCACAGCACGACGGCCAACAGAAAGCACAAATGGTCGTAACCGGTCATGATGTGCTCGACGCCGGCGGCGAGGAATTTGGGAGCAAGCTCCCAAGGCGTCAGCAAGGGCTTCGAGAGATCGATGGGCCCGTCGCCGGGGAAGATCATCACCTGGCCGGGCGCCGGCTCCCGCCCCATGCGCTGCGCCTCGGTCAGCTTGGACTCGTCGCTCTTCTCGCCAATGCTGACGAGATGTTTCGCGCGCGGTCCCTGCGCTTTTAGGAGCCTGAACGGGTTGTAAAAAATCTGGCCAGGAACGCCGCTGCAATCCATTTGCAGAACGGCTTTCGAGTCATAAGGATTGGTCGGGTCTTCGCCCACCGTGACGATCGTGCTGGGACAGGTCTGACCTTCTTCGTTCTGCAGATCGACGCGCTGCTGAATGAATTTGCCGATCATCCCTTCGATCACGCCCGGCTCGGTAAGATCGACGCCGCCAAGCTCCGATTTGTTCTCGGCGAACATGCGCTCGATGTCGGTTCCCAGAAAACCCACGTCAACGCGATAGCGTCTGTCCCCTTCAGGCACGATGCGGCTGCTGGAGATGTCAGGCGAATGCGCGCTTGCCGCGGTCCCGAATGCAAAAAACGCCATGGCGACAACAAGCGCCTTTGTCCGCAACCCTGTCATCCGGGCCAGCTCCGTTGACGCAGCGCGAAGCGCGACGTATGCACTATATCCACAAAGCGCATACCTAAGGTGGGAAGATCAGGTCAAGTCCCGCCGCGTCTGCGAGAAGAGGGCCGGCCCGCCGCAAACACGACGACCTGCACGATGCCGAGCCGTGTTGAAAGCGTGCGGAGGAAGCCGCTAAACTTGCAAAAGCACCAGGGGAGAGCCTGAGGTCTTGCTGAGAGTCGAACTGAAGGACAGTGAACGCGCCGCGGCGCTCGATCGGGCGATCCGTCGAGGAGGCGCGGCCGGGGTTTTGTTGGCGCAGGCAAGCGCCGTCAACCCCCGATCATGCGCTCTCTCCTTCGTCGTCGCCACGCTGATGGTCGGTCAGGCGCCCGAGAATGCGCTGGCTTACGGATATAGCTTCGAGCCCGGGGCGAGGGGGCTCGTCCGTCCGCTCGGCGATTTTCCTGCGCTTGGACCTCGCGCTCCCTTGCAGCCTTCCAAGGCGCAAAACCCCAGAATGCTCCTCGCGCACGCGATCGTCGTCCGCACCTCCCCCGCGCAGGGAGGCGTTGGCGCGGCGGACATTGGCAAAGTCGACGTGTGGTACGATGCGGGCATAAGAGACGCCTTTGCCGCGCTGGCGGTCGTCAGCGCTTCTGGCGACCGCGTCGACAAGCGTGACGCCGCGATCGACAGCGCCGATCCGGCTCACGTGTCGGTAAGCGTCAATCCGCTGACCCCGGGCAAATACACGGTGCGCTACCGCGCGCTGTCGGCTGACGGCCATCTTGTCAGCGGCGCCTGGGAGTTTGAGGTGCCCCCTTAGAGCAGAGAGCCGCCGGTTGGGCATCGCCGTCGCCGCCGACGGTTTTGCAGGCGTCCTCAGTGACTGGGATGCGCCCCAGAGGAGAGGAAGAAAAAAGATGACGCCGACGACACGCCTCAACTTGATGCTGTTCGCCGCACTGACTCTGATCCTCGGGGGCAACCTCGCGGCGTTTTCCTACAAATATTGGGGACCGGCCTTCACCGTCTATTGGACCGATTATTGGAACCAGAAATTTCCCAAGCCCGCCGTCAAGGCGGGTGACAGAACCATGGCGGACTGTCTCAAGGTGAGCGACTTTTATTCGGTGCGGCTTACCACTTACTTCCTGGCCGATTCCGACGAAAGCGCCGGAGGGGCGGTGGACGACTTGCGCCAATATGACGAGTATTGCGACCGGGTGCCGGGAACGGGAAGGGTCATTTTCGCCATTACGCTCATGGAAAAGGAAGTGCGGGGCGATCCCGTCGCGCTTTCATTCTATCAAGCGGACTCCGCCGGAGCTCTCAAGGAGCTCAGCTCTCTGCCCCCAGCCCGCTATCCCAGCGGAATGTTGTCCGTGGACGCGACGGTCGCCCACAAAGGGAAGTATGTCCTCAGGCTGGCGTTTGGCGAGGCGAAAAGCAAGGAGGACATGATCGACATGCCAATATTGGTCGGGCAATGACCGTCCATTTCGACAATCCGGGCGGTGAGCGGGCGTTTCTGGTCTTTCAGGTCGACGGACGCCTTCGCGCCCGGCGCTTCTGCCGCCATCTCAGGAAGCCGGTCACGTAAAGGACAAGGGGCGTCAGGCCAAGAAGCAGGGTCAACGGACGGCCGACTTCGCCAAACGCTTCGCCGCTATGCAGCGGGAACAGCCATTCCAGGAATCTCTCTCCTCCCGTAAAACTCTGGCGGTCCTGCACATGCAGGACTTGGCCGCTATATTGATCGACGCCGACATTTCTGAGCGTCTTGGTTCGATTCGGCTCGTCGCCGGACTGCTTGCCCACGACATAGACGGCGGTCGGCGTGGTCGGAAGCAGAACCCAGTGGAGCCTGCCGTCCGGGAAGACCTTGTCCGCGACGGCGATCGCCTCGTCGACGCCGATCGGCGCGCGGCCGGGAATCGGCTTGGATTTTCCGAAATCCGGGTCCCCGCGCACCTCGGAAAACAGGGTCGTCGCCGCGCGCGTCGCCGGCTTGAAGATCATCGCCGTTCCCGTGAACAGCATCACCAATAAAAAGGCGGCCGAGTAGATTCCCACGCTCCTGTGCACGTCATAGACGATCCTCTCGGGACTCGCGCCCCATTTGACCTTCAGGCCCAATCGCCAGTCGCCGTTGACGGACCACCAGAGATAGAGACCGACGAGGACGGAGAAGAAAGCAAGAATGCCCAAGGCTCCGACGATGTAAGCGTTGTTGACCCCGAGCAGCAGCGTCCAGTGGAAAGCCATGAGGATCTGAATGAGAGGCTGCGAAAGCGTCCTGTCCCCGTGCAAAGCGAGTCGCCGCCCTTTGACCTTCGCCGTGTACGGATCGACGAACATCTCGTAAAAATAGCTGTCGAGGTCGTCCGTCTCGACCATATAGGTTATCGCCGCGGCCGCCGCCGGATGGCGCGGCGTCGTCAGTCGCCCCGCTCTCGCGTCCTGCGGCATTGAGGCTATGGCGGCCGCGAGGATTTCATCGAGCGGGCGTTGGGAAGGCGGCGTCGGAATTTCGACGCGCATGATCGAGGCGTTCAGCCATTCGTCGATGTCCTCCCGAAAGGCGAGAACGCCGCCGCTGAGGCCCATCAAGACGACGATCGCGCCCACGAAAAGGCCGATGACTTGATGGATGCGCAGAAAAATTCTGCGTCCGAGCTCGCTCCGACGCAGGGTGCGCGGCGTCAACTCGACGTTCTTCTCCAGGTCGCCGTCAGCCATCCCGCCGATCATCCATAAGATACCGTTTCCAGCAAGACGGCGACAGGGACGCTAGACGAACCGTATCCGAGTCCGGCTCGTATGCAGCGCAATCTTGGGGGCTGAAGCTCCGATTGACACGGGCCGCGCGGGTAAGATAATTATAACAAATCTGCGCATTCGCCAAGTCACTGATTTCGGGGAGGTTCAGTGAGCCGCCGTCGCGTTGGCATCTTCCTGTTCGCCATGCTCGTGGCGACGTCCGCCAAATCAGCATCTGGGCAATCCCTCGAACCGAACACGTTCATTCAGTCCAACATATCCTCGGCGAAAATCGTCGCGAACGACGACCGTCGCTATGTCGTCGATATCAGCATATTGGCGAGCGACGTCGAGCAGATGTTTCAGAAGAGCGGCGGCGAGCGCGTGGGAATAGACCTCTCGCGGCCGGGCGCGCTCGAGCGGGAGATCGGCAAATTCGTCGGCAACCGCGTGGAGATGCGCGCCAACAACGGGGCCTCCTGCAACAGCAGGGTCGAGCAGGTGGGCGAAGACCCGACAAACGACGAGGGGGTCCTCGTGCAGCTCAGCTTCGAATGTGCGGGCGACGACCCAACCTATGACGCAACCAAGCTCTTGGCGGCCCAGGGTTCGCGAGCGTGGCAGGTCGTCACGATACTCCGCGGCGATGCAAAGCGCCAAATCATGGTCAACGGCGAGAGTCTGCCGGTGCGCCTGTCGGAAGCGCCACGGCGGTGAGCCCCAGCCTCCGCCGCGGGCGCATAGCGCCGCTCGGAGGGGCGCAGGCGCTCGTTTACAGCCCCGGGTCGAAGGATGAAGCGTCCCCCTGCCCTCCGCGCGTCTCGGCGGGGCGTCGCGCCCACGCCCGCTCATGCGCGAAAAAGAGCGCAAACTTCAACGCAGCCTCCACTGCGACGACTTTCGCCGCCAAGCCCAGGTCGCTCGTGAACCCGTAGACGATTGCGAAGGTAGCCCCCGACCCCAGCGCCCGCCACGACAGCGCTTTCGCGAGGTCGCGGGTCAACCACGGCTTGCGCGTCCTGCCGGCTTCGAGACCCTCCATCGAGGCGTAGCTCGCTTCGAGCAGCGCCGTCGCGCCGCGCGGCGCTGCGCTCGCTTCGGTCACGAGGCCAACCGCCACAGTCTCGTTCGTCACGCGGTCGATCAGAATGAAGCCGCCGGTATCGCGGTTCTCGACGTAGGCGTCGCAGACGACGACGGATTCGAGACGCAGTTCCGCCTCGCCGATCACATTGAAGGCGAGCGTCTCGCCCGAGGCCAAAGGAACCGCGAGACCCGTTTCGATCTCGATGTGCGAGGCGACGGCTTGCACCGTCGCCGGCGTCGTCTTGGCTCCAATCTTCAACAGATAGCTCTTGTCGAGCACGAGGGGCTCGCGGACAAGCCACAACAGCTTCGCTTTTAGGCTGTCGCCGACCTTCGCTGGCGCGACCGGCGAGCACAGCACGTCGCCGCGCGAAATGTCGATCTCTTCGGTCAGAGTGAGCGTCACGGATTGGCCGGCGACGGCGCTCTCGAGATCGCCGTCGGCCGTGACGATGCGTGCGACGCGCGTGTCCCGCCCGAGCGGCAGGATGCGCAGAATATCTCCGGGCTGCACATTGCCGCCGCAGACGACGCCCGAAAATCCGCGGAAATCGTGGCTCGGACGATTGACCCACTGCACCGGATAGCGGAAGGGCGCCGTGATCGAGGCGTCCTCGAGCGCGACCTCGTTGAGGTAGGAAAGCAGCGGCGGTCCTTTGTGCCACGGCATTCCCGCCGAGCCGCGCACGATATTGTCGCCGTCCTTGGCGACGAGCGGAACGACATAGATCGAGAGAAAGCGCAGGTTCTTGCCGAACTCAGCGAAGCCCGCTTCGATCTTGCGGAAGACGTCCTCGCTATAGCCGACGAGATCCATCTTGTTGACGGCTACCACCACGTGACGGACGCCGAGCATCGAAACGATGACGCTGTGGCGTTGCGTCTGCGGCAGAATGCCCTTGCGCGCGTCGACGAGCAGCACGGCGAGGTCAGCAGTCGACGCGCCGGTCGCCATGTTGCGCGTGTATTGCTCGTGGCCGGGGGTGTCGGCGACGATGAATTTGCGCTGCGATGTCGCGAAATAGCGATAGGCGACGTCGATCGTGATCCCCTGCTCTCGCTCGGCGGCAAGTCCGTCGACGAGCAGCGCGAAGTCGAGATCCTCGCCCTGCGTGCCGTGCTTCTTGGAGTCCCGCTCGAGCGTCGCGATGAGGTCGTCGGGAGCGAGACCCGCGTCGTAAAGCAAGCGGCCGATCAGCGTCGACTTGCCGTCGTCGACCGACCCGCAAGTGATGAAACGCAGCAGCGGAACTTCGGCGGCGCGGTCGTGGCGCGACGAAAGCGCTTCGGCTGAGTAGCCGTGCATCAAAATTTCTCCTGCGTCACGCGTGAACGCCTCGACGCAACACTCCATTTTCGTCCAGATGCAAGCCGCATTCCTTCTGCTGTTCGCTCTCCCACCACCAGCGGCCGGCCCGCTCGTCCTCACCGGGCTCGACCGCGCGTGTGCATGGAGCACAACCGATGGAGAGAAAGCCTGCAGCGTGCAGTTCGCTGATCGGCACGTCGAAGTCTCGGGTCGCCTTCAACACAGCGTCGCGGCTATAGTCGAGCAGAGGGTTGACTTTCAGCAGCTTGTGCACGGGGTCGATCTCGACGAGCTCGAGATCGGCGCGCTCGCTGGACTGATCGCGTCGCAGACCGGTAACCCAGACCGAGGCGCCGGCGAGCAGCCGCGCCAGCGGCTCGACCTTGCGCAGCCGGCAACACTCGAGGCGATTGGCCACGGATTGATAGAAGCCGTTGACGCCACGCGCGCGCACGAAAGCCTGCAGGGGCTCCGGCTGCGGGTATACGGCCCCGATCCGATGCGCATAGCGCGCTTCGGTTCGTTCCCACAGTTCATAGGTCTGCGGAAACAGCCGGCCGGTGTCGAGCGTCGCGACCTCGATGTCGAGCCCGCGCGTGAAGATTGCGTGCGTGATGAGCTGGTCTTCGAGCCCGAAGCTCGTCGTGAAGACGATGCGTCCCGGCGCGAGCCCGCGCACGAGCTCCAGCCGATGGTCGAGGTCGAGCGGTTCGAGGCGCGGCAGCAGGATGTCCTTGAGCGATGGTTTCACGAAGCCGCCTTTCGACGTTCTTCCAATATGCGCCGCCGTCCGCCATAACCCGACTGATAAAAGGCGCCATAGGCCGCAAGCGCG
>DATHCI010000013.1:0-33132 GCA_035319645.1 Methylocystis sp. | reverse complement strand
GGTCGTGCCGCCGCCCGGCAGGAAGAACAGGTTCGGCGTGGTGAAGCCAACCGGCGTCACCAGGAGCGGAAAGGCCGGATCGGCATAGGGCAGGTAGCTGTTGTTGCCGCCATTGGACGCCCAGCCGCCGCCGAGGTTGAGGCCCGCGTAGAAGCCGGTCCAGAGCGGCGGGGGCGGGGGCGGCGGAACATAGACCGGCGCCTCTTTGCGAGAGGGCAGGTCGGCGCCAAAGGCAGCGCCGCCAGCGAGCATCGAGGCGATCGCCGCCGTGGAAAATAGTTTCTTCATCTCAACGCTCCTTCTGGGAGTTAAGCGCGCAAAGATCCTTCTGCGCGCTGCTTCTCCTCCTGCGCTCGTCTCGTGCAGGCTGATGGTTTATGGCCCAGGCTCACGCTCGGTCGAACATAATCGAGCCTCGCCTGACCTTTTTTTCTCCGCCGTGTCTCATTTGCCACATTGCGTCAACTTTGGCGCCGGGCGCGCTCGGCGAAGGGGCTGCCCCCGCGACCGCGCCCTGGCGACTGGGGCAAGCCAGGGCCGAGATCGTCGCCCCACCTTTAGGAACCCGATCGTGTCATATTGATGCCCAACGCTTCGCGTCGCCTCCGAGCTTCGCCTCGTCCTCCGAATCGCGCTAAAAGCCGGCCATGGCGAAACAGGACGACCTTTTCGGCGGCCCAGCGCCCAAGCGCCCGGCCGCCAAACCCCAAAAATCCGAGCCCGCCGATTATGACGCGGACTCGATCGAGGTGCTCGAGGGGCTGGAGCCCGTGCGCCGGCGCCCCGGCATGTATATCGGCGGCACGGACGAGGCCGCGATGCACCACCTCTTCGCCGAGGTGCTCGACAACGCCATGGACGAGGCCGTCGCCGGCCACGCCACTTTCATCATCGTTCAGCTCGAGCCGGGCGGCTGGCTCAGCGTCACCGACAACGGCCGCGGCATTCCGGTCGGCATGCATCGCAAGGTCCCCGGCAAGACGGCGCTCGAGGTCATCATGACCGTGCTGCATGCGGGCGGCAAATTCGACTCCGGGGCCTATCAGACCTCGGGCGGCCTGCATGGCGTCGGCGTCTCGGTCGTCAACGCGCTGTCCGAGAAGCTTGAAGTCGAGGTCGCGCTCGACCAGGAGCTCTACGCCCAGGAATATTCGCGTGGGCTGCCGCTCGGCAAGCTCAAGAAGCTCGGCAGGGTCTCCAACCGCCGCGGCACCAAGATCCGCTTCAAGCCCGACCCGCAGATTTTTGGGCCGCAGGCGCAATGGCGACCGGCGCGGCTGTTCCGCATGTCGCGCTCCAAGGCCTACCTGTTCAGGGGCGTCGAGATCCGCTGGCGTTGCGCGCCCGAGCTCATCGAGGCGGGCTCCGACGTTCCCGCGGAGGCGGTGCTGCGCTTCCCCGGCGGCCTCAAGGACTATCTCGCGCGCGAGATCGCGGGCAAGGAGACGGTCGTGGACCAACCTTTCGTGGGGAAGGTCGACCGCGAGGGCGGCCATGGCTCGCTCGAATGGGCCGTCGCCTGGCTCGCGGATGACGACGGCTTCGTCCACTCCTATTGCAACACCATCCCCACGCCCGACGGCGGCACGCACGAGTCGGGCTTCCGCTCGGCGCTGCTGCGCGGCCTGAAGGACCACGCCGAGCGTGTGAACAAGTCGCGGCAAGCCAGGGACGTGACCGGCGACGACCTCATGGGCCAGTCGGCGGCGATGATCTCGGTGTTCATTCGCGAGCCGGAGTTCCAGAGCCAGAACAAGAGCCGGCTCACGAGCGCGGAGGCGCAGCGCGTCGTCGAGGGCACGGTGCGCGACGCCTTCGACCATTGGCTCGCGGGCGCGCCGACGCAGGCCGAGAAGCTCCTGAACTTCGCGATCGAGCGCGCCACGGAGCGGCTCAAGCGCAAGGCCGAGCGCGAGGTGGCGCGCCAGAGCGCGACGCGCAAGCTGCGCCTGCCGGGCAAGCTCGTCGACTGCACCAACAACACAGCGGTCGGCTCCGAAATCTTCATCGTCGAGGGCGACTCGGCGGCCGGCTCGGCCAAGAAGGGGCGCGACCGGGTCAATCAGGCGCTGCTGCCGCTGCGCGGCAAGATCCTCAACGTCGCTTCGGCGACGCGCGAGAAGCTCTCGGCGAACCAGCTGCTCGGCGACCTCACGCAGGCGCTCGGCTGCGGCGCGGGCGCCCATTATCGCGAGGAGGATTTGCGCTACGAGAAGGTCATCGTGATGACCGACGCGGACGTCGACGGCGCGCATATCGCGTCGCTCCTCATCACTTTCTTCTTTCGCCAGATGCCGAGGCTCATCGAGAAGGGCCACCTCTATCTCGCAGTCCCGCCGCTCTACAAGCTGACGCAAGGCGCAAAGACCGTCTACGCCCGCGACGACGCGCATATGGAGGAGCTGATCCGCACCGAGCTCACGGGCAGGGGCAAGATCGAGACCAGCCGCTTCAAGGGCTTGGGCGAGATGAACCCGGATCAGCTCAAGGAGACGACGATGGATCCCGCGCGGCGCACGCTGCTCAAGGTCGTCATCGACTCCGAGGATCGGGAGGACACGGCGGATTGCGTCGAGCGGCTGATGGGCAACAAGCCCGAGGCCCGCTTCGCCTTCATCCAAGAGCACGCCGCCTTCGCGACCGAGCTGCTCGACATTTGAGGAGGTCCCTTCGCAGCGTCCGCCGCCGCTTGTGTCTCACTCGGCGGCGTTATAGTTTGGCGCGGAACGACCGGGAATGACGAGAACTCGCCGTCTTAAGAGGCCGGTCAGGCTCCGCGCCCGTCGCGATGAGGAAAGGAACGAGGATGAAGTCTATTTCGCTGTTGACGCTTGCCGCCGGCGCGGCTTTGGTCGCGCTGTCGAGCGCCGCTTTCGCCGCAGGCGACCCGGCGGCGGGCGAAAAGGTGTTCGCCAAGTGCAAGGCCTGTCATCAGGTCGGCGAGACGGCCAAGAACGCCATCGCCCCCGAGCTGAACGGCGTCGACGGACGCAAGGCCGCATCGGTCGACGGCTACAATTATTCCGAAGCGATGAAGAGCTCCGGCATCACCTGGGACGCGGCCTCGTTCGCAGATTACATCAAGAATCCCAAGGCTAAGGTTCCCGGCACCAAAATGGTTTTCCAGGGCCTCACGTCCGAAGCGGAGGTGGCCAATGTGTGGGCCTATCTCACCAGCTTCGGCGCCGACGGCAAGAAGAAGTAAGCCGGCCCAACATCAGCATATTCGCCAAGCGCGGCCCCTTTGGGGCCGCTTTTCCTTTGTCGCCGCGCCATCTGGCGCTATAGGCGCGAAAAGGCGCCGCGACAGGAAGCAGCCGTTGACCCGAACCGCCGACGAAATTCCCAGCGAGCGCATGCAGCCGCTCGAACGCCTGCCGGTCTTCCTCAATCTTCACGGCAAGCGTGCGATCGTCGTCGGCGAAACGGATGCCGTGGCCTGGAAGGCCGATCTCGTCGCGGCCGCAGGCGCGCGCGTCATCGTCTTCGCGGAAAGCCCTTGCGCTGCGCTGAGCGACATCGCAGCGGCGCGCCGCAATGTCGAGATCTCTTCCCGCAAGCTCTCCGACGCGGATCTCGCAGGCGCGACGCTTTTGGTGGCTGCAGCCGCCGATGACGTCGAGGCGGCTGCGCTCGCGAAGGCCGCGAGAGCAGCCGGCGTTCCCGTCAACATCGTCGACCGCCCGGCTTTCAGCGACTTCTCCTTCGGCGCCATCGTCAACCGCTCGCCGCTCGTCATCGGGGTCTCGACGGGCGGGGCAGCCCCCGTCTTCGCGCAGGCGGTGCGCGGACGCATCGAGACGCTGCTGCCGGCGTCCTTCACCGCCTGGGCCGCGGCCGCCAAGTCATGGCGACCCTTGATCGTGGCCTCGGGCCTCGACTTCCTGGCGCGGCGCGACTTCTGGCGCCGTTTCACGCATCTCGCCTTCGCGCGCCTCGGCCGGCCGCCGACCGAGGCCGACCGCTCCGCTTTGCTGGCGGAGGCGAGCGCCGGCGCGCAAGCCGCCTCGCGCGGGCGCGTGACTCTCGTCGGCGCCGGCCCCGGCGACCCTGAGTTGGTGACGCTCAAAGGCCTGCGCGTGCTGGCGGGCGCCGACGTCGTCCTGTTCGACGACCTCGTGCCGGCGAGCCTGCTCGATTTCGCGCGGCGCGAGGCGACCCGCATCAATGTCGGCAAGCGCGGCTATGCGCCATCGGTGCGCCAGGAGGAGATCACCGAGCTGTTGCTGCGGCTGGCGCGCGAGGGCAAGAACGTCGTGCGCCTCAAGGGCGGCGATCCGCTCGTCTTCGGACGCGCCAACGAGGAGATCGGCGCGTTGCGCAACGCAGGCTTTGAGGTCGACATCGTGCCGGGCGTCACCGCTGCGCTCGCGGGCGCAGCCGCGCTCGGCGTGTCGTTGACCAATCGCGAGACCGCTCGGCGCGTGCAGCTCATCACCGCGCACAGCAAGGATGGAGCGCTGCCGGAAGATTTCGACTGGTCAGCGCTCGCGGACCCGCGCGCCACGACGGCGGTCTACATGGGCAACCGCACGCTGCCGGAGCTGTCGCGGCGCCTGATCGCCGAGGGCGCCGACCCTGCGACGCCAGCCTTCTTGATCGAGCGCGCGACGCTTCCGGACCAGCGTGTCGTCGCCGGAACCGTCGCGGACTTGCCGGAGAAGGTTGCGTGCGACGCCATCAAGGGGCCGGCGCTGCTATTGATCGGCGTAGCGCTCTCGGGCTGACGGGCCGCTTCAACGGACGAGCGACGGCGAGCCTTCAAGATCGCGCGATGCCCTCGGCCTGCTTCAGCCACTCGCTCTGCGCCTTCACCACATGCTTGGGACTGCGGCGCAATTCCGTCACGACGCTCTGCGCGAGCGTCTTCGCTTCCTCGCTCGAGCCGCTGCGCTGCAGCAGGCGGGCCAGGCGCACGCGCGGCTCGACGCCGGGATAGGACGGCGCCAGGGCGCGATATTCGCGCTCCGCCTCCTCGTCGCGTCTGAGCTCCTCTAAGACTCGGGCATAGAGCAGATGGCCGTCGTTCGACTGATAGTCCGGCCAGTGGCGCTTGAGCTCGTCGAGCGTCGCAAGGGCCTCGGCGTATTTGGCGAGGCCGAATTCGGCGCGCGCCTTGTCGACGAAAAAGGTCGGCTCGTCCCCCTGCGGATGCGCGACGACGCCGGAAAGAATCGTCAGCGCCTCCTCATATTTTTCGAGATCGAGGCATTCGCGCGCGAGATCGACGCGATTCATGATCGTGTCGGTGATCGCCAGATTGTCCTTGAGCTCGCGATAGCGGCGAGTCGGATCGACGGCGCGCGAGAGCTGGCTCTGCGCCACGCGGGCCTGCCGGCTTCCCATGAACTCGGGCGCGAGCTCCATGACGACATAGGCGAGCGCGCCGATGCCCGGCAGCATCAATATGACCCAGAACCACGGCCAGAATCGCCCGGTGCGGATCGCATGCAGGATCAGTCCGGCGTTCACGAGAAGCATGATCGTGGCGTAGGGCATGGGTGAACCCCGATCGAGAAGTCGGGCGCGGATATAGGCCAGGCCGTCTCAAGGCGCAACTTGCGCCGCAAGCAGCGCAAGAAGCCGCTCCTCGTTCGGGGCGTCGGCGACATGCGCCGTCACGCCGAAGTCGCGCCGCAGCTGCGCTGCGACATCTCGCGAGAGCGCGACATGCGTCGGTCGCCGCGCGGCTTCCGTGAGACCGGCGTCTTGCGCGAGGCGCGCGAAAACCTCGGCGCTGCGGCGCGAGTAGTGAAGCGCCGCGGCGACGTCGCCACGCGTGAACGCCGCGACCGCCTCGGACGTGAGGGTCTCGGCCGCGCGCGCCTCGTAGATTTCGACGGCGACGAGTCGATGTCCCGCGTCGCGCAGGCGCGTCTCGAGCGCGTCCTTGCGGTCGTGTCCTGCAAGATACAGGAAGCGCGCCGGCGCCAAGTATTTCGCGCAGAGCGACGACGCCAGAAGAGACGCATCGGAGGCGACGAGCCCGCGCTCGAAGCCCCGACTCCCGGCGAGCGCATAGGCGCGGGCGCCGACGACATGAAGCGGCAGGCCGAGCGCAAAAACGCAGTGCTCGACGGCCTTGGCGCTTGTTGCGATCGCCGCGTCGAATTCGCCCGCGGGCGCTGCGGCGCCGGTCGCGACGACCTGAAGCGCCGGCGAGACGAGCGGCGCGTAGCCCATCGCCTGCAGGCGCTCCGCTGTGCGCTCGGCGTCCTCGCGGGCGCGCAAGACCAGCACGCGCTTCACGCTTGTCTCCCGCCGCGGACGAGACGCTTGCGCGGGCGCCGGCGAGCCGCTATACCCGCGCGCACTTGAGCGGCCCGCGCGGCCCTCGGGGCGCGTAGCTCAGCGGGAGAGCACTTCGTTGACATCGAAGGGGTCACAGGTTCAATCCCTGTCGCGCCCACCATTCTGATCGGTCGCTGGCTTAGGCCCCGGGTTGGTCCGTTCGGCGCTCGATCTCGAAGAGATCAAAACAGCTTCCGCAACCAGTTCGGGACGCCTTCGCCGCTCTTTGGCGCCGGAAAGCCGTAGCCGATAATCGCCTTGAACACCAAGCGGTCGGAGCCCGGGGTAAATCCGTGTCCGACGCCGAAATCAACATCGAAATCGCCGAGCTTGAAATCCGTCACGGCGAAGAGCGCGTGCTGCTGTTCCTTCAAAGGAACGCCTTTGCCGATCTGGCCATAGTCGCCGTAATACTCAAAGCCGAATGCGAGATCCTTGGCGAAACTATGCGCGAGGCGCACTGCCGGGGCGAGCGTCGTCGAGCCGTACTGTCCCGGCGCGAAATCGACGATGGGATTTACGATGAACTCCAGGTCGGGACTGCGCCACCCGACGATCGGGCGCAGCTCGACGCCGAAACGCGTCGGCGCGAACACGGCTGAATTATAGCTGAACTCGAAATTTACTCCGTAGAAGAAGTCCCGCTTCTCGGCTTCCGGCGAGACGAACAGCGTGCGCAGCTTCACGCCTTGCGCGTGAAAATCCCCAAACTCGTCGAGCGCGAAAGGGGCATAAAAGCCGACTTCCCACCAGGGCGTCATGCCATAGGCGAATTCCGGCGTGCCGTTGAGGCTGTGGTTCGGGACGAGGCCGCCCGGATGGTCGGCTTGCTGGACGCCGTTCGCGACGTAGTTCAGGTGCTGCTCCACGGTCCATTGGCCGGGTTCGGCGATCTCGGCGTTGTAGACCTGGATCTCGTCGATCGCCTTCGCAGGGGTTGCAAAACAGAAAAGCGCGGCGGCGAGCCCGCCGAGACGGCAAATTGGAGCGCGAGAGGAACGCATGACTGACGGCATTGGCCCGCTCCGTCGCAGATCACGCCCGGCGGACGGTTGACCCGGATTTCCCGGACGCGCCTCGACGCCCGGTTGGAGGTAACGAGTCTGGAGGTTATTGGCAAGATTTTGAGGAAACAGATGGGGCTGACGTCCGCGACCGTGCGCGATTGGGAGCAAGGTCGCGTCTTCGGGGCGCGCGCGTCTGAGGGCAATCGCGGTTACTTCGCCCCCGTCAACCGCTCGAACGCTTGCCCAATGCCCTCCGCGCTTTGCGCGCGCAAGATCTCCGACGCCGTCCCGTCGGCCAGCACGCGCCCTTCATGCAGCACGATCACCTGGTCGCTTTCGCCGATCTCGTCGATGAGATGGGTCGTCCAGAGCACGGCGAGGCCTTCGCGCGCGACGAGATCGCGGACATGCGCGAGAATGTCGGCGCGCGCCTTGATGTCGAGGCCGACCGTCGGCTCGTCGAGCAGCAGCAGCCGCGGGCCGTGCAGCAGCGCGCGGGCGATCTCGACGCGGCGCATCTGCCCGCCCGAGAGCGCGCGCGCCTTGTCGCCGGCGCGCTCCAGGAGTCCGGCGCGCGCGAGCGTCTCATGCGCCAGGCGCTTGCCGTCAAGCAGTCCGATCCCGTGAAGCGCCCCGTGATAGAGCAGGTTCTGCATGACCGAGAGCTCGAGATCGAGCGTGCGCGCCTGGAACACGACGCCGAGCCGGCGCAGCGCCTCGGACGGCGCGCGCGCGATGTCGAAGCCGAAGAGCTCGACGGCCCCGCTCTGCGCGGCGTAAAGGCCGGTGACGAGCGAGAAGAGCGTGCTCTTGCCGGCGCCGTTGAGGCCGAGCAGCGCCGCAAATCGTCCCGGCGCGACAGAAAAGCTCACGTCGTCGAGCGCCTTGCGCGCGCCATAGGCGTGCGAGAGGCGGCGGATCGCGAGCGCCGGCGCGTCAACGCTCATTTCGGCGCCACCACGACGCCCCACGGAAATTGGCCGACCGGTATCGACTTGATGACCTTCAGGCTCGCCACGTCGACGACCGAGACATCGTTTGAGACGCCATTGGCGGTGAGCAGATATTTTTCGTCGGGCGTGAAGGCGAGATGCCAGACGCGCTGGCCAACAAGCAGATATTTCTCGACTTTCTTGGTCGCCCCGTCGATCACGGCGACGCGATTGGCGGGGCCGAGCGCGACGAAGGCCCGGCTCCCGTCCTTGGTGAAGGAAATGCCGATGGGCTGGATCGCCTCCTTGGAGAGGCCCGGAACCTGAAAGCTGATCTTCTCCTTCAGCGTTTTCGCCGCCGGATCGATGACCGCGACCGTGCCGCCGACCTCGGACGAGACCCAGAGCTCCGAGCCGTCCGGCTTGAACGCCGCGAAGCGCGGGCGCGCGTCGACGAGGATGTTGGCCGTGATCTGCTTCGTCTGCGTGTCGATGAGATGCGCCATGTTCGTCGTTTCCGACGTGTTGACGAGGATCTTGCCGTCGGGGCTCACCGCCATGCCCTCGGGCTCGACGCCGACGGGCACGTCGCCGATCCGGCGCTTCGTCTCGGCGTCGATCATGGTGACGAGATTGTCGTTCTCGTTCGAGACATAGACCGTCTTTCCGTCGGGTGAGAGCGCCATGAGCTCGGGATCGGGCCCGGAGGGCAGCTTGCCGGTGACTTGCAGGGTCTTCGTGTCGAGCACGAGAATGGCGTCGTCGTCGCCGGCGCAGACAAGGAGCTCGGAGGCGTCCTTGTTGAGCTCGATCCCGCGCGGGCGACGCCCCGCCCGCACGGTCTTCACCGCTTCGAGCTTGTCGGTGTCGATCACCGTGACGCTGTTGCCCTTCTCATTCGTGACATAGGCGAGATAGGCATGGGCGGGGCTTCCGGCGAGCGCCGTTAAAACACAGAGCATTGCTGTAACTGCAGGGACCCTCATCCGACCCTTGCTTCGCAAGGGCCACCTTCTGCCCCAAGCGGGAGAAGGAGCGGCGGCAGGGCGACCCCTTCTGCCACGGAGTGGGAGAAGGCGGCCCGGCGAAGCCGGGTCGGATGAGGGCTCTCTCCGCCACATCAGTCTCTCCATCATTTCAGCTTGCACTTCGTCTCGGGGCGGTCGCGCCCGAGCGTATCGAGTTCTGTGACCTGATGCAGAAAGCCCTCCTGCGGCGAGACCGAGACGACGACGCGTCCGTCCGACAGCAGGATCGGCTGGCGCAGCTGCTGGTTCCAGTCGCGCAGGCTCAGGCGTACGCCCTTGAAGGCGGCGATCGAGAACTCGGGGCCGGCGAGAAAGGCCCGGATCTTCTCCGGATCGCCGGAGCTCGTCCGCGTCGCCGCCTCGCCGATCATGCGCATGGCGAGCCAGGCCGCATTGTCGCGCGCGTTCATCGCGCGGCGGAAGCCCTGCATGAAGCGGTTCTGCAATTGTTGTGCGCCCCACTGCTCATGCGCGCCGTCCCAATTCGTCGGCGCGAGCCCGGCCGAGCCGACGACGGGCCGCGGATCGAAAGTCCGATAGGGCAGATAGCCCGCGAAGACCTCGGATTCATCTGCCGCGACGAGCGCGTCATAGGCCGGGGCCGATTGTGTAAGGACCGGAATCTGGCGCTGCGTCTGCACGGACCCTGAGTCGCTGCGCCGACCGCCGCCCGTATCCTCGTAGACGCGCTCCTCGACGATCTTCGCCCCGAATTTCCTGGCGCTCGCGCGATAGGATGCGGCCAGGAGCTCGTCCTCGGGGTGCGATCCCTTGATCAGCAGCCAGCGGCTCCAGCGCTTCCAGACGAGATATTGCGCGAGCGCGTCCGTGAGCATGGCGCGTGACGGCGCGACATGCACGACATTGGCGCGGCAGTCCTCCTCGCGCAGCGACTCGTCTTGCGCGGAAACGTTGAAGATGAGCGCCCCGAGCGCTTTGGCCCGATCCGCGGCGGCGAGCAGGCTCTTGGGCTCGAGGTCAGCGATGATGAGCCGTGCGCCGTGCTGCGCGAGATCTTCCAGCGCGGCCGCGGCGTCGGCGCCGCCCTCCAGCCGCGCGTCGATCGTCTCGAACGCCTGATTCGTGAACTTCCCGGTCGTGTTGTCGTCGGCGGCGCCGAGAATCGCGCCGGCGAGCCCGTCGTCAGCGGCGGGAAGATCGAGAATGGAGAGGGTCTCGCGCGTGTGCTCCTGACGCAGCACGCCGACCCTGATTTGGAGCGGATCGGCGGCGGCCGCGCCGACGAAGCCGATCGCGGCGATGAGAGCGGGGAGCAAACGCATGGGCGATAAATGCCGAGATCGCCGCCAATGATCAATGGGCAATGAGGAGAGCTGCGCGGGCGGCCTTCGCCGCTCGGCGCCGAAGGTCTTCGCCGCGCCGGAAAATCACCGTCCGCCCCGCGCGCGTCCCGGCGCTGCGGGCTGGAACGGCTGTGGTGGATAATAAACCGGCGGCGGCTGATAGACCGCCTGCGGCGGCGGGGGATAGACGACCTGCGGAGGCGCTGGCCGATAAACCGCCGTCGGCTGCTGCTGAAGGACTGGCGCCGGCGGACGTTCGAGGAGGCGAGTCGAGGCGGGCGGCGTCGTGGCTTGCCCCGGCGCTCCCGCGGGCGGCGTGATCGGAGGGGAAGCGGCGACGGGCGGCGACGTTGGGACCGCGGCGAGCGGGGGTGGGGAGACGCCTCTCTGCGAGGGCCCGGTCAGAGCCGGCCTGGGCGTGGTTCCGGCCTGGAGCGCGGCGGGTCGCGGCAGAGGCTCTGAAAGCGGCCTGGCGGAAGGCGCCGGGGGAGGCGTCGCCGCCCGTTTCGCGACGTAGGGCGGCAGAGGCGCGCCGAAAGGCGGAAGAGACGCGCCGAAAGAGGGCAGAGGGGCGCCGAAAGACGGCAGCGGCGCCGCCAAAGGTTCGACGGGCGGGAACGGGATGACGGCCTGCCGCCCGCTCGAGTCGGTGAAGGTCGCGGATCTCGCCGCGTAATCGATCTTGGCGCGGTCGTGACGGTGGGGAAACAAAAAGCTGTTCGGCGGCGGCCCGACGTCGTCCGGAACGTCGATCCACAGAGGCAAGGGAACGAAGACCGGCAAGGGCAGGTAATAAGGTTCGGGCGTGTAATCCGGCGGGGATTCGTCGAGCGTCTCGGCGAAGCCATAAACGGCCGGCGGCTCCGGCGCCGGCGGGAGGCCAAGTTCCGGATTGTCGAGGGAGATCGCCGGCTGCGCCAGGATCTGATGGTCCTCGTCCGGGGGCGGGGGCGCGTCGAGGTCGATCGGCGTGAAATCCGGCGGAGGGTCGAGCGCGCTTGCGCTCTCGGCCAGTCGACGCCGCGCGTCGCCGCGATGCGGGCCGTTCGGATAGAGGGTCAGATAGGACCAATAGGCGTCCGGCTGATCAAGCTGGCGGGCGCGGCGCCACGCCAAGGCCTCCTGGCGTGCGGCGAGCAGAACGTGAACGCGCTTGGCCGTTGGGTCCTGCGGGAAATCCTTCGCGTATTCCGCGTAGGCGTTCGCTGTGTCGCGCGCCACGGCGGCCGTGTAGCCGTCGCGCGGGCCGAGCTCGGCGAGGCTCCGGGCGCTTTGGTCGAAGTCGGTCGGCGGGGCGGGCGGCGCGCCTTCGCCGCGCGCGAGGAAGACGAAGGAGCTGTCGACGCCCGAGGAGTTCCAAGGAACTTGCGCGCCCTTCGTGGAGGCGGAGACCCGCAAACGGGTTTCCTCGAAGACCGCCTTCAGCGAGAGGCCGCCGACGCGAATGCTCTCGGCCAGCGCCCGCGCATAGGCGCCATAAGACCCAACCTCCGCCGGGGCGAGCGTGCCGGGCGCAGCGTTATATGCGAGGAGAGCGCGGGCGCCGGGCTCATAGAGCGCCAATCCTCCTGGAATTCCCGGCCCCTTGAGCTTGAAAGGGTTGGCGCGGGCGGCGTCGAGGCAGACGATCGCAGCCTTTAGCCCGAGCGCGGCGAGCGGCTTCACAAAGTCCGAGACTCGCAGTCCATGCGCGACGATGTCGGAGTCGCGGGAGATTTGCGCGTTTACGGGAAGGAGATAGTTCTCGCCCTCGAGCTGGACGCCATAGCCCGCGAAATAGATGACGGCCGCAGCGTCCTTGCCGGCTGACTGGGCCGCCTCCAGGAATTCGCGCAGGGCGCCGCGCAACGCGTCCTCGTCGAGGTCGCGAGCGCCGACGACCTCGAAGCCGGCGATTTCAAGCGTCTGGGCGACCAGCCCCGCGTCATTGGCGGCGGTCGGGAGCGTCCCCGCCCGATAGTTGCTCTCGCCGACGACGAGAGCGATGCGCCTCTCCGCGCCCCAAGCCGGCGCCGCGCTGACGAAACCGAGCAGCGCCGCGAAAACAAGGGCGGAAAGCCAATGTGCGCTCATCCCAATGGACCCGCCGCAAGATAGGCATCCGATATAGGTAAGGCCCGACGCGGCTGAACACAATCTGAACGCCCACGATCAGGCGCCTCCCCGAAGCGCGCGTCGCGCACGCGCTTGCGAGAGAAGCTCGACGGCGCCATAGGGCCTCGGACGCCGCGGCCTTGTCGGAATCGAAGCATGAACCCCCAGGTTACCCTCGTTCTCGGCGGCGCGCGGTCCGGCAAGAGCGCGCATGCAGAAATGCTGGTGGCCGCGCATGCGCCGCCCTGGCGCTATATCGCAACCGCAGAAGCCCTCGACGCCGAAATGGCGGCGAGGATTGCGGCGCATAAGGCGCGGCGCGGCGCCGACTGGATCACGGTCGAGGCGCCTCACGCGCTGCCGCTCGCGGTGGCGGATTCGCCGGCCGCGCCGCTGCTCGTCGACTGCCTGAGCCTGTGGCTTTCGAACCGCCTGCTCGCCGGCGCCGACCTCGCGCAAGACCGCGCGGAGCTCATCGAGGCGCTCACGCGTCGCCGCGCCCCGACGGTCGTGGTCTCGTCCGAGGTCGGGCTCTCGGTCGTCTCCGAAAATGCGCTGGCGCGAAAGTTCCGAGACGCGGCGGGCGAGCTGAATCAGGCCGCGGCGGCGGTCGCCGGGCGCGTCACGTTGGTCGTCGCGGGCTATCCGCTGATTGTCAAGGGCGCTTCTGCCGAATGAGGCCTTCCTGCGCGACCGAGGCGACGAGCCGCCCATCCCGCGCATAGACCTCGCCGCGGGCGAAGCCGCGCGCGCCGGCGGCGCTGGGACTTTGCTGCGCGAAGAGCAGCCACTCGTCGGCGCGGAAAGGCCGGTGCAACCACAGCGCGTGATCGAGGCTCGCGACGTGGAGGTCCGCATCGAAGACCGTGCGCCCATGCGCGGCGAGGGCCGTCGAGAGCAAGGTCATGTCCGAGAGATAGGCGAGCAGCAGGCGATGCAGCCGGTCGTCGTCCGGCAGCGGACCGATGATGCGGAACCAGAAATGCTGCCGCCGCGCGCCGGCTTTTTCGCCGCCGATGACGCTCGAGGGGTCGACGAGCCTGATGTCGAGCGCGAAAGCCTGAGCGAGGCTTTCGCGAGCCGCGCGCGGCAGGAAGGATCGGAAACGCTCGGCGAGCGCGCCGGTCGTGGGCAGGGTCTCGGGCGCCTCGACCTGTGGCGCCTCAGGCTGATGGTCGAAGCCGGGCTCGACGATCTGAAACGAGGCGGCGAGGATCAGGATCGTGCGTCCGCCCTGCTTGGCGGCGCTGCGGCGGGTCGAGAAGCTCCTGCCGTCGTGCAGGCGTTCGACCTCGAAGTCGATCGGCGCGGCGGGGTCGCCGGCGAGCAGAAAATAGGCATGCAAGGAATGGGCGGGCCGGTCGGGCGGAACGGTCATGGCCGCCGCCGCCAGCGCCTGCGCCACCACCTGTCCGCCGAAGATGCGCTGATGTCCCGAGGGCGCGTTGAACCCGCGGAAGCAGTCCTCGCCGAGCGGCTCCAGGTCGAACAGCGCGAGCAAGCGCTCCCGAGGGGACGGCGAATCGGCTTCCTTGGACGTCATGACCTCTTTTGCCCCCTCATTCGACGCGTTGCAACACCGGGTCGGCGGGCGCGTCCGCCCGTCCGACCTTGGAGCGCGAGTTAAGCCGGGCGAAACGAATTTCGGCGATAGTCGCCGCGTGTCGTGGGATCGCCACGCGCCTCCCGGATCCCAAAAAGAGAGACGTCATGCTCGCCTCGATCGCGCTGGTCGTGTTTCCGCTGCTGATGGTTTTCGCGGCCTTGGCCGATCTGTTTACGATGACGATCCCGAATCGGGTTTCGCTGCTGCTCATCGTCTTCTATTTCGCGCTCGCGCTCTATCTGCGGCAGCCCTGGCAGGCGATCGCGCTGCACGCGAGCTGCGGCCTGGCGATCCTGGCTCTGACCTTCGCGATGTACAACTTCCGCTGGATCGGCGGCGGCGACGCCAAGCTCGCCGCTGCGACGGCGCTATGGCTCGGCTGGGGCGTGCTGTTCGAATATGGGGCCGTGGCGTCGCTCATCGGCGGTGTGCTGACGCTTGCTATTCTGGAGCTTCGTCGTCACGAGCAGCTGCCGGAGAAGCTCCTGTCGTTCAAGTTCGTCGCCCGTCTCGCCGAGAAGAACGGCGGCGTTCCCTATGGCGTCGCGCTGGCGCTCGCGGGACTCATCGTCTATCCGCAAACCGCGGTATGGTTGGGATTTGCCGGCGCTTGACGTCGACGCCCGGGCCACGCGGGCAAAGTCCTCTCTCGACTGCGCATAGCGTCCGCCGCGGCCTCGCGCCGCGGCGTTTCTGCGCGACCAAGGACGGCGCGTCGTTCCCACGGGCCTGTCGATTTCAATTTTAAGCAACTGATTAACCCTAATTTGATGTTTATCCGCGTTAATCGCCGCAAGCCGTCGAATTGGCGGGTCGCTCGGAACGACGAAGATGAATAAGGGACAAATCGCGGTCGCTGGCGTTGCGTTGGTCGCAGGCGTCGGCGCGTTCATCATGATGAACAGGCAAGGCCCGGCGCCGCAGCTGCCGGCGGTCATCGCTCCGGTGCTTGCGACGACGGATCAGGTGCTCGTCGCCAAACGCGACCTAACCTATGGCCAATCCATGAACGATCCCGACTTCGGGTGGATCGAGTGGCCAAAGAGCAATATTCCGAAAGGCGTGATCGTCAAGAGCGCCTCTCCCAACGCCGTCGAGGAGCTGCGCGGCTCCTTCGTGCGCGCCCCAATCACGAACGGGGAGCCGGTCCGCCGCGAGCGCCTCGTCAAGGGCGCGTCTCCAAACATGATGTCGACGCTGCTCTCCAGCGGCAAGCGCGCGGTCGCCATCGACGTTTCGGCGAATACGACCGCGGGCGGCTTCATTCTGCCGAACGATCGCGTCGACATCATCAGATTCTACAAGGACGCCGAGCTCACGAAGGATCGGGGCGCCGAGGTGCTCGTCTCCGAGCTCGTCGTGACCAACGTGCGGGTGCTCGCCGTGGGTCAGACCGTCGAAACGAAGAACGGCGAAGCCGTCGTAACCGGCGGGACGGCGACTCTCGAGCTCGATCCGCATCAGGCGGAACTCGTGCTGCTCGCGCAGCGCACGGGCACGCTCGCGATGGAGCTGCGCCCGCTCGTCGACGCGCATCCCAAGGACGATGCGCCGCAAATATCGGATCTCAACGACGGGGCCATGAACATCGTGCGCTTCGGCGTGACGACCAGCCTGCGGCCGCGCTGACGCGATTTCGCAACGGGGACTTTACGCATGAAACCGCAGAACGACTTGTGCGCGCGTGAGAAGGGGCCGTCGATGAGCCGCGTCATGACCAGAGTCGCGGGCGCCGTTCTCGCTCTCGCGATCTGCTCGGCGCCGCTCGGGCCGGCGACTTTTGCGCAAGATCGCCCAGCGCCGCAGGGCGTCGAGCCGCCGAAGAACTCGCGCAGCATCTCGATGGGCGTAGGCAAATCGGTCATCGTCGAGCTGCCGCGCGACGCCGCCGAAGTCGTCGTCGGCAATCCGGCCGTCGTCAATGCGGTCGTTCGGACGCCGCGCAAGATCTACATCATGGGCGCAGGGCAAGGGCAGACCACGGTCTTCGCCGTCGACAGCGAAGGTCGTCAGTTCGCCAATTATGAGATCAGCGTCGGACGCGACGTGGGCGAGCTCGGGCCGCTCCTGAAGGCCGCGCTGCCGCGGTCCGAGATCGTTCCGCGCACGGTGAACGAGGTCATCATCCTGACCGGCTACGTCACCTCGCCCGGCGAAGCCCAGAAGGCCGTGGACATCGCCAAGGGCTTCGCTGCGAAGGTCGGCCAGGCTATGGGGAACGACGCGAGCAGCGGATCCTCCGTCATCAACGCCATGACCATCCGTGGCGAAGACCAGGTCATGCTCCGCGTCACCGTCGCCGAAGTGTCGCGCCAGGTCTTGAAGCAGCTCGGCGTGTCGACGAACTCGGGCGGCGAGACGCTGCTCAACGGCACTTGGGGCTCGCTCACGAACGAGAATCCTTTCGCCATCAACCCAACTCTCAGCAGTTCGTCGCTCAGCATCCAGGGTCCGACCGGCTCCGGCATCAGCGCGACGCTGAAGGCGTTCGAGCGCTACAGCGTAGCGCGCATCCTCGCCGAGCCGTCGGTGACCGCGGTCTCCGGCGAAAACGCCAAGGTGCTGGTCGGCGGCGAAATCGCCGTTCCCTCCGCCGGCGGCTGCACCTTCTACACGAGCGGCTCTTCAGGGGCGCAGGCGCCGGTCTGCACGCCCGGCATCGCCTTCAAGCCCTATGGCATCTCGCTCTCCTTCACCCCGGTCGTGCAGGCGGAAGGCCGCATTCTCATCCATCTCATCACCGAGATAACCGAGGTCGATCTGACGACGACCTACTCTTACCTCAACGTTTCGGTGCCGGGCTTCAAGACGCGCAAGAACGAGTCGACGGTCGAGCTTCCCTCCGGCGGCTCGATGGCGACGGCGGGCCTGCTTGAGAACCGCTCGGGCTCGGCGATCAACGGCATCCCCGGCCTGATCAACCTGCCCATCCTCGGCGCCCTGTTCCGATCCCGCGACTATCAGCGCGAGGAGACCGAGCTGCTGATCGTCGTCACGCCCTTTATCGTAAAGCCCATCAGCTCGCATGAGGTCACGCGACCCGACGACAACCTCAATGACGCCAGCGATCCGCAGGCTTGGCTGCTCGGCCGCGTGAACCGGATCTATGCGACGCGGAACAATCCGGATCTCTCCAAGAATTTCCGGGGCCGAATCGGCTTCATCCACGACTAACGCCCAGGCCGAGAGGACGTGCAAATGTCGAACAAATTCGTGGCGCCCCCCGTTTCGGGAGAGGTCCAGCGCGCGGCGCCCGTCCGACGATCTCTAGGGACGATGCTGAGGCTGGCTGTGATCGCCGCCGGCGCCCCGCTGTGCGCTTGCGGCTTGAACAAGACCGTGGGCGCCCCCGAGGTCGCCTACGACTATCGCGACCGCCACCCGGTCGTGCTCGCCGAAGCGCCTTACACCATCGATCTGTTCCCCCTCGGCGGCGGCGGTCGACTCGATCCGGAAACCTCCTTGCGGCTGCGCGACTTCATGGAGCGCTATCACAAATTCGGACGAGGCCAGATCACGCTGCTCGCCCCGCGGAGGAACGGAGCCGAACGACGCGGCGAAGTCGAAGACGTGCGGCGGGCCCTCGCGGCCTACGGCGCGGGAGCCTCAATCTATGTCGGAACCTATCCCGTTTCCGATCCCGGTCTCGCGGCGCCGATTCGCCTCTCGTTCAACGGCATGAAGGCCAAGGTCGCGGGGCCTTGCGGCGAATGGCCCGACGACCTCGCCTCCGGCGCGTCGCTCGACGGCTGGCAGAACAAGACGTTCTACAATTACGGCTGCGCTAATCAGGCCACGCTGGCCGCGCAGATCGCTGATCCGCGCGACATCGCCGATCCGCGCGGCGAAACTCCGCAGGACATCGAGACGCGCATGCGCGCCATAGGCAGAGTGAGGCAGGGCTCGGATCCGAGCACGACTTGGGCGACCAAAAACGGCAGCATAAGCAGCGTGGGAGGCGGCTGATGACGGAAGCGCATTTGGAACATTCCGGAGCCGGTTCGCAGATCGCGGATCAGATCGCGCCCGTGCCTCGGGTCTCGATCCAGGCCTTTTGCGAAACTCAGGGAGTCGCTTCGATCATCGACGGGTCTTCCGCCGATCGCCGAATGAAGAAGGCGCATGTGAAGGTTCACATGGGCGGCGTCAACGCCGCTATCGAGGCCTTCCGCTCTGCGCCGACGCCCAATCTCATCGTCATCGAGAATGTGGGCCCGCGCGCGCAGCTTCTCGCCAATCTCGAGGAGCTCGCCGAGTTCTGCGACGCGGGGACGAAAGTCATCGTCATTGGCCACGAGAACGACATCGCGCTCTATCGCGCGCTCACGTCGCGGGGCGTGAGCGACTATCTCGTCGCGCCCTTCGACGTGCTCGACTTCATCGGCCATATTTCGCATCTTTACGCCGCGCCCGGCGCCGCTGCGGTCGGGCGGCTGATCGCCGTCATGGGGGCGAAGGGCGGAGTGGGCGCCTCGATCGTCTCGCATAACCTCGCCTGGTCGATCGCGCGGATCTTCGAGAACCAGACCGTGATCGCCGATCTCGACCTCGCTTTCGGGACGGCAGGCCTCGATTTCAATCAGGACCCGCCGCAGGGCGTGGCCGAGGCGGTGTTCTCGCCCGAGCGCGTCGACGCCAACTTCATCGATCGCCTGCTCTCCAAGTGTAGCGACATGCTGAGCCTGCTCGCAGCTCCGGCGACGGTCGAGCGCAGCTACGATCTGGCTGAGACGGCCTTTGATCCGCTGCTCGACATCCTGCGCGGGACGGTCCCTTGCTCGGTCCTGGACCTGCCGCATCAATGGACGGCCTGGTCGAAGCACGTGCTGCACACTGCCGACGAGGTGGTGCTCGTCGCGTCGCCCGATCTCGCCAATCTGCGCAACGCCAAGACGCTGCTCGACTCGCTGCGTCACGCGCGGCCGAACGACCGCGCGCCCAAGCTGGTCTTGAACTGCGTCGGAGTGCCTCGTCGACCCGAGATCGCGATCCCCGAATTCGCCAAGACAATGGAGTTGCAACCGGTCGCGGCGATCCCCTTCGAGCCGAAGCTGTTTGGAACTGCAGCGAACAACGGGCAGATGATCGCCGAGATCGAGCCGAATTCGAAGATTGTCGAGATCTTCGACAATCTTGCGCGCACGGTGATGGGGCGGGCCGAGCTGCAGCGGCCGAAGAAGAATCTGCTTTCGCCGCTGTTGAGCAAAATCGCCGGCAAAAAGGCTGGATGATCTCGATCGCCTGGAACGAGACGAGCAAGGGACGGTTCGATGTTCGGAAAGCGAACGGAACGCAGTGACCAGCCGGCCAAGCGGGCGCCGCAGCCCGCTCCGGCGGCGGACTTCGCGACGAAGACGCTTCCGGCTGTTCCGGCGCAGGTCGTGGGGACGACCGCTTCGGCCGCCGTCGCGCCGGAGAGCAAGAAGTCCGAGGAATACTATGTCACGAAGAGCATCATCTTCGGCGCTCTGATCGAGGCGATCGACCTCTCGCAGCTCTCAAAGCTCGATCCCGAAAACGCGCGCGAGGAAATTCGCGACATCGTAAACGAGATCGTATCGATCAAGAATGTCGTCATGTCGATTTACGAGCAGGAAGAGCTGCTCGACGACATCTGCAACGATGTGCTCGGCTACGGCCCGCTCGAGCCATTGCTTGCGCGCGACGACATCGCCGACATCATGGTCAACGGCTGCACGAAGACCTACATCGAGGTCGGCGGCAAGATCCAGCTGACCAACATCCGATTCCGCGATAATGCGCAGCTCATGAATATCTGCCAGCGCATCGTCAGTCAGGTCGGTCGCCGCGTCGACGACGCCTCGCCGATCTGCGACGCGCGCCTACTCGACGGCTCGCGCGTCAACGTCATCGCGCCGCCGCTCGCGATCGACGGCCCGGCGCTCACGATCCGCAAGTTCAAGAAGGACAAGCTCACCCTCGACCAGCTCATGCGTTTCGGCTCGATCTCGCCCGAGGGCGCCGAGGTGCTGAAGATCATTGGCCGCGTGCGCTGCAACGTGCTGATTTCCGGCGGCACGGGCTCCGGCAAGACGACGCTCCTCAATTGCATGACGAACTATATCGACCACGACGAGCGCGTCATCACCTGCGAGGACGCCGCCGAGCTGCAATTGCAGCAGGACCATGTCGTGAGGCTGGAGACGCGTCCGCCCAATCTTGAAGGGCAGGGCTCGGTCACGATGCGCGACCTCGTCAAGAATTGCCTGCGCATGCGTCCTGAGCGCATCATCGTCGGAGAGGTTCGCGGACCCGAGGCGTTCGATCTGCTGCAGGCCATGAACACCGGCCATGACGGCTCGATGGGCACGTTGCACGCCAACTCTCCACGTGAGGCGCTCAGCCGTCTCGAGTCGATGATCACCATGGGCGGATTCACGCTGCCGGCCAAGACGATCCGGGAAATGATCGTCTCCTCGATCGACGTCATCATCCAAGCCGCGCGCCTGCGCGACGGCTCGCGCCGCATCACCCACGTTACCGAGGTCATCGGCACCGAGGGCGAGGTCGTGACCCTACAGGATCTGTTCATCTACGAGATCCTCGGCGAGGACGGCAACGGCAAGATCGTGGGGCGTCATCGCTCCACGGGAGTTGGACGCCCGCGCTTCTGGGAGCGGGCCCGCTACTTCGGCGAGGAAGAGCGCCTTGGGGCGGCTCTCGACGCCTCGGAAATTCCCGATGAGTGATCGTAAGGGAGGCCGCGACCACGGGCTGCGCGCTGAAGTCCCTTTGCTGGAGCTTTCGCGATGGACATAAACGCGATTATCTCGGCCGTCCTGATGGCCACCGCGGTCGCGGCTCTGATGTACGCCTTCGTTTACCCTTATCTCTCGGGCGACATCAGAGCGGAAAAGCGCGCCGCCGCCATTGCTGCGCCGGCGCGGGACAAGAGCGGCACGGCGAGACAGAACGACCCCGCCAAGCGCCGCAAGGCGATCGCCGAGACGCTCAAGGAGATGGAAGGCGTCACGAAGAAGAAGCGGGTGACGATCGAGCAGCGGATCGCGCAAGCCGGTCTCACGTGGAGCAAGAGCGCATACATCATCACGACGGTTGGGCTCGGGCTCTTCCTGGCGGGGTTGCTCTTCGTCGTGAACGGCAACCTGCTCGCGGTCGCCGGCGGCTTCATCGTCGGGATGTGGGGCGCGCCGAGCTGGCTGCTGTCATTTCTTCGCAATCGCCGGATCCGCAATTTCGTCGAGGAGTTTCCCACCGCGATCGACGTCGTCGTCCGCGGCATTCGCGCGGGTCTCCCGGTCGGCGACTGCTTTCGCGTCGTCGCTTCGGAAGCGCGCGACCCCGTGCGCAGCGAGTTTCGCTTCATCGTCGAATCGCAGTCCATCGGCTTGAGTATCGCCGAAGCCACCGAGCGCTTCGCCGAGCGCATGCCGATCCCGGAGGCTTCCTTCTTCGCGATCGTCGTCGGCATCACCCAGAAGACCGGCGGCAATCTTTCCGAAGCGTTGAACAATCTCTCGACCGTTCTGAGAGACCGCAAAAAGATGCGGGGCAAGATCCAGGCGATGTCGAGCGAGGCCAAGACGTCGGCGATGATCATCGGCGCGTTGCCTTTCCTCGTCGGAACCGCGGTGTTCTTCCTGCAGCCGGACTACATCATGGTGCTGTTCGTCTCGAACGCCGGCAAGATCGTGGTCGCAGCGTGCTTCGTCTGGATGGCCATGGGCGTCTTCGTCATGCGCAAGATGATCAACTTCGACTTCTAAGGCGGACGCAATAGCCATGAACGCAGCTGAAATCGTCGAAGTCGCCTCCAGTCCGCAGACGGTGACGAGCGCGCTCACCGGCATCGCCGTCGTGGCCACGATCATTTCCGTCTCGATGCCTTTCATCTCCGGCGACAATCTGGCCAAGCGAATGAAGGCCGTCGCGAATGAGCGCGAGCGTCTCCGCCTGCGCGAGCGCGCGGCTGGAAAGGGCGGCTTGCGATATCAGCCCAAGGAATACATGAAGAACGTCGTCGACCGCTTCTCGCTCTCCAAATGGCTGAACGCCGAAGGCGTCAAGCTCAAGCTCGCCAATGCGGGCTATCGGGGACCGCAAGCGGAAGTGGCGTTCCTGTTCTTCCGCCTGGTGACGCCGATCGCCTTTGTCGTCGCCGCGGCGCTCTATCTGTTCGCGGTCGACGACTTCGGCCTGAACGTGGCGTTCAAGTTCGGCGTTCTGCTCCTCATGATTTACGTCGGCGTCAAGACGCCCGAGATATTCCTCACGAACACCATCACCAAGCGCCAGCTGTCGATGAAGCGCGCCTTTCCGGACTCCCTCGACCTCTTGCTGATCTGCGTCGAGTCGGGCATGTCGATCGAGCACTCCTTCCGCAAGGCGAGCCAGGAGATCGGCGCGCAGTCGGTGGAGCTCGCGGAGGAGTTCGCGCTGACGACTGCGGAGCTCTCCTATCTTCCGGACCGGCGCACCGCCTACCAGAATCTCGGTCTTCGCACCGGACTGGAGAACATCAAGCAGATCGGCACCGTGCTCATCCAGGCGGAGAAATACGGAACGCCGCTCGCCAAGGCGCTACGCTCCTCGGCGCAAGAGAGCCGCGACAACCGCATGATCGAGGCCGAGAAAATGGCCGCGGCGCTGCCGCCGAAGCTGACCGTGCCGATGATCGTGTTCTTCCTGCCCGTGCTCCTCGTGGTCGTCATCGCGCCGGCGATCATCCAGCTCTTCGATCTGAAGACGTGAGGACGTGGGCGATGCGCTAGGGCGTCTTTTCGAGCCGCGTCACGCCTTCCGGGCCGCCGAGCAAGACCAGCGTCGCGAGACCGATGAACAGTCCATGCTCGATTACGCCCGGGATGGCCGCGAGCTGAGCGGCGAGAGCTTCCGGCGAGGGAATGGCGCCGAAAGCGCAGTCCAGGATCCAATGGCCGCCGTCTGTGACGAAAGGCCGGTCGGGAGACGTCTCGCGCCGCCTCAGGCTCCCGGAAAGGCCGACCGTCCGCGCCGCCTCGGCGACGTGCAGGCGCGTCGCCGTGAAGCCGAAAGGGTCGATCTCGACCGGCAAGGGAGAGGCGCCGAGCCTGTGGACGAGCTTTCCCGAGTCGGCGATGACGATCATGCGGCGCGCCGCCGCCGCGACGATTTTCTCGCGCAGCAGCGCTCCGCCGGCGCCCTTGATCAGTCGCAGCTGCGGATCGATCTCATCCGCCCCGTCAACGACCAGATCGAGCTCGGGCGTCTCGTCGAGGGTCGATAGCCTCAGTCCGAGCTTTTCGGCCTGTCGACGTGTGCCCTCAGACGTCGGAACGCAGAGCGGCGCAAATCCATCGCGCGCCCGCTCGCCGAGGAGCGCGACGAACTGCGTCGCCGTCGAGCCCGTCCCCAGACCGAGTCGCGCGTCTGGACGCACGAATTCGAGCGCCGCTGCGGCGGCCAGCCGCTTATGAGCGTCGGTTGCGTTTTGGCTCAAAGCGGCTCCGGACTATTTTGCCGGCGGCGTGCAGGCGACCGAGCTTTCATCGAAGACGAAGCAGATCGACATCGCGCCGGAACGCAGATCGACGCGAAATACGCCGCCTTCGCCGGTGTGGCGCGAAGCGACGAGCGCATATTCGCCGGGCGCTCCGGCTTTTGCGCCCTCGCCGGGCGGATAGCACAGCGTGACGCCGACGGAGGATCCCTCCTTCAGCCCATACTGGCAGGCGCCGACCTCGCCGGTCGTCCTGTCCAGGCGGAACACGCGATTGAGGTCGGTCTGCGGCGCGGCCAGGAATTCATAGCTTCCGGCGCGGGCGCCCCCGGGGATCGAGAGCGCGAGGAAGAGCGCGAACGCTTTCACGTGAGGTCGAAGGTCAGAAGGTCGCATTGGTCTCTTCCCATGGGAATCGATTTGGGCGCTATGGCACGGCATTTTGTCCGCAAAAGGAACTCGATGCGCCGTCTGGCGGGGAGATCTCACTCGAATTGCATCTGGAAGGCCACGATGGCGCGGGCGAAGCTCGTCTTGGGCAAGTAGCAGAAGCTGTTGGTCGCGAGCCGCGCCTCCTGGCAATGCGGATGCTCGATCGTCCAGTCGTAGCCCAGATTGTCCATACAGAGACGGATGTTGTTGGCGATGACCGGACTTTGCTTGCCGCGCTCCGACGGATAGGCCTGCTCAATCTGATATTGGCATTCCGTGACGTCGAGATTCTGCCCCGAGAAATAGCGTCCGCTGGCGTTGCTCGTCGCAAACATCGCCTCGGTCACGACGATGAAGGCGAGGCCAAGCGCCAGAGCGACCTTGCCGTGCCACCTGGTCTTGAAAAAATGCAGGTCAAGAAAAGAGAGCAGCCCGATCGCCGCGAGCCCGCCGCCAAGCAGAAGCGTGAACGGAGCGAAGAAGACGCCGATATCCGCATTCATGACCCGCCTCGCGGATACGCGCTCCGGCGCGCCGCTCCGGTTTTGCGGGTTGGCTGGGAACGCATCTCAAACTCAGAATAAGGCGCATTCTCAGATCGCGCAAGCCGGTGAAACGCGACCCAATTCGGCGGCGCTCACGCAATAGCCAACTCCGTCAGCGACAACGCACGCCACTGATCTCCGCTCGTCTCGCTGTGAACGACCTCTTTCCCCGACACAGGCGCGCGGAGCCGAGGCTTTGCTGGAAGAGGACGACGATGGGGCTGGCGCCCCGCCGCTCAATCCCCTATCACGCCGCCCAGACTTATCGCAACAATTGCGGCAGGGTGGCGCGACCGGATGCAGACTGAGGGTGGGAGCGGGCCAAGCGGAGATCTTGCGCTGGTGGTCGGCGCGAGCGGCTTCATCGGCGGCGCTGTGGCGCGGGCGCTGCAGGAAGCGGGGTTCCGCGTTCGCGCATTCCTGCGCCCGACCAGTCCTCGCTGGCACATTCATCCGGAGTTCGAGGTCGCGATCGGCGACGTGACAGATCGAGAGAGCGTCGCGCGCGCGATGTGCGGCGTTCGCTACGTCTTCAACATCGCCGCCGAATACCGCCTGTGGACGCCGGATCCCGCGCGCCTCTTGCGCAACAACGTCGAAGGCGCCCGCAATGTGATGGAAGAGTCGCTGCGCGCCGGCGTCGAACGCGTCGTGCACACGAGCAGCGTCACGACGCTCGCGCCCGACTGGAGCGGACCCTGCGACGAGACTCGCCGTCAGGCTCTGCGGGAGGACCTCGGCGCTTACAAGCGCAGCAAGATACTCAGCGAGCGACTCGTCTGCGACATGGTCGAGCGCGAGCGTCTCCCTGCGACGATCGTGCTGCCGACGGCGCCGCTTGGTTCGGGAGACCTGCGTCCGACTCCAACGGGCCGCATCGTGCTCGAGACTCTGCGCGGCCACGTCCCCGCCTTTGTCGATACTGGCCTGGATATCGCTCATGTCGACGACGTGGCGCGCGGCCATGTGCTGGCTCTTCGTCACGGGGCCATCGGCGGACGCTACATTCTCGGCGGCGAAAACCTTGATCTGCGCACGATGCTGCGCGACATCTGCCAGCTGAGCGGCCGCCGCCCGCCCCTTTTGCGTCTGCCGCGCGCGCCGCTCGCGCCGGTTGCGGCGGTCAACGAGTTCCTGGCGCGTTTCTCCGGGCGCGAGCCCTTCCTCAATCGCGAGAGCCTGAGGCTCGCCGCGACGCCGATGTTCTTCGACGACTCCAGGGCGCGGCGCGAGCTCCGTTATACGTCGCGTCCTGCGGCGGCGGCGTTCGTCGACGCCATTCGCTGGTTCGAGGAGTTCGATCGCCGCCGTGCCGAGGGCGCGGCGTGACCCTGATTGCTCGCGCGCCAGCCAAGGTAAATCTGACCCTGCACGTGCTCGGGCGCCGGGCCGGGGATGGCTATCACGAGCTCGAAAGCCTCGTCGCCTTCACGGGCGCGGGCGACTTGCTCACTTTTGCGCCGGCCGCGGAGCTCTCCCTCGATGTCGAGGGACCCACAGCCGCGGCGGCGGGCGGGAGCGACAACAATCTCGTGCTGCGCGCCGCGAGAAACTTCGCGGCTCATTTCCCTGGCCGCGCCCTGGGGGCCTTCACGCTGCGCAAGGTCCTGCCGGTCGCAGCCGGGATTGGCGGCGGCTCCGCCGACGCGGCGGCGGCGCTGCGCCTGCTGGCGCAGGCCAACGATATCGCTCTGGACCATCCGAAGCTTTTTGAGGCGGCGCGCGAGACCGGCGCCGACGCGCCGGTATGCCTCGCGCCTCGCGCCCGCGTCATGCGCGGCGCCGGCGAGATTCTCGGGCAAGCGATTGCGCTGCCGCCGCTGCCGGCCGTGCTCGTCAACCCTGGCGTCGCAACGCCGACGGCCCCCGTGTTCAAGCGGCTGGGCCTCAGTCCGGGGGAGAAGCAGGTCGGCGCGGCGCATCCGAAGATTGGGGGCGGCATGAGCCAGGAGGCGCTCTGGAGCGCGCTGGCGCGGGGGCGCAACGATCTTGAGGACGCCGCTTCGGTGGAGACGCCCGTCATCGTCGACGTGCTCGCCGTGCTGCGGGCGGCCAAGGGCTGCCGGATCGCGCGCATGTCGGGCTCTGGCGCAACCTGCTTCGGGCTTTTCGTCTCACGCCAGCGCGCTTCGCGCGCCGCTGCGATCATCGCCGGCCGCCACCCCGACTGGTGGGTGCGCGCGGCGATGCTCCGCTGAGGGGGGCGCATGAGCAGGGGCGGGCGCAGCGCCGTCGGCGCGGAGTCGGTGGCGCTGATCTACGGCGCCCATGCGGTGCGCGAGGCGCTCGCCGCGGGCAAGCGCAAGCCGCTCGCGCTCTATGCGACCGCCAATGCGCTGCCGCGCGTCGCCGACGCGGCCGCTGCGGCGGGGCTGAAGCCGCAGATCGTCGAGGCGCGCGAGCTCACGCGGCGGCTTGGGCCGGAGGCCGTGCACCAGGGGCTGCTGCTCGAGGCGCGTCCGCCGCCACAGCGCGAGCTGGAAGAGGCGGCCGAGGGCGGCGGGCTCCTGCTGGCGCTGGACCAGATCACCGATCCGCACAATGTCGGCGCTATTCTGCGCACTTCGGCCGCCTTCGGCGTTCGCGCGCTCATCATCACCGAGCGCCACAGTCCCGAGCTCGGGGCGGTCGTCGCGAAGGCGGCGTCCGGCGGCCTGGAGCATGTCGAGGTCGTGAGCGTCGTCAATCTGGCGCGCGCGCTCGATCTTCTGCGCGAGCGCGGCTACCAGACGATCGGGCTCGACTCGGAGGGCGCGGAGCGGCTGGAGACGCTGCCCCTGCAGCCGCCGGTCGCGCTCGTCCTGGGCGCGGAGGACAAGGGTCTGCGGCGCTTGACGCGCGAGCGCTGCGACGCCATCGCCCGGCTCGACGCGCCGGGGCCGATCAAGAGCCTCAACGTCTCGAACGCTTGCGCGGTGGCGCTGAGCGTCTTGCGGAGAAGATTGGGGTGAACCCTGCGGAGTTGTCGACAACCGCGGGCCTTTGGGCCTACGTCAGCGACGATGACTAGGATCGCTTCATCAGCCGGCGGCCCGGTTGCGGCCGGGGAACGCGACCATGTCTTCACGGCGGGGTTGGATCATGGCGGCGCCCGGCTCGACCGCTTCCTGGCCGAGCAGCCGGCGCTCGCCGCCGCGCACATCTCGCGCACCCGCATCAAGGCGCTGATCGAGGGCGGCTTCGTCTCGCTTGACGGCAGGCCCGTCACCGACGCGAGCCGCCGGCTCGCCGCCGGCGAGACCGTCGCGCTGCACGTGCCGGAAGCCGCGCCCGCCGAGCCGCAGGGCGAGGACATCGCCTTGAGCATCGTCTTCGAGGACCCGCATCTCATCGTCATCGACAAGCCTGCGGGGCTCGTCGTGCATCCAGCGAGCGGGCACGAGAGGGGCACGCTCGTCAATGCGCTCGTCGCCCATTGCGGCGCCACGCTCTCCGGGATCGGCGGCGTCAAGAAGCCGGGGATCGTGCATCGGCTCGACAAGGACACGTCCGGCCTGCTGGTCGTCGCCAAGACCGACGCGGCGCATAAGGGCCTGTCGCGCCTCTTCGAGGACCATGGCCGCACGCTCAATCTCACGCGGAACTACCTCGCCTTCGTCTGGGGAGTCCCCGACCGCGCGCGCGGGACGATCGAGGCGCCGATCGGGCGTCACGCGACGCATCGTGAGCGCATGGCCGTCGTCCCCGCCGCGCGCGGTCGGGAAGCCGTCACGCATTTCGAGACGCTGGAAGATTTTGGCGTCGCAGCGCTGCTGCGCTGCAGCCTGGAGACGGGCCGCACGCATCAGATCCGCGCGCACATGGCGCATATCGGCCATCCGCTCATCGGCGACGCGACCTATGGCGCGGGCTTCAAGACCAAGGCGTCGCTGCTCGCCGAGCCCGCGCGCGCCGCGGTTCAAAGTCTCGGCCGCCAGGCGCTGCACGCCGCGACCCTAGGCTTCGACCATCCCGTAACCGGCGAGCCGCTGCTGTTCGAGAGCGCCTTGCCGCGCGACCTCTCGGCGCTGCACGAAGCCCTGACGCAAGGCGCCGCGGGCGCGACGCCGATCGGGAGGCGCAAATAGCCCGGCGACCCGCAGCCTAGCAGTCTGCGTCAGCCAAACTGATGGGTTTTCAGGCTCATATCGCCGCCCTCAAATCGGCTGACGCAAGACACTAGTCGATCCCGTCCGCCCGCGCCGCCTCCGCGCGCTCGCGGGCGAGCCGCCGATGCGGCCGAAGCAGGCGCGCCTTGCGCTTCTTCCACCAGATGTAGACGCCGGTCGCAGAAAGCAGCGCGATCACAATCCCCGTCACAAAGACCAGTAGGCGGTAGGCGAGATAATCTACGGGATCGCGAATCTGGTGCAGCGCCAGGAGCCAGTTGGAGATCGTGTCGCCGAGGAGCGGCGCGCGCGTCTGAAAGAGCCCGGCGAATTCGCCCGAATTGCTGTCGAAGAAGACCGTGAGGCGCTGGTCCTGCGGAAACGGCCTGTCGGTCAGGACGGAATAATTGTATCGCCCTGCGTAGCCGACATATTGCATCGAGATCGTCCGCAAAATGTGAAAGCCTTCCTTCGCGGCGATCTGCTCGGCGATCTCCTGCCCTCGCGCTTGGGCGGCGCGCGGGTGGAGCTTGGGTGGATCTCTATCCGGATTCTGCGGATAAAGGCGCGTCACGACGTCGAGGGGATTGCTGTCGAAGAGGACTCCCGTCACGCGGCCATAGACGTCATAGACGCTGTCGAGCTCGACGCTGGACCAGGCGAAGACGAAGAGCATCGGCCACAACCAAAGTCCGCTCGCGCGATGCAGGTCGAAATTGACGCGAAAGAAGCCGCCGCGCCATTTGACGAGCCAGGACGGCCGCCAGCGTCGCCAGAATTTTTCACGCGCGACAGGCAGCGTCAGATAGAAGCCGACGAAGCAATCGATCGTCCAGGCCAGCGCGACGATCCCGAGCAGCCAGCCGCCCCAGGAGCCGAGCGCGAGATTGGTGTGCAGCATGAACACGAAGGGCATAACATTGTCGCGCAGCTCGGCGACATATTGCCCCTCGAACGGCAGCCGCCCGAGCTCTCGTCCCGTCCAGGGATCCAGCACCAGATATTCCGGCTCGCCTTCATGCGCGGGCGGACCGTTCCAGCACATGCGCAGGACGACCTGATCCTCCTTGATCCTCGGCTTGTAGTAGCAGAGCACGGCTTCCGGCATCGCCTCGGCGGCGCGCTTGGCGAGCGTCGCCGGATCGAGCGGCTTCGCGTCGGGCGCAGGCTTCGTCGCCGAGAGTTTCGGATCGAGGAGCGTCCGGACCTCGGCGTCGAAGGCCAGGAGGCTGCCGGTCAGGCCCTCGACGACGAGAAAACCCGCCGTGGCGAGGCCGACGTACCGATGCAGGAAGACGACGACCCGTCTCAGCATGGTCTCCCTCCCTCATCGTCAAGGCCTCGGCCCGACGGCTCCGGGGGCTGATCGCGTCAATATTTGGCGAGGACCGGCTCGGGAGCCGTCTCCCCGAATTTATAGTGGACGCCGAGCTGGACCTGGTTCTGGTCCAGATGGCGACCCCCCACATAGTAAGCGCCCGCCGGGTAGAACTTGGTGGGCGTCTCCGTGATAGCGCCGAAATCCGCATAGCGGTATTCGGCCCGCGCAAACCAATTCTTGTTGACGGCGTATTCGACGCCGCCGCCGATCGTCTAGCCCAGGCGCACGATCGTTTGGCCGGTGTTGGCGGCGTAGAAGACCGCGCTCGCCGGGTCCGCGCCGATCATGTCGGACTGCACGGTGATCGAGCCGAGCGCGCCGCCAGCCGCGACGAAGGGCATCAGCCGGCCGAGGGCGTAGCCGGCGCGAGCGCGAAGCGTTCCCTGCACCTGCGACTTCACGTTGCTCGTCAGGACGCCCGCGGGAGGCGTAGCAGTTGGGCCATTGGGAATGATGTTGGTGTCGGGGATGGGCGCGGCGACGGTTTTGGCCTCGTTCGTCGCGTCGACCGCGGCTTCGAGGCCGACCACGATGGAGTCCAGCTGCCGATCGTAGCCGAAGTGGAAACCCGCGATCACGCCCTGGGCGTTGAGGTCGACGGGATTGATCAGGTTGGACGGAATATACGCCAGCGTGTCGTAGCCGGTGTATCCGAACGGCGTGACGAAGCTGTAGCCGCCATGGTTGAGCCCCCAGACGTAGCCGGCGTTGGCGCCGAGATAGAACCCGGTCCAGTCGAGCGGGCCGGCGAGCGGCGCGGCGTCCTTCACCGGCGGATCGCCCGCCTTCGTTGCGAAGAAGCCCGGCAGAGTCCGCGGGCAGCGCGGGCCGGCGGGTGAAATCGATGGGATGCCGAAGGCCGGCGCCGCCAGGCCCGCGGGCTCCGGATCGGGCTCCACGAATTTGTAGCTGAAGCCGACCTGGATCTGGTTTTGATTGAAGTGGCGTTCGCCGGCGAAGAAGACGCCAGGGCTCGAGACCAGGTTCGCCGCCTCCGACACGCTGCCAAAATCGGAATAGCGATATTCGGTTCGTACCGACCAGTTCTTGTCGATCGCATATTCGAGACCGCCGCCCAGCGTCCAGCCGACGCGCGTCAGTGTGCGCTCCGGCGCCGCGGCATAGGAAGGGATAGAGACCGGCGGCGGAAATGTCGCCGGATTGACGATGAGGGAGCCCATATTGGCCTGGAGCGCGAAATCGGAGATCGCAACGCCGCCAGTCCCATAGATCAGCAGATGATCCCAGTCGAACCCCAGGCGGCCTCGGATGGATCCCTGGATGTCCGATCGCAGCGTGCTATAGATCGAACCGCCGGACCCCGTGACGATCCCGTAAAAGTTCAGGCCGAGCGTCGAGAGGTAGTCCGGGAAGACGCTCGGGTTGTTCTTCTTCAGATTCAGGCCGTCCACAGACCCTTCGAGGCCGGCGACCCAGGAGCCGAACTGCTTGTTGTATCCGCCGTGCAGCCCCACGATCACCGACTGAGCGGCGTCGTAAAAATTCGTGTTGGCGAAGGAGCCGTCCGGCGTGACGAAATTATAGCCGCCGTTGTTGTCGCCCCAGAGATAGCCGATCTGTTCGCCGAGATAGAGTCCCGTCCAATCGCTCGGCGTCGTGTGCGGCGCCGGCGCGTGGATCCAGGGCGCGGAGCGTGACGACAGTTCCGCGCTCAGCGAGCCGCGCACGGTGAACTGCTGGCCGTAGCTTGCAGAGCCGCTACCGATTCCGACGTTGTACGGATAGTAGATCTTGTCGACATAATAAGTTTTGTCCAAGAGATTATAAATATTGAGCTGCGCGGTCATGTTCGTATCGCCGACCTTGAAGCGATAGGCCGCCATGAGATCGATCGTCGCCCATGCGCCGACCAGCGTCCCCCAAAACGGCTGAGACGTGAGGCCAAAAGGTATCTGAGAACCGTGGTAATGGACGCCGCCGCCGATCTTCAACCCGCTCAGCTCGCCGTCCTGGAACTCGTATGTCGTCCAGAAGTTGCCGAGATTTCGCGGAACGCCCTGAACGCGGGAGCCGGGCGTTCCGGTCGGGTCGCCGGGATAGGTCTTGGTGAGGCGCACGTCCTGATTGGCGTAGTTGAGGATCACTTCCCATCCCGGCTGGAGAGTTCCCTGGATGTCGAGCTCGACGCCCTTGCTGCGCTGCTCCCCGCTCAAAACGACGCAGGAGTTCGGCCCTCCCGGGCCGCATACGTCGGCAGGATTCGTGTCGATCTGCGGCACGTTCGTCTTGGTCAAATCATAGAGCGAAGCGGTCGCGCGCAGCTTGCCCTCGTAAAACTCGAATTTGGCGCCGGCCTCGGATTCATGCGCATTGGTGGGCGGGGCGATGACGTTGCCCACGAGGAAGGCGCCGCTGTTGACGCTAAATCCCTCGACATAATGAGCATAGAGACTAGCCCAGGGGACCGGCTGCCACAGCAGCGCGACCCGCGGCGTCAGCGCGGTCTGCGTATCCGCCTTGGCGTTCGACGCTTGGGCGTTGAAGTTGGCGTTGATCAGCGGAGCGCCGCCTATGCCGCCATTCTCCCGAATATACTGATAACGCGCCCCGGCCGTGAGCGAAACGTCATAGGGAAGCTTGACTTGATCCTGGAGATAGAGCCCGCCCGTATTGGTGTAGCCGGTTCCCTCGTTGCCTCCGAGAACGGGCGGCAGATAAGGATAGCCTGGCGTGAGCGGATAAATTACGGGGTTTGGTGAACCATATAAGTAGTTTCCCATATACTCGGTGTAGGTTACTGTTTTGTGGAAGTCGCCGCCGAGGAGCACTGTATGCTGTAACCCAAGAGTTTCAGCATGACCGGTTACGTCTGTGGTTGTGCCGTATTGAGCCTGACGATATATATTTTCATAATATGCGCGCGCATAGGCAAGATATGGCGGCGTTGGGTTGCCGCCGAAACTATTCGATAACGCGAACGTTGAGTCTGTTACGGCATAAGTT
>DATHCI010000012.1:0-15146 GCA_035319645.1 Methylocystis sp. | reverse complement strand
CCGCACGACGCCATTGTCGAGCCAGATCACGCGGTCGCAGAGATGCTGCAGAAAGTCGAGATCATGCGAGACGATCAGGATCGTCCCATGCTTCGCGAAACCGGCGATGAACGCCTCGCATTTGTGCTGAAACACCTCGTCGCCGACCGAGAGCGCCTCGTCGACGATCAATATGTCCGCCTTTGCGAAAGCGCAGATGGCGAAGGCGACGCGCGCGATCATGCCGGAGGAATAGGTGCGCATCGGCTGCTCAAAGGAAGGGCCGATGTCCGCGAAGGCGGCGATGTCGTCGATGCAGGCGTCTACGTCGCGGCGCGAGAGTCCGAGGATCGCCGCGCCGATGCGCGCATTTTCACGGCCGGTGAGCAGCCCGTCGAAGCCCGACCCCAGCGCCAGGATCGGCGCGATGCGTCCTTCGACCGCGAAGGCGCCCTTGCTCGGGCGGGTTATGCCGCAGAGAATCTGCAACAGCGTCGTCTTGCCCGCGCCGTTGCGGCCGATGAGCCCGACGCGCTCGCCCTTGGCGACGGAGAAGCTCACGTCGTGCAGCACCCATTTCTCCTTGTAGAATTTCTTCCACAGGCCGAACAGGATCTGCTTCAGCTGATCGTTCTGATGCGCGTAGAGCTGGAACGCCTTGCCGACGCCCTGCGTCGCGATGACGCTATCAGATGACATCGACGATGACCGACTTGTAGCGCATGAAGAACTGATAGCCGAAGTAGAACACGGCGTAGGAGACGAGGACGACGGCGAGATAGCCGAACGGGTCCGGCATGCGCCCGCGCATGGCGATGTCGCGCAGCATCTCGATATAGTCGCCGACAGGATTGAGGCGCAGCCAGAAGGCGTAGGTCGGCGGGACTTGTGCGAAGGAGTAGAACACAGGCGTCGCGAACATCAGGATCGGCACGAGCGAGGCCATGATGTGCGAGACGTCGCGCGTGAAGGCGCCGAGCGCCATCAGGAACCAGACGACGCCGAGCATGAACAGCGCGAAGGGCGCGAACAGGAAGGGCGCGAAGAGCAGCGTCCAGTGCAGCGCGCCGCCCGTGACGAGGCGAAAGACGAGGAACACCGCGAAGGCGATGCCGCCATAGGTGAAGTGGCGGATTGCGACGGTCCAGGCGATGGTCTCGCTGGGGAAGATCGACTTCTTGACGAAGTTGACATGCTCGTGCAGCAACATCGGCGCGCGATAGGCGAGTTCGCTGAAAAGATTGAAGACGACGAGGCCGACGAAGATGTTGCAGGCGTAGTCCGTAATGGACATCCCGCCGGCGAGCTGCGGCACGGTGATGGAGAACACCGCCGTATAGGTCAGCATCATGATGAGCGGCGAGAGCACGGCCCAGGCGGGGCCGAGCATGGAGCCGCGAAAGCGCGAGACGAACTCGCGCCGCGCCACCGCGCGAATGAGCTCGCGATGCCGCCAGGCGCGCGAGAAGGGCTCCAGAAGGTCCGCCGGCTGGAAGCGCGGCGGACTCAGGGTTCTCTCCAGGGTCATGGCGCCGCATAGACCAGCTTGAAACGGCGCCTGTCAATGGCGGGACGCCGCTGGCGCACGGCGCGCGCGCGGCGCCCGAGAAAACCTCGCCCTGGCCCCCGCGCGCGTGATTCGCGGTCCGTTCTCCGTTATAGTGTCATTAAGAATCAGCCTGCCCGGGACCCCTTCTCCCGCTTGCGGGAGAAGGTGGTCGAGCGAAGCGAGGCCGGATGAGGGTGCGCCGGGCGTGGGCCGAGAAATTTCAAGCGGTCGCCTGGGCGTCACAGCCCTCATCCGGCGCTTCGCGCCACCTTCTCCCGCAAGCGGGAGAAGGGGTTCCCGCCCGGCGGCTGTTGGTGGGAGTGCCGCTCTTGTCCATGCCTGCTCCAAAGCCTGCGCAAGGCTCCATCGCCGCGAGGGCCCGCGCCCTCGCGGGCGGCCCGCGCTATCTCGAGGCGCTCAATCCCGAGCAGCGCGAGGCCGTCGAGACGCTCGAGGGCCCGCTGCTCGTGCTCGCCGGCGCCGGCACCGGCAAGACGCGCGTGCTCACGACCCGCATCGCCCACATTCTCGCCTCCGGCGAGGCGCGCCCCTGGGAGATCCTCGCCGTCACCTTCACCAACAAGGCGGCGCGCGAGATGCGCGAACGCGTCGAGACCCTCGTCGGGCAAGGCGTCGAGGCGATGCAATGGCTCGGAACGTTCCACGCCATCAGCGCCAGAATGCTGCGCCGCCACGCCGAGCTCGTCGGGCTGAAGCCCAATTTCACGATCCTCGATACGGACGACCAGATCCGGCTGCTGAAGCAGGCGATCAAGGCCGAGAACATCGACGAGAAGCGCTGGCCGGCGCGCCAGCTCGCCTGGCAAATCGACTCCTGGAAGAACCGCGGCGTCACGCCCGCGCAGGTTCCGGCGGGCGAGGCGATGAGCTTCGGGAATGGCAAGGGCGGCGAGCTCTATGCGCTCTATCAGGAGCGGCTCAAGATCCTCAACGCCGTAGACTTCGGCGACCTGCTCATGGAGACGCTGCGGCTCTTCCGCGAGCAGCCCGACGTGCTCGCCGAGATGCACCGCCGCTTCAAATATATCCTCGTCGACGAGTATCAGGACACGAATGTCGCGCAATATTTGTGGCTGCGGCTGCTCGCGCAGGCGCGGCGCAATCTGTGCTGCGTCGGCGACGACGACCAGAGCGTCTATGGCTGGCGCGGCGCCGAGGTCGAGAACATCCTGCGCTTCGAGAAGGATTTTCCGGGCGCCAAGGTCGTGCGGCTCGAGCGCAACTACCGCTCGACCGGGCATATCCTGGCCGCGGCCTCGCATCTTATCAGCCACAATGAGGACCGGCTCGGCAAGACGCTGTTCACCGACGGCGGGCTCGGCGAGAAGCCGACGGTCACGGGCGTCTGGGACAGCGAGGAGGAAGCCCGCGCGGTCGGCGACGAGATCGAGGCGCTGCGACGGCGCGGACATCAGCTGAACGAGGCCGCCGTCCTCGTGCGCGCGTCCTTCCAGATGCGCGAGTTCGAGGAGCGCTTCGTGGCCATCGGCCTGCCCTATCGCGTCATCGGCGGCCCGCGTTTCTATGAGCGCGCCGAGATCCGCGACGCGCTCGCCTATCTGCGCTGCGTCGCGCAAGAGTCCGACGATCTCGCCTTCGAGCGCATCCTCAACACGCCGAAGCGGGGCCTCGGCGACGCGACGCTGCAATTGCTGTTCGACTATGGGCGCAAGCAGGGCCTGCCGCTGATGCTCGCGGCGCGCGCGCTTTGCGAGACCGAGGAGATCAAGCCGAAGCCGCGCGCGACGCTGCGCGCGCTGATCGACGATTTCGCGCGCTGGCGAGCGCTGATCGACGCGAAGCCGCATCAGGAGCTCGCCGAGCTCGTGCTCGATGAATCGGGCTACACGCAGATGTGGAAGGACGACAAGACGCCCGAGGCCGAAGGGCGGCTCGAGAATTTGAAGGAGCTCGTGCGCGCCATGGAGGAGTTTCCGGATCTCTCCTCCTTCCTGGAGCATGTCTCGCTCGTCATGGAGAACAGCGAGGGCGCCGTTTCGGACCGCGTGTCGATCATGACGCTGCACGGCGCCAAGGGGCTCGAGTTCGAGACCGTATTTTTGCCCGGCTGGGAGGAAGGTCTCTTCCCCTCGCAGCGCACGCTCGACGACAATGGCCGCGCGGGGTTGGAGGAAGAGCGGCGGTTGGCTTATGTCGGCCTGACGCGCGCGAGGCGCCGCGCCAAAATCTATTTTGCGACCAACCGTCGCATCCGCGGCCTGTGGCAGACGACCATGCCGTCGCGCTTCATCGACGATCTGCCGGCGAAGAACGTGGAGGTCGTCGAACGCGCCGGCGCATCGCAATACGGCGCCTATGGCGTCTCGCGCTTTGCGGGTCTCGACCGCTATTCATCCGTCTACGAGACCCCGGGCTGGAAACGCGCGCAGAACGGGTCGCAGCAGCGGGGACGGAGCGCGGCGGCGACGGTGATCGAGGGGCGGGTCCTGGCGAAGTCGACGGGCGCGGCGGATTTCACGCCGGGGCAGCGCGTGATGCACGCGAAGTTCGGACCGGGAACCGTGGCGCGGGTGGACGGGGATAAGCTCGCGGTCGAGTTCGACCACGCGGGGGCGAAGATGGTGAAGAGCGCGTTTGTGGAGAGGATGTGAAGCGGGGCGACGTCGTGAGCCTCGATATCGATCACGCCTCGCGTGACGACGATCCGATGCGCGCGCCTTAACCTAGAAGGCGGGAAACCTGCGGCGAATTTGGAAACTGTGATAACCAGCGTCGTGGAAGTCCGGTCGGGCGCTTCGGCCACGGAGCCAAAATGACTGAGAGCGACGAAGCGAACAGGGATCGGCGCCCGCATGTCGCGGTCGTCATCGTGAGCTTCAAGAGCGCCAACGACCTCTCGATCTGCTTTGAAGCGCTCGCGCGGCAAAGTCACCCGGATTTCGAAGTCGTCGTCTGCGAGAACGGCGGGGCGGAGGCTTTCCGTCGCCTGAGCCTTGCGCTCCCCACGGCGCTCCCTGGAGGGCAATCCGTGCGTCTGATCGAGGCGCCGGGCAACCTCGGCTATGCGGGCGGCGTGAATGTCGGCCTGCGCGCGACGCGCGAGGCGGACGCCTGGTGGATCCTCAATCCCGACACGCAACCGGCCCCTGACGCTCTGGCTGCGCTGGTGGAGCGCCTCCACGCCGGCGGCTGCGACGCCGTCGGCGGACCAGTGCTCACTTTTGACGGCGAGGTCATCACCTATGGCGGCGCCTGGAATTCCTGGCTGGCGCGGACGACCTCGCTGCGCGATGAAAATTCCGGGTCCGGCGCTATCGAGGGCCGACTCGACTATCTTTGCGGCGCGTCCATGCTCGTCGGGCGGCGCTTCCTTGACGTCGCGGGACCGCTGCGAGAAGATTATTTTCTGTATTGCGAGGAGGTCGAATGGTGCCTCCGCGCCGTCCAACGAGGGGCGCGGCTCGGCTTTGCTCGGGGGGGGCGCGTCTATCATCTTCAAGGCGCGTCGACCGGCAACGTCCTCACGGTGGCCGACCGGCCGCGGCTCCCCGTATATCTCGATGCTCGAAACAAAGTGCTGTTGACGATCGATCATTACGCCGCCAAGGCGCCGATCGCCATTGCCGCGGCGCTCCTGCTTCTCGTCGCGCGCTATGCAAGGCGCAAAGCCTGGCGCCAGCTTCGCGACGGCGTGGACGGCTGGAGGGCCGGACTGCGCAACGAGCGCGGAATTCCTGCCTGGCTAGAGCGGGGACCGCAGGCGCCCGCCTGGAGGACGGCGCAGCCCCCGCTCGAGATGTCCCTGTGGCGGTCGCGCAGAGAGTGAGCGGCGAAGATGCGTCAGACCGCTGTCGGAGAAGCGACCCGGGTCTTCGTCCGGCTCTCTGAGGAAGCCCTGGACGCGGCGCGGCGCGCCTCCACGGGAGTCGAGCTGCGCTCGGCGCTCGCATGGGGGGAGCATTGCACCGAATGCGTCATGCCCAGCTGCTACGCGACCTGCTCGCTCTACACGCCGCGGCGAGATTTGAAATGCCGGCGCTTCGCCGACGGAATGGAGCGCGTGCGTTTCGAGGGCGCGGAAGATCTCGACGGCATGCGCTTGCAATTTCGCAAATGGGGCAAGCTCGAGGCGCAGGGACGTCTGCGCCTGTTTGCGAACGCATGGGCGCGCAGATTGGAACGCGCCGAGGGGCTGGGCGCGACGCTCGCGGACCTTCGTCTGTTTCCTTTCCGGCTCAAGGACTTCCTGGTCAGAGGGATCAACCTTGCGAAAGCGCGCCTGATCGATCGATTGGGGCTCGAGGCGCAACCCGACGCGTTCCTGATTGCCTGCTTCAATGAGAGCGACGCCGGCGCGGCGATGACGTTCACCGTGAAGCCGACTTCGCCCAACGGGCGATACTTCCAGCGCCACTTTCGCCTGGAGCCCAAGTCCAACCGGATCGAAATCCCCTTCGACGCGATCCGTGCGGCCGTGGACCCGCGAGAGGAGCTGCTCTTTCAGATCGAGCCCGTCGGCTCCGCCGAGCTGCGCCTTCTGACCTTCACCTTCGCCGACTTCGTAGTCTTCGACCGGGCGCGAGAGGCCGGGGCGGCGCCGAGCGGCGATGAGCGCGACGCGGAACCGGTGAAAGCCCCCGCCGCAACGCCCAAATGCAAATGCGTCGTCTGGGACCTCGACAACACGCTGTGGTCCGGAATCCTCGTCGAGGACGGGCTGGCCAATTTGCGCCTTCGCCCGGCTGCGGCGCGCGCGATCGAAGAGCTCGACCGACGCGGCGTCCTCCACTCGATCGCCAGCAAGAACAACGCGGAGGAGGCCCTCGCGGCGCTCGAGCGCTTCGGCGTCGCCAAGTATTTTCTTGCGCCCCAGATCGGCTGGGGACCGAAGAGCGCCGCGATCTCGAGAATCGCCGAGAAGCTCAACATCGGCAAGGACTCGCTGGCCTTCATCGACGACCAGCCCTTCGAGCGGGCCGAAGTCGCCTCCGTTCACGCCGAAGTGCGCGTTCTCAGCGAGGAGGCCGTCGAGACGCTCCTCGACATGCCGGCGTTCGACGTGCCGGTCACGCAGGAGAGCCGCCAGCGTCGGGAGATGTATCGCGAAGCTGAGGTTCGGGACGCGGCCTATGATCAGGCCGGCGTGGGCTTTCTGGAATTCCTGCGCATGTGCAATCTCCGGCTGCGCATCTCGGATCTCGACGCCCGCAACTGCGAGCGCGTCTACGAGCTGTGCCAGCGCACGAATCAGCTGAACTATTCCGGCCGGCGGCTGACGCGGACGGACCTTGTCGAGCTCGTTTCGGGCGAAAGCGATCGCGCGGGCTTCGTGCTGTCCTCTTCGGACAGGTTTGGCGACTATGGCGTCATCGGCTTCGCCGTCCTGGATCTCAATCGCTTCACGGTGGAGCACTTCTTCATGAGCTGCCGCGTCCAGCACAAGAAGGTCGATCACGCCTTCTTCGGCTGGCTGCTGGCGCGGGTGCGCCAGCAAGGCGCCGACGGGCTTCACGTCGTCTTTCGCTCGACGGGGCGCAACGCCCCCTCGCTTCAGGTCCTGACAGAGATGAAGTTTAAGGAGGCTGAGGCTGGCGTCTTTGCTTCTCCGGACGTCGAGGCGTTGCCCGACCAGGACGTCGTAGCGGTGAACGACGAGACCCATCGGAGCTTCAAGCGGAGCCGTCCTGCCCTGGTCGAATGCTGCAATGCAGGCGGCGGCTGAGGTCCGGCGCCGATGTCCTTCACGACGCGACTTCGCAGCAAGGCGAATGGGACGCTGGCACGGGCGCTGGCCACGCGCACGGTCTCCATGCGCAACGCGCGGCCGGTCGTGTCCTTCACCTTCGACGACTTTCCGAAGTCCGCGGCGCTGTGCGGCGCGCGGCTGATCGAGCGCCACGGGGGCTGCGGCACGTTCTATTGCGCCTCCTCCTTCTGCGGGGTCGCGAACTCGGGCGAGACCTTCTTCGACGCCGACGACCTGGCGGCTTTGACCGCGTCCGGCCACGAGATCGGATGTCACACCGCATCGCATCTTCGCGTCTCGACATGCGCCCGGGCGCAATTGGAGCAGGATCTCGAGAGGAACGCGCGCTTCGTCGCCGAACGCCTTGGGGACGTGCGCTTGAGCACCTTCGCCTATCCTTTCGGCGACATCGGCCTCGGCGCAAAGCTCCAGCTGCAGGGCAGATTCGCCGCCTGCCGGTCCTCCTTTCCGGGTCTCAATCGCGGCGTCGCCGATCTCGGCGCCTTGAAGGCCGAGCGGCTCTATTCCGGCAGGGTCGACGCCGCGTCCGTCGAGCGAAGCGTCGAAGCCGCCGCGTCCGCCAACGCCTGGCTGATCTTCTACACACATGACGTGAGCGAGGATCCGAGCGCGTTCGGCTGCACGCCGACGCTGCTCGAGACAGCCTTGAAAGCTGCGAACGCCGCGGGGTGCGAGATCTTGACCGTGAGAAACGCGCTCGGCCGGATCGCCTTCCGTCCGGCCTCCGGACAGCCCTGACCCGCGCAAGCGGCGTCCTGTTCACCCTCCCAACGCCCAACCTCGCGCCGCTGAGCCTTCTTCAAGGCTGATCGGCGCGCGCATGATTGTTGCGGTCGCGATCGACGGTGATCGGAGCGCAAGAATTTCCGTCGCTTTTCGAGACAGTCAGAACGGCCGGCGTTCCGACGCCGGACGCGCGATCGTCACTGAGCGCCAGAATGAAACGTTTTCGTCGCGCAATTGCCGATCCGGGGAGGAAGGGATGAACGAGGGACGCGCCATGCGGCTTCTGATCTGCGTGTTGTTGGCGGCTTTTTCCTGGTGGCTTGCGGCGGGGTCGGTTGCTGCGGCCAGCAGATCGGTCTGGACCTATCATTACGACAATCTGCGCACCGGCTGGAACAATCAGGAGACGGTGCTCAGCGCGACGACGTTTCCTGCGAACTTCGGCGTTCTCGCGACCGTCGCGCTCGATGATCAAGTCGACGCGCAGCCCCTGCTCGCGCCCGCACTGACGATCGCCGGGGGAGTCCACGACGTGCTGTATGTCGTGACCCAGAACAACTCGGTCTATGCTCTCGACGCGCAGAGCGGGAATATTCTGGCGACGACCAATCTCGGCCCGCCCGTGCCGGCGCCATTCGGCTGCAACAACAACGGCCCCAACATCGGCATCACGAGCACGCCGGTCATCGATCTCTCGCTGCAGCGCATTTACGTCATGGCCTATGTCAATGGCGCGTCCCCTCAGTATCAGCTGCACGCCCTGAGCCTCACGACGCTTGCTGACGCCGTGCCGTCGATCACCGTTGCGGCGAGCCACAAGCTCACGAACGGCTTCACATTCTCCTTCAACGCGACTTATCAGCGCCAGCGGCCCGCGCTGCTCGAACGCGGCGGCGTGATCTATGCCGGATTCGGCAGTTTCTGCGACTATCAGGGCAACAACTCGCGGGGCTGGGTTCTCGGCTGGCGAGCCTCGAATCTCGCGCAGCTGCCGAATTCGCAGCTCGATGACACGCAGGCGACCTCTCCGACGAGCTTTTTCCTCAGCTCGGTCTGGATGTCGGGATATGGTCTCGCCGCCAACGGCGACAACATCTTCTTTTCCACCGGGAATTCCGACTGCAACTGGACGGTCACGCCGGAGCAGTGCCCGACGGCCAGCACCTACGACGGGGTGACGAACATACAGGAAAGCGTCATCAGCCTATCGCCTAGTCTGGCGAGCCACGACGGCGTGTTCACCCCGAGCAACGTGCTCGAGATGGACATCGATGACGCAGACCTCGGCGCCAGCGGCGTGCTGCTGCTGCCGACACAGCCCGGCGGAGCCAACCTGGCCGCAATCGTCTCGAAAGACGGCCGTCTATTTCTGCTCGATCAGACCAATCTTGCGACGGCGCAAGACATGCAGCAACTCGCAAACGGCTGCTGGTGCGGGCCGACCTACTATCAGCGAAACGACGGGGTGGGGCGCGTGGTGACGGCCGCCGGAGCGCTGCAAACCTGGCAGATCGGCACGTCCCCGACGCCCCATTGGGTCGCCGAAACGACCACCAACACGATCCCTGCATCGGAACAGGATCCGGGCTTCTTCACGACCGTCAGCTCCAACGGCGGCGCGCCCGGATCGGCCATCATCTGGGCGGTCGGACGCCCCACGGCCACCACGGGCTTGACGCTCTACGCCTTCTCGGCGGCTCCCGTGAACGGCGCGCTGCCCCTGTTGTATTCCGCTCCGGCTGGACAATGGCCCAACCTCGGGGGCAACGCCAACATCGTGCCGATGGTGGCGAATGGACGCGTTTATGTCGGCGCCTACAAAACCCTGACCATCTTCGGGCCGGGCGGCGCGCCGCCCGCAGCCGCCGCGCCTGCGGCGGCAGACGCCGCTCTCGCGCTCGCGCCCGCGTCCCGTCGCGTGACTGGGTGGCTGCTTGCGCAATCAGGCGCAAAGCTCACGCTTCTCACCCGCAATGCCGGAACTGTCGAGGTCGACGCCACCGATGCGTTGGCGCAACGCCGCGCGGCCCCGAGCCTCGTCATTGGCGAGCCATATACGGCTTTTGGGCCCGTTGGCGGCGACGCGACATTCGCAGCGACCGCGATCACGCGCGCGAAGCCTGGCGTAGGGGCGTGGCCGAGCGATCGTTGAGCGTTGGAGCGGCATCGAGGCTGGGAGCGGTCGGCGCGCCGACGGCTTCCCGCTCTCCCTCACGCCGAACGAGATCGAGATAAACGAAGGCCAGCCCAAGAAGCAAGTAATACAGCGTCTGATTGTCGCGCTGCGAAAGCGTGATGCGATAGAGTCCATAGGCCAGCAGGCTGGCGGCGAGCGGACCCGCCAGGGTTCCGAGCCGATCGAGCTTCCTGATGTAGATCCTGACGCAGGACCATACGGCGAAAAAGATGGCGCCCATGTAGAACGCGAGCCCCGGCACGCCGGTCTCGACGAGGAGCGAGATCACATAGCTGTCGATCGACAGAAAGCCGAAGGGCGCATAGCCCAAAGTCTCCGCGCCGAGGCCGATGCCGTGACCGGTCAGGGGGTTTGACGCAAGCAAGGGCTTTGCGAGCGCCCATTGCTCCAACCTCGAATCGGTGCTGCTCGAGGCTTGTCCGCCGCCGAGCACGATATTGTGAAGCCGCTTCCAGAGGAAGATCGCGGCCACGAGCGCCGAGACGCCCGAGGCGGCGAACACCCCGGCGATGGCTCCGGCGAGGCTCCTCGGGTTGAGCCGCGCGGTTCGAATCACGCCGATAGCGGTGAGCATGAAAAGGGCGGCGAGCATGCCGATCGAACCGCCCCGGGATCCGGACACGATGAGCGATACGATCGATGCGAAAATGACTGCGACGCCGAGAGCGCGATCGATGTATCGCTCGGCGTGGAAGGCGAAGAACACGCCGATGGGCGCCATCATCGCCGCGAATTCTCCGAAGGAGAGCGAAACCAGGTAGATCGAGGAAGCCCGGTAGATGCCGTCCCTGTAGGGGCTGTGAGCCAGCGCCTCGGCCATTTGGGGGTTGGAATAGAGGAGCGCGTTGGCGATCCACTTGGGCAGCAAATCGATCACAAAGCGGCGCTCCAGAATGAACTCCGCGGTTCCGACGGCCGCGACGAAGAGTGAGCAGTAGCCCATGATCCGGAAGACGAGGATGATGTCTTCCCGGCTTCTGACGACTGAAACGCAGGCAAGGAACGGAATGTACCATGTCAGCGCCATGTCCAGGAGCACGGACAGCGAGTTGGCCGGCGACGTGGACGTAAAGACCGACAGCACCGCGATGGCGGGAAATCCTAGAAAGCATATGGCGAGCGGGCGGTTGGAGCGGAACATCTCCGCAATGCGCTTTCTTGGCGGCGCGGAGCCGCCGAGAACGATCGCGAGCGCGAAGATGACCACCGCGAGGAAGATGCGGCGCACGGAAATCCACGGCAGACCTTGGATCTGCACGGCGTAAAACGCCGGCACGACCAAATTCACGCCCACGGCCCAGAAGAAGGATTTGCGCAGCAGGCTCTCGGGAACGCGGGCGATGTCGGGCATCGCCCAGATCAAGAACGCCCCGAGAACGCCGACCACCGCCGCAGGCACGCCCGGCGGGAAAATCACCGCGAGCGCTCCGACGAGCATCCCGAAGACGGCCGTGAAAAGGACGAGCAAAGTCACCTTGCGGCGGAGGAATCGCCAGAGCGCGCCGAAGGGCGCGAGCCCGTGAAGGACACCCCGCGCGATCGAGGCGCTCAACGACCTGGCTCGCAGCGCATATTCGGGGAAAGTCATGCGTCGCCCTTCCGTCAGAGGTCGCGGCGATGACGCCGAAGGGACGCGCGACCGCGCGAAGGCATCGCCCTCCTCCGTGCGGGAATCACCAATTTATAGATTGGCGAAAAACGAGGCGCAACACGGCGTTCGCCCGATCAGTGGGCGTAGGCTCCGATGTCGGGCGGGTCGCGCCGCGTCTTTCCGGCGATGTCGAGCTTCGGCGCGGATTTCGAAGAACCGGCTTGGAACAGCACGCTTTTCGCGGTGGGCCGAAGATCGAAGACGCCACCTTTGATGTCGAGACGCTGCAGGTCCACGAAGGCGCCGGAATAGACGCGATTGCCGTCGATCGTCCCCACCTTGATCGCCGACTTTCTGCCGTCGACGTCGAGCGTGATCGAGCTTTGCGCGACATTGTGGTCGACTTCCGCCCGCTGCGCCTCGACGTTCAACGAGCCGCTGACGTTGTTGCGGACGACGACATCGGTCGAAGGCGTCTTGTCCTTGCCCATCCTGACGAGAATCCAGGTCGCGGCCGTGTCGGACGGCACGACCGTGTTGTTCGCCACGAGCGCATGCGCGACGCCGAACAGCGCAACGCCATGAAAGTGGTTGCCGACGACGACATTGTTGACGATGCGGACCCCGTCCCACTTTCCGTCGAAAATGGAGATCCCCTGCATGTTCGACTTGTTCCTGTCTCCGGTCTTGATGATCGTGTTCGAGTCGATCGTGACGTTCCGATTGGTCGCGCCGCCGACGGTCCAGCCCTGAATTCCATCGGCGTGCGCCGGATTGTTCGGATACAGGCGCCCGTCCCGGATCGTATTGCGCCTCAAGATCAGATTGCTCGCCGTCATGTCGATCCCGTCGACGGCGAATTTCTCGATCAGATTGTCCTCGACGAGATCGTTCTCGCCGCCGACGCCGAGGCCGCCGTCGACGTACCAGATGTGGTTGCGGCTCACGGTCAGGCAGCGCCCCTCGGCCAGAACGCCGAAACGGGGCTTGCTCGCCCACTGTTCCTCCGACCAGCTTTCGCCGTCGGGCGTGAGGACTTCGTTTTCCTCGAAAATGATGTTGTCGACGGGGCCGTGATAGTTGTTGTCGCGAATGTCGACGAGCGCGCCGCCCGCCTTGGCGTCCGGCTTGGGCGAACGCACGGTCAGGCCGCGAAGCAGCCAGTGCGAGGCGCCGCTGACTCGAAGCGTCGACAGCACGGGCTTCTGGCCGGGCGCGGCCGCCACCTGAATGAACTGCTCGCTGACGGCGCGTCGCAGGAACACGTCGCCGTGGTCGCCGCTCATCAGGTAGATGATGTCGCCGCCCTTCACAGGCGGCGTTATCCCCGAAGTTTCGGGCAGCTTGCCCGCTTCCTGAGACTTCGGCGAGATTTTGGTCTGGATCAGGCGGTTGTCCGGGTCGAGCACTTCGGCGAGAGTTCGCCACGGACGCTCCTTGGAGCCGTCGTTCGCCTTGTCGCCCCGCTTCGGATCGACATAAAAGGCGCGCGCGCCTGGCGGGCCAGAGGGCGGCGGCGGCGCGTCGCAGCCCGGATAGACTTCAGATGCGTATGCGCGCGAGGCTCCAAGGAGCGCGAGGCAGATCGCGAACATGAAAATCGCGCGCCGAAAACCGTCTGTCGTCACCCGACGCTCCGCCTTCACCTCTAGCGACGCCGGCCCGTCGTTCACCAGGAACACGTTGCTCCCTCGACAGTCGCCGCGATCGAATGATATTGAGATTTAATAAGAATATCACGGGAGAGCTTCGAAGTCATGGGCCGTTTTCGAGAGACCTTGAAGCGACGGCTGCCGCGGCCGGCGCACGAGCTTCTCATCGACATCAAGGCCCGATTCGCTCCGGCCCCGCTCGAAGAAATCAAGCTTCACGACTATCTGCCCGAAGAAGACCCGAGCTCCGCCCGTCGCCTCACGCTGGTCATCCCCTCGCTTGCATCGCGAACGCTCTTCGGCGGCGTCGCCACCGGGATAGAACTCCTCTTTCAGATCGCGCGCCGCAGCGATGCGGCGCCGCGAATTCTCGTCGACGACTTCGACCGCGAGATCGACCGCCCCTTCGTCGACACGGCTGCGCGCCGGGCGGGCTTCGAGCCGGGCGACGTCGAGATCGTTCCGCGCACCGCGGAGGCGCAGCCCGTGAAGGTCGCAAAGAACGAGACCTTCGTGACCTACAATTGGTGGATCCAGCTCAACATTCGCGCCATGCTCGAGGCGCGGCGGGCGCGCCTCGGCGGACCGGTGCGACCAACGATCTATCTAATTCAGGAATACGAGCCGCTGTTCTATCCGATGTCATCCACGCATCTCTTCGCGCGCGCCGCGTTCGAGACGAAGACCGGCGTGTGGGGCGTGTTCAATTCGAGCAATCTCCTCGAATTCTTCCATCGGCAAGGGCACGCCTTCGAGAAGGAGTTCCTCTTCGAGCCCACGCTCTCGCGCTCCTTGCGCCCGCATCTCCTTTCGGGACCGACGCAAAAGGAAAAATGCGTGCTGGTCTACGGGCGGCCGCTCATCCCCCGCAACTGCTTCTCGGCGGTCGTGGCGGGATTGCGGGCATGGGCGGAACGCTATCCGCAATTCGCCGACTGGCGTGTCGTCTCGGCGGGCTATCCGCATGCGCCCGTCGCTCTCGGCGGCGGGCGGCAAATGGCGGCGCTCGGGAAGCTGTCGATGGACCAATATGCGGAGCGGTTGCGGCGCGCGGCGGTCGGGCTGTCGCTAATGGCCTCGCCGCACCCGAGCTACCCGCCGCTGGAGATGGCGCATTTCGGGGTCAGGACGCTGACCAACGCCTATCTGTCCAAGGACCCGGCCAAGGCCCATGACAACATCGTCTCTCTACAGGACATCGCGCCGGGGACGATCGCCGACGCGCTCGCCAGAGAATGCGCCGCCTTCGAAGAGGATCCGTCGGCCGGATGGCGCGCGCGCTCCCATATGCCCGGATATCTCGGCGAAGACCCCTACCCTTTTTTGGACGCGCTCGCTGCGGAGCTCAAAGGGCTCGACGCGGCGTTGGAGACGGCCTCAGAGCCGTGGCGGAACTGAAGCGCGGAGCGAGCAGTGCCGGTCAGAATCCGTCCCTATCGAAAAACCCTCGCCGTCAGGGCGGTCTTGTGGCTCCGCGACCGCTTGATCGCCGCGCGCCTGTGGTTCCTGCGCAGCATTCTGGGCATGGATCTCGGTCCCGGCGTCAAGATCTCCCTGCGAGCGGACCTCGATCGCACCAATCCGCGCGGCGTGCATATCGGCGAGGGCACCTATGTCGCCTTCCACGCGGTCATCTTCGCGCATGACATGTCGCGCGTCGTCCACACGCACACCTATGTCGGCCGCAACTGCTTCATCGGCGC
>DATHCI010000011.1:0-3053 GCA_035319645.1 Methylocystis sp. | reverse complement strand
GCCTGTCTCGCCAGCCAATATGCGGGCTGGAGCCTGCAGCACGAGAAGTTTTTCGCTTTGGGCTCTGGGCCGGGGCGCGCGAAAGCGCGGGTCGAGAAGCTCTTTGAGGAATTGCCTTACAAGGACGAGGCCGAGCGCGTGACGATCGTGCTCGAAAGCGGCTCGCCGCCGCCCCCGGAGGTCGTGACCAAGGTCGCAAACGCGGCGAAGGTCGAGACCCGCAACGTCGCGTTCGTCTATGCGCCGACGCAGAGCCTCGCAGGCAGCGTGCAGGTCGTGGGGCGCGTGCTGGAGGTCGCGCTGCACAAGGCGCATGAGCTGAAATTTCCGCTCGAGCACATCATCGATGGAACCGCGACCGCGCCGCTGTCGCCGCCGCATCCCGACTTCGTGCAGGCGATGGGCCGCACCAATGACGCGATCATTTACGCGGGACGCGTTCATCTCTTTGTAAAGGGAACATCCGAGGCGGCGCGCGAGCTCGCGAAGAATCTGCCGAGCAGCACGTCGCGCGACTATGGTCGTCCCTTCGCGGAGGTGTTCAAGGCCTACAAAGGCGACTTCTACAAGATCGACCCGAGCCTCTTTTCTCCGGCGGAAGCGCTGGTCACAGCCGTCGAGACGGGGGAAACCTTCCGCGGCGGCGCCGTCGACGAGAAGCTGCTTGATGCATCCTTCGGCGGCTGATTTCGTTCGGATCGCGGGGACTGCGGCTGACGGTGCGGAGGCGTTCCGAATGAGCAGCTTGTAGCCGCCTCCCTTGCGCATCGCCCTGTTCACCGACAAGATCGACTGGCACGTCGAAAAGCTCGCGCGGGCGCTAAGGGGGCTTGGCGCCCGGCCAGTCCCGGTGCGGCTTGCCGACTGCAGGATAGACTCCTCGCGTCCCGAGGGTCTCGCGATTCCGGGTTTTCGCGCGCTTCCAGACCTCGCGATCGTGCGGGCGATCGGTGACGGCACCCTCGAGATGATCACGATGCGGCTCGGCGTGCTGCATGCGCTGGAGACGCTCGGCGTCGTTGTACTCAACAGCGCGAGGGCGATCGAGCGCTGCACCGACAAGTCCATGGCGAGCTTTCTGCTCGCGCGCGCAGGCCTCGCGACGCCGGAAACGTTTGTTACGCAAAATCTGTCTCAGGCGAGAGCGATCGCCCGGCGCGAATGCGTCGCGGGGCCGCTCGTGCTCAAGCCGCTATTTGGCGCGCAGGGCTGGGGGCTGCGGCTCGTCCGCAGCGAAGCCGATCTCCCCTCGCCGCAGGAGGCGCGCGGAGTCTACTATCTGCAGCGCTTCGTCGCTCCGCCGGTTGGCTGCGCAGGATACGAAGACGTCCGCATCCTGATTTCAGCCGGCGAAATCCTCGCGTCGATGCGGCGCGTCTCGCCGCAATGGATCACCAATGTGCGCCAGGGCGCGAAGCCGATTGCGATCGAGCCATCGCGGCAGGAGGCGCAGATTGCGCTGCGCGCGGTGCAGGCCGTCGGCGCGGAGTGCGCCGGCGTCGATCTCATCGCCGGCGCCGACGGGACGCCGCAGGTGCTGGAGGTCAACAGCATGGCCGGTTGGAGCGGGCTGCAGAGGGTGACGCGCTTTTCGATCGCCGATCGACTCGCCGGCGACGCGCTGGCTCTCGCGAGGGGCAGGCCGTGAGCAAGGTCGACGCGACGGCCCTGGCGCAAGCCTTCGTCACCGCCTGCTATGATGAGCTCCAGGCGCCGAAGCCGGGCAACGTCCACGTTTTCTCAGGCGGTCATCGGATGACCGCGCAAGATTTCATGGATAGCGCCGTCGTGGCGGCCGGCCCTCTGACCGAGGCCGGGCTTAGCGTCGGTTCGCGCATTCTCGGCGCAGTCGAGGCCACCTTCGCACGCGTCGGGCAGAATACGAACCTCGGCATCATCCTGCTCTGCGCGCCGATCGCGCACGCAGCGCTGGCGGAAGGGCCAGGCGACCTTCGCGCGCGGGTCGCTGCAACGCTTGCAGCCCTCGATCGTGAAGACGCCGAGCTCGCCTTCGAAGCCATCCGGATCGCCAATCCTGCCGGCCTTGGCGCCGCCCCGCGTCATGACGTGACCGGGCCGGCCCATGTCACGCTACGCGCAGCGATGCAGGCCGCAGCGGAACGTGACCGCATCGCCCTCCAATACAGCTCTGATTTCAAGGATCTATTCAATATCGGCCTGCCGCGCCTCGAAGCCGCGCGCGCCCGCGGCGCCGACAAGGCGCTCTCCACGCTTTATGTCTATGTCGGCTTTCTGACCGCCTTCCCGGACACCCACGTCGTACGAAAATTTGGACTTTCGGCGGGCGAGAAGCTCGTCGAGGAAGCCCGCGCATTCGCCGCCGAAACGGACTTGTTCGAGCGCGATGACGCCTTCACGCAGGCGTTGCGTTTCGACGAAGAGCTCAAGTCACGAGGCCTAAACCCAGGCACGAGCGCAGATTTGACCGTCGCGACGCTTTTCGCCGATTATGCCGGCGCAGTCTTGGCAAACGTCCACAAAAATGGTTGAGTCCGCCCGCGCGGGGTGGTCTCGCGAAACGCGAACCGGCTGGTGGAGCCTTTACAGACCGCTCGCCGACGCGAGAAGAAACAACGGGGGGCCCCGCGGCTTTCGGGACGCAGGGTTTGTATCTGTCATCGAAAGGGAACGCACATGGCTTTGATCAACAAGCTCCTGGTCGGCGAGTCGCTCGTCGGCGAAGGCAATGAAGTCGCGCACATCGACTTGATCCTGGGACCGCGCGGCAGCGCCGCTGAACTCGCCTTCGCCAATGCGCTCGTCAACAACAAGGACGGCTTCACGACGCTGCTCGCGGTGGTCGCCCCGAACCTGGCGGCGAAGCCGCACACGATCCTTTTCAACAAGGTGACGATCAAGGGCGCGAAGCAGGCGGTTCAGATGTTTGGCCCGGCGCAGGCCGGCGTCGCCAAGGCTGTCGTGGACTCGGTGGCCGAGGGCGTGATCCCGGCCTCTGAAGCCGACGACATCTTCATTTCGGTCGGCGTGTTCATTCACTGGGATGCGAGCGACGACGCGAAGATCCAGGACTA
>DATHCI010000010.1:0-2685 GCA_035319645.1 Methylocystis sp. | reverse complement strand
CTCGGACTCACGGGCGAGGAGCGACCCGGGACGCTGTCGGGCGGCGAGGCGCGCCGGGCGGCGCTGGCGCGCGCGCTTGCCGCCGAGCCCGACGTCCTGCTGCTCGACGAACCGACGAACCATCTCGACCTGCCGACGATCCTCTGGCTTGAAGAAAAGCTCGCGGGCCTGCGCGCGGCGCTCGTGCTCGTCAGCCACGACCGGCGGCTCCTGCAAAAGCTGACGCGCGAGACGGTGTGGCTCGACCGCGGCGCGACGCGCCATCTCGCGCGCGGTTTCGGCGAGTTCGAGGCCTGGCGCGACAAGGAGCTCGAGGAGGAGGAGCGCCAGCAGCACAAGGCCGACCGGCGCATCGTCGCCGAGGAGCATTGGCTGCGGCACGGCGTCTCGGGACGCCGCAAGCGCAATGTGCAGCGGCTCGCGAAGCTCCAGGAAATGCGCGCCGAGCGGCGCAATCGCGTGGGCCCGACGGCGCTCGTCAGGCTCGAAGCGAGCGAGGCGCAGAGTTCCGGCGCGCTCGTCATCGAGGCCGTGCGGATTTCGAAGCGCTATGGCGCGCGCGCCATCGTCGAGAAATTTTCGACGCGCGTCATGCGCGGCGATCGGCTCGGCGTCGTCGGCGCCAATGGCGCCGGCAAGACGACGCTGATCTCGCTGCTGACCGGCGCGCTCGCGCCCGACGAGGGGCGCGTGAAGCTCGGCGCCGGACTGGCGATGGCGACGCTGGAGCAGAGCCGCGCGAGCCTCGACGCCTCGCTCACGCTCCAGGACGCGCTGACCGGCGGCGGCTCCGACCATGTCGAGATCAACGGCGAGAAGCGCCATGTCGCGGGCTATATGCGCGACTTCCTGTTCAGGCCCGAGCAGGCGCGCACGCCGGTCGCGAAGCTCTCGGGCGGCGAGCGCGGGCGGCTCATGCTGGCGCGGGCATTGTCAAAACCCTCGAACCTGCTCGTGCTCGACGAGCCGACGAACGATCTCGATCTTGAGACGCTCGACCTGCTGCAGGAGCTTTTGCAGGACTATCCCGGCACGCTGATCGTCGTCTCGCACGACCGCGATTTTCTCGATCGCGTCGCGACCTCCGTGGTCTTCGCAGAGGGGGACGGGCGCTGGCTGGAATACGCCGGCGGCTATTCGGACATGTCGGCGCAACGCGGCGCGGGAGTCGAGGCGCGGGCGAAGCCCGAGACTCGCGTCGAGCCCAAGGCGAAACCGGCGGCGCGCGAAAAGCCCGTCGGCAAACTGAGGCTCTCCTTCAACGAGCAGCGCCTGCTCACGACCCTGCCGGCGAAGATGGACGAGCTGCGCGGCAAGGCCGAGAAGCTGCGCGTGATCCTCGACGATCCGGGCCTCTATGCGCGCGATCCGACAAGATTCGCCAAAGCCGGGACGATGCTGGCCGAAGTCGAGGCGGAGCTCGCGCAGGCGGAGGAGCAGTGGCTTGAGCTGGAGATCAGGCGGGAGGAGATCGAGGGGTGAACGCTGGCGGAGCGTCTACGCCAGCTCCGCGGCCCAGCCGCCCTCTTTCACGACGATCCTGCGGCTTGCGTCCGACGGTGCGCCGAGCGGCGGCGTCGCGGGGAGGCCTTGCGGCGCGGCCCGCCAGATCACGACCGCCTCAGAGTCGCCTGGCGCGTAAGGCGCGTGCGCGGCTTCTTCCGCCGAGACGGGGATCGGCTCCGCATACCAGCGTTCGAAGGACGCGTGCTCATCGATCAAGGCGCCAAGCACCGGATTGACGCAGAGGAGATAGATCTCCCGCGAGTTGGCGGCGGCCGCGGTGAGCTCGATCAGCTGACGCGTCGCATCGGGGCCGAAAGCAAAATAAAGCATCAGGACGAGAGGGCCGTCCGGAAGCGCAGGTCGGCTCGCGTCGCCCTCCCGCACCTCGATTCGCGCCCGCTCGGGATGCTTCCGACGAATCGTCTCCGCGTTTCGCGCTGCGATGGCGCAGAGCTCGGGGCAGATCTCGATCCCGACGACCGCGCGGAAGGGGAATTCGGACGCGACGACGAGGGCGCGCCCCATGCCGGCGCCGAGATCGACGAAGCTGAATGTCTCAATGTCGGGGATGGCGGCCAGGGCCGTGCGCAAGACGCTCGCCGCGACGCCGACATAGGCCGTGATCTCCCCGTCGGCGGCGCTCCCGCTCCGCAGCAGAAAGGCCGGGAGAATTCCCGCCGTCGTCACGCCATTGGCGCGGTCGAAGGGATGCGCGCCTTCGCGCAGGCGACGACGCCAGAGATGGAGCCTGATGAGCGCGCGTCGCAGGACGCCGACACGCGCGGCGCGTTCTGCGCATTTCTTCAGAATGGCTCTGGGCGACACGACACGCTCTCCTCGCGTTCTCGTCGCCTCCCCTTCGATCGCCGCGCCCCCGCCGCAGCGCGAATTCGCAAGCCCAGGCGCTGCTGTCGCGCCTAGCCTTCCTCGTCGGTCTCGATGTCGCCGTCGATGAGGTCGGAGACGTCGTCGTCCTCGCCTTCCTCCTCTTCGAGGAAAGTGTCGTCGGCCTCGTCGCCTTCCTCGATCTCGACCTCCTCGTCGATCTCGAGCGCGGCTTCCTTGGCCTCGCCCTCCTCGACCTCGGACAGCGACACGACTTCGGCTTCGTCCTTCTTGCCCTCGATCTCCTCGTCGGGGACGCGCGCGACGCTGCGCAGCACGGGCTCGATGTGGAAC
>DATHCI010000009.1:0-10225 GCA_035319645.1 Methylocystis sp. | reverse complement strand
CGGCGGCGAAGGCCGAAGATTGCGCGAGCGCGTCCTGAGCGACGCGCGATCGCTCGCGCACCCTGCGGCCCGAGAGAATCAGAGGCAGCACGATGACGGGGATCGCCGCCAGCGCGACCCCGGAGAGCTTCGGGCTCGTGACGATCATCATCGCCACGGCTCCGACGAACAGGAACAGATTGCGTAGCGCGACAGAGGCCGAGGCGCCGAACGCCGCCTTGAGCTGCGTGGCGTCCGCGGTGAGGCGCGATAGAAGTTCGCCGGTCTTGGCGTTGTCGAAAAAGCTCGCGTCCAGCCTGGCGAGATGCGAGAAGAGATCGCTGCGTAGGTCCGCAACGACGCGCTCGCCGAGCGTGGTCACCAGATAATACCGCGAGCCGGAGGCGACCGCGAGCACCGCGACCACGCCAACCAGCGCCCCGAATCCCGCATTGACGCCTCCGGCGTCGTCTTTCGAGAATCCGTGATCGATCATGCCGCGGACGGCTATCGGCAGCGCCAGCGTCGCTCCTGCCGCCGTCGTCAGGGCGAGGAGCGCCAGGGCGATCGTCGCATAGCGGCGAAGCGCATAGGGCAGCAACGGTCGCAGCGGCGCAAGCGTGGCGCCGGGACGGAGGCGGGCTTTCGGAGCGGCGTCATCGGTCATGGAGACCGCTATAACGTCACTCGCCGGCGGATGCGACGGGGTTGCTGCGGCGCGACGAGATTTGTCGCAGATCGAAGGGAAGCGACAAAAGCAAAGCCAGGCCACGGCGCCTGGTCGGCGCGCCCGCGCGAGCCAAAACATCAGAATCAGCTGGTGAAAAACGCGGGCCGGACTCTCTGGTCGTTTCGATGGAGCGAGGACCGCGCGCGATAAACGGAGACTTCTCTGAGCTTCCACAAGCGGCCAAAGGGCGCATGTTTAGCTGAGCGGCCTGAATTTCCTAAGCATTGCCGGCGTTCGTGTCAGAATTTAGCGCATGCAGAAAATCGTCGCCGCCGTCTAGACAGCCGCGACAGATATGGTAGCTTTCGAGGTGTCCAAAAACACCTAACACGCCTCCTCGCTCTGTTCAGCCAAGCGGAAGGCGTGCAAGGTCACCAACAAAGGACACGAGAGGAGAGGATCATGGCTTCCAAGGAATTCGAACTCACCCCGAACGTGTACATTTTCGCTGGCGTCGGCGCCCTCATCATCGGCGGCTTGGCCAGCTTCGCTTTGGGCGGAGTCGCCAACACCATTTCGGCTGCAGTCGTCGGCGGGCTCGCGGGCGGTTCTCTCGGATTGTTCTTCTAATAAGCCGATCTCGGCTTCACGAAGCGTCTTTACTCAGCGCCAGTGGCTGGTCACACAGCTGCTGGCGTTGTCTTTTTTTCCCTCGCATCTCTCCCACGCCTTTGCAGGCTGGCCATCTTTCGCCGCACCGAAGGGCAGCGTCGGTTCCGCTCCAGAGACCACAAGCAGTAGGGATTTGAAATGCGCCAAATTGTCGCGGGGCGCGGCGCCGCCCTCTGGAGCCGCGTTTTGACGCGAGGTTTCTGGTCATGGGCGCTGGGCGTCCGTCGGGCCGAGGCTGGCCCCCGCCACGGCGACTTAGCAAAAAATTGTGCAGAGCAGCCGACGGGACCGCGGGCGCCCACGCTCGCCGCCACCGCCAATCCCCTTACAAATCAATCACGAGGCCGGCCATCCACCGCGCCCCGGGCCAATCCGGGCATGAGGCCGGCGTCATCCAACAGATGCATTAAGCGGCCAGACTGATTCCCGTAGCCGCCCGCCGTCCTAAGGCGTTTTGCGCCGCACATCGAGAAAAGGGCGCAGGTCCAGCGCTACAGCAAGAAACTCGACAGGAGGAGATCATGGCTTCCAAGGAATTCGAGCTCACCCCGAACGTCTATATCTTCGCCGGCGTCGGCGCGCTGATCCTCGGCACGCTTGGCGCGTTCGCCTTCAGCGGCAGCATTCCCACGATTATTTCGGCGGGCGTTGTCGGCGCGCTTGCGGGCGGCAGTCTCGGACTCTTCTTCTAAGAGAGACCGGTTCGCGCCTTCTGAGACCCTCGACGAAGGGGCGTCAGCGGCCGTTCCGCTGGCGCCGCGCGGCTTTTACAGCTTGCGGGCGATCTCCCGCAGCTGGTATTTTTTCACCTTGCCTGTTGGCGTCTTCGGAAGCTCGCCGAACACGACATGGCGCGGACATTTGAAGTGCGCGAGATTGTCGCGCGTCCAGGCGATGAGCTCCTCCGCCGTCGCGGTTTCGCCGACCTTGAGCTCGACGAAGGCGCAGGGCGTCTCTCCCCATTTGGGATCCGGCGCGGCCACGACGGCCGCAGCGAGGACCTTTGCATGCTTGAACAGCACGTCTTCGACTTCGATCGAGGAGATGTTCTCGCCGCCCGAGATGATGATGTCCTTGGAGCGATCCTTGAGCTGGACATAGCCGTCGGCGTGCATGACGCCGAGGTCGCCCGTGTGGAACCAGCCGCCGCGGAACGCCTCCTCCGTCGCGCGCTTGTTTTTGAGATAGCCTTTCATCACGATATTGCCGCGAAACATCGCTTCGCCCATGGTCTCGCCGTCGCGCGGGACGGGGCGCATCGTCCCCGGATCGATCACGTCGAGCGAGTCCTGCACGATGTAGGTCACGCCCTGCCGCGCCTTCTTTTCGGCCTGAGCGGCGAGGTCGAGATCGTCCCACTCGCCTTTCCATTCGTCGACCGCAGCGGGACCGTAGGTCTCGGTCAGTCCGTAGAGATGCGTGACCTCGAAGCCCGCCTGCTTCATTCCGGCGAGGACGGCCTGCGGCGGCGGCGCGGCGGCTGTGAAGAAGCGCGGCTTGACGCTCAACGGGCGTTTGTCGTCCGCGCTCGCGCCGAGCAAGGTTGTCATGACGATCGGGGCGCCGCAGAGATGCGTGACGCCATGCTCGGCCATGAGCCTGTAAATGAGGCCCGCGCGCACCTGCCTCAGGCACACATGCGTGCCGGCGGCGACGGCCAGCGACCAGGTGAAGCACCAGCCGTTGCAGTGGAACATCGGCAGGGTCCAGAGATAGACGGGGTGACGCCCGACGTCTCCGGTCAAAATATTGCCGAGCGCGAGCAGATAAGCGCCGCGGTGATGATAGACGACGCCCTTGGGATCGCCTGTCGTGCCCGACGTGTAGTTCAGGGAGATCGCGTCCCACTCGTCGCGCGGCGGCGCCCAGGCGTATTCGGGATCGCCGCCCACGAGAAACGCTTCATAGTCTATTTCGCCGATCGCCCTGCCCGGACCGTCATAGACCTGATCGTCATAGTCGATGAGGAGCGGGCGCACCTTGGCGAGCTCCAGCGCCGCCCGCGCAAGTTCGGAAAACTCGCGGTCGACGATCAGCGCCTTCGCCTCCGCGTGATCGAGCATGAACGCGAGGACCGGCGCGTCCAGGCGGGTGTTGAGCGTGTTGAGCACGCCGCCGGTCATCGGCACGCCGTAGTGGCATTCGAGCATCGCCGGAGCGTTGGCGAGCAGCACCGCGACCGTGTCGCCGCGGGAGATCCCCCGCTGCGCGAGCGCGCTCGCGAGCCGGCGGCTGCGGGCGTAGAAGTCGGCATAGCTGCGACGCAGATCGCCGTGGATGATGGCGACCCGATCAGGAAACACGGCCGCGGCGCGCGCCAGGAATGACGTCGGCGTCAGCGGCTGGAAATTCGCCTCGTTCCGGTCGAGATCGCGGTCATAGGGCGAAAGGGTCAAGGCGGATCTCCTGCAATTTGTCGGCGTCGGCTGCGGCGAGAGAGGGAGGCGCGCGGAATTTGTCAAGCAATTTTCGGGCGCGCCGCGTCAGGGCCTAATCACCGCCGCGCCGTCGAATCGGCCATGGCGCAGGTCGTCGAGCGCTTCGTTCGCCCGCTCCAGCGGATAGACCCGCGTCGTCGTGCGCACGCCCGCGCGCGGCGCGAGCCGCAAGAACTCCTCGCCGTCGGCGCGGGTCAGATTGGCGACCGACGCGATGCTGCGTTCGCCCCACAGCAGCGAATAGGGAAAGGACGGGATGTCGCTCATGTGGATGCCGGCGCAGACGACGCGTCCGCCCTTGCGCAGCGCCGCAAGCGCCGCGGGCGCGAGCGCGCCGACGGGCGCAAAGATGATCGCGGCGTCGAGCTCTTCCGGCGGCGCCTCTTCCGACGCGCCCGCCCATTCGGCGCCGAGCGCGCGCGCAAAATTCTGCGAGGCGGCGTCGCCGGGGCGCGTGAAGGCGAAGACACGCCGCCCCTGAAAGCGGCAGACCTGCGCAATGATATGCGCCGCGGCGCCGAAGCCGTAAAGCCCGACCAACTCTGCGTCGCCCGCGGCCTTCAGCGCCCGCCAGCCGATGAGCCCGGCGCAGAGCAGCGGCGCGGCCGCCACAGGGTCGATGTCATCGGGCAGCGGAAAGGCGAAGGCCGCATCGGCGACCATATGTGTCGCAAAGCCGCCGTCGCGCGTGAAGCCGTTGAACTGCGGCGCGTCGCAGAGGTTTTCGCGCCCGCTCGTGCAATAGCGGCAATGACCGCACGCGTGGCCGAGCCACGGCGCGCCGACGCGCGCGCCCGGCGCAAGATCGACGCCGGGCCCTGCCGCTTCGATGCGCCCGACGATCTCGTGACCCGGCACGATGGGGAGCTTCGGGTCGGGGAGGTCGCCGTCGACGACATGAAGATCCGTGCGGCACACGCCGCAGGCCTCGATGCGGATGCGGATCTCGCCCGCGCCCGGCTGCGGATCGGGCCGCTCCTCCAAGACGAGCCGCTCACGCGGCGCATGCAGGACCATCGCGCGCATGCGTGACTGCTTATCACGGATCGCGGCTCCCGTCGCGCGCGTCAACCGCGCGGCCCTTCCAGCGACGAACAACCGTATGGGTTTCCGCTTGCCAAATCTGAACGGCCGCGCGAAGTTAAATCATCTGGCGATGACGAGTTCCGCTGGGCGCGGAGGCGAGTCCCACTCCACGCCGACAACGGGTTTGATGACGGCATTCCACGATCTCATCGCCAGCGAGCGGATTGAAGGAGGAGGTCGATGTTGAACATGAAAATGCTCGACGTGGCGATTGGCGTCGTATTTTTCTTCTCGATCGCGAGCCTGATTTGCAGCACCGCCCGCGAGCTCATCGAGTCGCTGCTGCTCAAATCCAAGCCGAAGATGCTTGAGCGGACCCTCCGGGAAATCTTGAATGATGATCTGCCGACGGCAGGGGCCCCGGAAGGGGACAGCGCGATGGTCGCGTTTTTCAACCATCCATTGATCGACAGCCTCTTCATCGGTCAATACGCCGCCAACCTGTTCGGCGAAACCAAATGGGGAAAGCGAGCCGTAGAGTCCGTAAAAGCCTTCAGCTCAAACCGCAACCTGCCATCTTATATCCCGCCGTCGAACTTCGCTGGCGCGATTCTCGATATTGTCCGCGACAAGGTCGTCAAGGTCGACAAGAACGCATGGGAGGCGGCGACCACACCTGAACTGCGGCTTGAGGCGCTGCGCAAGATTTTGCTCAGCGACCAGACGCCGCTGTTACGGGGCGAAACCGCGCCGTCTGGCGCGACGGCTCATGCCACCGGGGCGGGCGCGGCTGCGAGCGTCCAGCGCAAGACGGCGACGAACGATCGGCTAAACGCCGCTGTGCTCTGGGCCATCAACAATGCGGACGGCGATTTCGAGAAGGCGAAGAAGAACTTGGAAGGCTGGTACGAGAACGCCATGCAGCGCGCCACCGGACGCTACAAGCGGGACACGCAGGCCTGGCTGCTCTTGATCGGACTTATCGTGGCGACGCTCTTCAACCTCGATACGATGACCATCGTGCAGAAGCTCTATCAAAGCGACGCTGCGCGCGCCGCGGCGATTGCAGGAGCCGACGCCTACGCTAAGCGACTTGTTTCAACGTCGCCAGGAGCCAATGAGAGCGGGCCGGAGCCCAAGCCGGCAGAGGGCGCGAGGGAGGCGGCGTCGCCGACGCCGAGCAACCCGCCGAAGCCGACGGCCGCCGCGGTGAAGCCCGCGGGCGAGGGCGGGAAGACGGCTGCGCCGGCGAGCCTCACGGCCGTGCCCCCGGTGGGCGCCCCCGCCGCCACAAAAGCCGGCGAGCCGCCCTCGCCGCCTGCAGGGTCCACGCCAGACTTGGTGCTGCGCCGTGTGGAAGACCTCGAGCAGACCTTGAAGGATGCGGATTACCCGGTCGGTTGGACCAAGGAGAGCTTGGAGAAGTTCAGGGAAACGCTAAGGCGCTACCGTGAAAGGACGGACGGAACGGGCGCCCCCTTGTCGGAGGCGGAGTATCAGGCCGCGCGCGCCGCGATCTGGTCGCAGCTCCTCGGCTGGGCGCTAACAGCAATCGCGATGACGCTCGGCGCGCCATTCTGGTTCGATTTGCTGAGCAAGCTTGTCTCGCTGCGAACGAGCGTGAAGCCAGAGGACGCACAACGCGCGGAAAAGGCGAAAGAGGAGGAGAAGACCCTCAAGATTGCTCTGTAGCGTTCGATGTTGGACGCCATGAAGCAAGCGAGGCGGCTCTTCGGAGACACGCAGGCCGCGAGCATTTCGCACGCGTCATCAATGATGGCCAACTCGACATTCTGCTCCGCCGTTCGAGGTTCCTTTATGCCACGGCCTTGCCCGAACAACGGGGAGCAAAGTCGGCGATGAAACGCTCTGGAAACCGAGTGGGGGAATAATCCGCACGCGCTGTGACGGGTGAACATTATTTCGCCGAACTTCCCTCCTCACTTGGCTCGCAAGGCGGAACCGGGGACGAAGATGAGCGGATTGCGGGGCAATGCGTGGGGCCTTGGGCTCGTCGCCGCCGCGTTTGCTGGCCCCGCGTTCTGCGTGGAATCTCAGGTCTACGAATCCGCGGAGCACTGTCTGCTCGACGGCGAGCTCGACGCGACGAGATGCGCCAACGCCGCCGCCAATGCGCGCGCCGAATATGAGGAGCGCGTCCCGCGTTTCGCGTCGCGCGAGGCCTGCGCGCGCGCTTTCGCCGAGGCGGGCTGCGCCGAGAACTCGCGCGCCGAAGGGTTCTTCTCGCCGCGCCAGACGGGCTTCCGGGTCGAGATCAAGTCCTGGCGCGAACAGTGGGTCAGGCCCGTCGTCTCAGGCCCGCCGATCCGTTTCGAGCCGCGCTCCATCCTGCGACGCGACCTTTACGTCCATCCCCATTACGCCCGCCTGTGGACTGGCCCGGAAGAGGCGGCGCCGCGTCCGCAGCGCGCCGTTCTTCCCGCCGAGGGCCGCCCGGTTTCGCCCCGCGTCATGGAGACATCTCCTTCGCACCCGCCGCCGCGCGCGCCTGCCGACGAGAATTTCGATTGCGCCTCTTTGCTGGAGCCGAGCGAACGCGCTCACGCCGACATTTCCTGTTATCCGGCGCGGACGCGGGCCAACAAGGGCGCTGCCGGCGGGCGTTGACTCCGCCGTCGCGCCCGACGCATAAAGCGCGGCCTTCCTCAGGCTTTTCCGTCTCTTCCGCAGCCCGGTCCCGCATGTCCCGATTGGTGATGAAATTCGGCGGCACGTCCGTCGCCACGGTCGAGCGCATCCGGAACGTCGCGCGCCACGTCAAGCGGGAGATTGACGCCGGACATCAGGTCGCAGTCGTCGTCTCGGCGATGTCCGGCAAGACCAACGAGCTCGTCGCATGGTGCAAGGAGGCCGCCGCGCTCCATGACATGCGCGAATATGACACCGTCGTCGCCTCGGGAGAACAGGTGACGTCCGGCCTTGTCGCGATCGCGTTGCAGCAGCTGGGCCTGCCGGCGCGCTCCTGGCAGGGCTGGCAGATCCCGATCCTGACCGATGACGCGCATGGCTCGGCCCGCATCGTGGACATAGACGCCTCCGTGCTCGCCGAGAGCTTTGCGCGCGGCGAAACCGCGGTCGTGGCCGGCTTTCAGGGCCTCTGCAAAGAGACTGGTCGCATCACGACGCTCGGGCGCGGCGGCACCGACACGTCCGCCGTCGCGGTCGCCGCGGCGATCGGCGCCGAGCGCTGCGACATCTACACGGACGTCGACGGCGTCTACACGACCGACCCGCGCGTCGTGACGCGGGCGCGGCGCATGGACCGCGTGGCCTTCGAGGAGATGCTCGAGATGGCCTCGCTCGGCGCCAAGGTCTTGCAGGTGCGCTCCGTCGAGCTCGCCTTGAAATACGACGTGCCGACCTATGTGCGCTCATCCTTCGACGATCCCGACAATCCGCGCCAGGGCACGCTGATCTGCCGAGAGGAGGACATAGTGGAATCGCAAGTCGTGACCGGCGTCGCCTTCTCGCGCGACGAGGCGCAAATCACATTGCGGCGCGTCGCCGACAAGCCTGGCGTTGCGGCCAGCGTGTTCATGCCTCTGGCGGAAGCCGGCATCAATGTGGACATGATCGTGCAGACCGTGTCCGAGGACAACACGACCGACATGACCTTCACGGTCGGCGCCGCCGACTACGACCGCGCCCGCGCGCTGCTGGAGAAGGCGAAGAACGAGATCGGCTACGCCGGACTCTCCGGCGCGACGGATGTGGCGAAGATCTCGGCGATCGGCGTCGGCATGCGCAGCCATGCAGGCGTCGCGGCGCGCGCCTTCAAGGCGCTTTCGGAGAAGGGCGTCAACATCCGCGCGATCACGACGTCGGAAATCAAGTTCTCGGTGCTCATCGACGAGGCCTATACGGAGCTCGCCGTGCGCACGCTGCACACGCTCTATGGGCTGGACGCCGCGTAGCGGGAGGAAGAGATGGAACAGCTGATCCAACGTATCTCAGCGGCGCTGGGAATCGACGAGGCGACAGCCAAGGCGGCCGTCGGCCAGGTGTTCCGGTTCCTGAAGAGCGATCTGCCGGAAGACCTCTCCACGGAGCTGTTCGGCCATCTCCCTTGGGCGCAGGAGCTCATCGACGCGGCGGAGGCGCACCCCGCGGAGGGGCTCGGCGCCGCGGTCATGGGCGGGCTCGGCGGCCTCATCGGCGGGGCCCGCGGCGACATCATGGCGCTTGCCGGCAAGCTCATGAGCCTCGGTCTCGACATGGGCCAGATGCAGCAGCTCGGCCACGAGGTCTTCGCCCACGCCGAGGAGATCATCGGCAAGGAGAACGTCGACAAGATCATCGAGGCGATCCCGTCGCTCGCGCCGTTCCGGTGAGAATTGCTCGGTCGTAATCTCCCGGCGCGCCGAAGCGTAGCGGTAACTCTTCATCCGCCAATTGCGGCTTGAGGAGACAGGCATCCACGGCGTTGCGCTTTCTGAGCTTTCGACCCCTGTCGAACGTTACGCTTCGCTCTAACTCACGTTTAGTGACCGTTACGGCCGAGCGGAGAAAATTTGGGAATGAGCGAGGCGATGCGAGAAAAGCTCCTTAAGCTGGCGCTCGTCGCATTCGGGACGATCTTTCTTCTCGTTTACCCGCTGGGTTTGATCTGGCCGTCGGGATGGGTGTGGCACGGGGGAGAAGGTAAATATTACTTGGAGATGATCTGTGGCCTCTACGCCGTATTGGGCGTGTACCTCATCTTAGCGGCTCGCAACCCATCACAGCATCGCAGCTTAATTTCGTTCACGATTTGGTCCAGCATCGTGCACGCCAGCATCATGGCGGCGCAATCTATCTATGACGCGCACGAAAGAGGCCATCTAGTTGCAGACGTGCCCGCGCTTTTCATTGTGGCCGCAGCGCTCTGGTTTCTGTCTCCAACGACGCAAAGCGGGCTGGGCGGGACTTAGGCGCCGCCAGTCTTCGCGCTGAAGCAGATTATCGCATCACACCCGCTCCATCCGCGGCGCAACATTGTGCAGCTCGCGGTCGGCGCTGTCGAAGAAGCGGCGCAGATTGCGGGCCGCCTGGCGGATGCGCTGCTCGTTCTCGACCAGCGCGAGCCGCAAATATCCCTCGCCATGCTCGCCGAAGCCCACGCCCGGCGCCACGGCGACATCCGCCTTCTCGATCAGCAGGCTCGAAAACTCCAGGCTCGAGAGCGCCGCGAAGCGCTGAGGCACAGGCGCCCAGGCGAACATCGAGGCGCTCGGCGCGGGGATCGGCCAGCCCGCCTGCGCAAAACTTTCGACCATCACGTCGCGGCGCTTCTTGTAGATCGCCCGCATCTCCTTGATGCAGTCGTCCGGCCCGTTCAGCGCCGCGGCGGCCGCGACCTGGATGGGCGTGAAGGCGCCGTAATCCAAATAGCTCTTCACGCGCGCCAGCGCCGCGCAGAGACGCTCATTGCCGACGGCGA
>DATHCI010000008.1:0-5754 GCA_035319645.1 Methylocystis sp. | reverse complement strand
AGAGCGTCGTCGTGTCCTGGGTGATGTCGACATGCGGGTTATAGACGCCGGTCGACCAGTCGAGCACACCCGGGACCTTCCAGCGCGTATCGCCCGTGCCATTGCCGGCGATGCGTTGCACGGCCGAGACCAGCTCGTGGTCGAAAATGCGGCCATAGTCGGGCCCGGTGATGGCGCGCAGCTCGATGCGACGTACGCCTCCGAGAGGCGCCGCCTTGTGAGTTGGCGAGAGCTGCGTAGGACCTGTGGCTAGCACGAGGTTAGCCACGTGACGATGGATCGCATCGAGGTCATCACGTCGGTCGAGCGTCGCCGGCGGTGGAGTACGGTGGAGAAGGCGCGGCTTGTCGCGGCGATGGACGAGCCGGGCGCGGTGGTGACGGAGATCGCGCGCCGGGCGGAGGTGAACGCGAGCCTTCTGTATCGTTGGCGCAGAGATCTGAGGGGCGTGCGCAAGACGTCGACGTTCGTGGCGGTGCGGGTGGCGCCCGAGCCGAGCGACGCATGTTCGGGGAGCACGCCTATCTGTTCGTCGCAGTCGCCGTCATCGCCGCCGTCGCAGGCGGCCTCGTCCACGATCACGATCGCGTTCGGCGCTGAGGTCCGCATGACGATCGAAGGCGCGCCCGATGCGTCGACGTTGGCGAAGGTGATCGGCGCGCTAACGGCGCGAGATCGCTTTCGATGATCGCGTTTCCGAACGGCGCGCGGGTGTGGCTGGCGACCGGGCACACGGACATGCGCAAGGGCTTCGGCTCGCTGGCCCTCATGGTGCAGGAGGGGTTCAAGCGCGATCCGCATGCCGGCGATTTGTGGGTCTTCCGGGGGCGCAGGGGAGACCTGATAAAACTGATTTGGCATGACGGCGACGGCGCATGTCTGTTTGTGAAGCGGCTCGAGCGTGGGCGGTTTTTGTGGCCTTCTGTGGCGGATGGCGTCGTGACGATTTCTGCCGCGCAGCTCTCCTATCTCTTGTCCGGCATCGACTGGCGAATGCCGCAGAAAACCTGGCGTCCCACGGCAGCCGGATGACTGCGGCCGATTGACTCAGGGTGCGTTTCGCGGGCGACTTTCGCTGCCGAATCTGCTCTCGTCGTCGTCGTGGCGAGCCCTTTCGAACATCCTGCCGACGGCCTGCCGGACACGCTTCCGGGCGATCTGGCGAGCGCGCACGCGATGATCCTCGCCCAGCGCGAGATGCTGGCCGAAAGAGAGGCGGCGCTGACCGAGGCGCAGAACGATGCGAAAGTCCGCGCCCTGGAGATCGAGCGGCTGAAGCTGCAACTGGCCAAGGCGCGCCACGAGGCCTACGGTCAATCGTCGGAGCGCAGCAAGCTCCTCGTCGAGCAGCTCGAACTGGCGATCGAGGACCTTGAAGAGACGCAGGCCGAGGAAGAGGCCAAGGCGGAGATCGCGGCGCCCGAGACCGCCAAGGCGCCACGGCGACGTCCACAACGCGGACCTCGAAAGCTTCCGGAGAACCTGCCGGTCGAGCGCGTCGTCGAGCAGCCCCCATGCGTCTGCGGCAAGTGCGGCGGGGCTCGGCTGCGCAAGCTCGGCGAGGTGGTGTCCAAGACGCTCGAATGCGAGCCGCGGCGCTGGAAGATCGTCGAGCATGTGCGGGAGAAGTTCGCCTGCCGGGACTGCGATGGCGTCAGCGAGCCGCCGGCGCCGTCGCATCCGATCCCGCGCGGCTTCGCCGGCCCGAGCCTGCTCGCCATGATCCTGGTCGGCAAGTTTTGCGACCATCTGCCGCTGAACCGGCAGAGCGCCGCATTCGCCCGCGAGGGCGTCGAACTCGAAGTCTCGACGCTCGCCGACTGGGTCGGCGCGTGCGCCGCCGCCCTCGAACCCATCCTCGCCGAGCTTCGCGGCCATGTGCTCGCCGCCGAGCGCCTGCATGTCGACGACACGACCGTGAAGGTGCTCGCCAAGATCAAGACCCGCACCGGCAGGCTTTGGGTCTACGTGCGCGACGATCGGCCCTTCGGCGGCCAGGGACCGCCGGCGGCGCTGTACGATTACTCGCCGACGCGCCACGGCGAGTACCCGCGAAAAGTTCTCGCCGCCTGGTCGGGCGTCATGCAGGCCGACGCGTTCTCAGGCTACAACGCCCTCTACGAAAAGGGTCGCGAGCCCGCGCCGGTCATCGAGGCCGCGTGCTGGGCGCACGGAAGGCGCGATTTCTTCGACTTCGCCAAGCTGATCAAGGCGCCGATCGCGGTCGAGATCGTGCGCCGCATCGACGAACTGTTCGCCATCGAGCGCGAGATCAACGGCAAGCCGCCCGACGTCCGGCGCGCGGTCCGGCAGGAGCGGTCGAAGCCGCTGGTCGCCGCGCTCGAGGCCTATATGCGCGAGCAGCTCAGGCGGCTGTCGCCGAAGAACGATGTCGCGAAGGCGATCGGCTACATGCTGACCCGGTGGCCTTCGTTCACCCGCTTCCTCGACGACGGGAGAATCTGCCTCTCAAATAATGCCGCCGAGCGCGCCCTGCGTTGCGTGGCCGTCGGGCGCCGAAATTGGACCTTCGCCGGCTCGGACGCCGGAGGTCGCCGGGCCGCGGCGATCTATTCGCTGATTGCGACCTGCAAGCTCAACGACGTCGATCCGCACGCCTGGCTCGCAGACGTCCTCGCGAGGCTCCCCGACCACCCCGCCCATCGCGTCGGCGACCTGATGCCATGGGCATGGAAGGGTCGCCAGGACGCAACGGCGCTCATCACGACCGCCGTCGCCGCGTAGCCGATCGCTCCGCCGTTTACCGACAAGACGCGAGCCGCGCCGCCGGGGCGCCGGGGTGCCGGGGCGCGTGTCGGACGCGTACGACTCTTCGCGCGCACGAACCGGCGGCCCGCCTCGAACCGGAAGCCGAGGAAATCGAATCCTTGGCCCCGTTGTCGGCAGTCGCCGATCCGCGTCTTCTTCGGGCGAAGGGTCAGGCCGTTGGTTGAGGTCCACGCTCCGACTTCGCCGAGCGCAGCCTCCGCCTCCTCCTCCGTCCGGCACAGGATGACGAGGTCGTCGGCGTACCTGACCATCCTGCGCCCGCGCTGCTCCATGAGGAGGTCGAGCGGATGCAGGTAGAGGTTGGCCGGCAGCGGCGACAGCACCGCCCCTTGGGGCGTGCCTGTCGTCGGCCGCCAGGTCGCCATCTCCGTCATGATGTCCTGGTCGAGAAAGCCCTTGATCAGCGAAAGGATCTCTCCGTCGCTGATCTTCTCCTTCACCCGAGCCATCAGCTTCTCGTGTGGGATCGTGTCGAAGGAAGCGGCCGCAGACTACCCATCGCCATGATGTTCCGGCGGCCGTGACGGTCAGGCGCGAGCGCCATGCTTTCGAAGGTCAGACGCTGGCCGTAATCGGCGATCTCAGGCGGCGGGGCGTCCACTATCTCCTTGCCATTTTGCCCGACGGCAGTCGCTCGCTGATTCCGGCTGCATGGACAGATTGGGATCTGAAGCCAATGGCGCGGCGTCCGTCGGCCGACAGCGATGACCCTGTCGACGGTCTCGGCGGTCTCGCCGATTTGCTTCGGTTGCGCGGACTCATCGACGCTCTCTGCGCCGAACGCCTCGAATCGGCGTCGTGCAGGGAGAGCCGCCATGCAACTGAAGCTGGAGCTATTCGACCAGAACGATGTTCCGCAAAGAGCGTCAGCGGTTTGGGAAGACCTCGAGGAGGCCGCGCGCATCGCCGCGATCGAAGCGTTGGCGCGGCTGATCGCGCGCATACTGCGGGACCAGCCTACGACGGAGGCGAGCGATGAATGAGCGCGCCAGGATCACGCCGAGCCACCTCTCTCGAACAGCCATCGTCTATCTGCGCCAGTCGAGCGCTGCGCAGGTCGAGAACAACCGGGAATCGACGGATCGACAATATGCCCTGGCAGGCAAAGCCCGCGACCTCGGCTGGCCCGACGAGCGCATCGTGGTCATCGACGAGGATCTCGGCCTTTCGGGGTCCGGCTCGACGGCGCGTTCGGGCTTTGCCCGCCTCACCTCCGAAGTGGCTCTCGCGCACGTGGGCCTCGTGCTCGGCCTCGAAGTATCACGTCTCGCCCGCAACAACGCCGAATGGTATCGCCTCATCGATCTGGCGGGATTTACCGACACGCTGATCGGCGACGCCGACGGCGTCTATCATCCGGCCGTCTTCAACGATCGCCTCCTTTTGGGTCTGAAAGGCACAATGAGCGAGGCAGAATTGTATATCTTGCGAGCCCGCCTCAACGGCGGAATCCAGAACAAGGCCGCGCGGGGCGAACTGCGCCGCGGGCTGCCGGTCGGCTTCGTTTGGGGCGAGGCCGATGGCGAGACTCGCCTCCATCCCGACGAGGCCGTCGTGGCCGCCATTCGCTGCGTCTTCGCCCGCTTCGCCGAGATGGGCTCGGCGCGACGGGTTTGGCTGTGGTTCCGCTCCGAAGGGTTCCAATTCCCCCTGCAGATGCACGCCCGCGCCGAGATCCGCTGGGTTGAGGCGAGCTACACGGCCATCCACCACGTCCTGAGCAATCCCGTCTATGCTGGGGCCTATGTCTATGGCAAAACCCGACGCGAGACGGTTCTCGACGCCTCCGGCACGCGGACGAAACGGATTCGACACCTGCCCCGCTCGGAATGGCGGGTCTTCATCCCCGAGCATCACACCGGGTACATCAACTGGCCGACATATGAAGCCAATCAGCGGCGCCTCGCCCAGAACACGCGGCCACAGCCGCACAGGAGCTCCGGCGCCGTGAGAGAGGGCGGCGCCCTCCTGCAAGGTCTCGCCAGCTGCGGCCATTGCGGACGCCGCCTGCACACCCACTATCGCGGACGGAACTCAACTCCGGGATATCATTGCGCCGGCAAAACGCTGGTCGAGGGCCGTGGCGTCTTTTGCCTCAATGTCGGCGGCGTCCAGATCGACGACGCCGTCACAAAGGCCTTCATCGCCGCGCTGGAGCCCGCCAGGCTCACCGCAGCCATCGCCGCCGCCGAGCGACTCGAGGCGGACCGCGAGGCTGCGCTCAAGCCATGGCGGCTCGCCGCGGAACGCGCCAGCTACGAAGCCCAGCGCGCCGAGCGGCGCTATCGCGCCGTCGATCCCGAAAACCGTCTCGTGGCGCGCGGCCTCGAGCGCGAATGGGAAGACTCCCTGAAGGCGCTGGAGGCCGCAAAGACCGAGCTCGCGCGCCGCGAGAGCGAGCGCCGGCGCACAATCACCGAACAGGAGCGCAGGCGCCTGCTCGCCCTCGGGCCCGATCTCGTGTCGCTGTGGAACGCGAGCACGACCACGGCGCGCGACAGGAAGGAACTGCTTCGGACGCTGATCGACGAAGTCGTCGTCAGGGTCGAGTGTCAGGCGTTTTGCGCGCATCTGACGGTGCGTTGGAAGGGCGGCGCGCTGACCGATATCGAACTCGACCTGCCCCGGTCGCGGCCCGCCACGATCCGCACCAGCGAGGACACGGTCGAGCTCCTGCGTCGGCTGGCCGCTCACTATCCCGACGCCGTGATCGCCGGCGTTCTCAACCGCCAGGGCCGCACGACAGCCTATGGCCATCGCTTCGACCGCAACCGCGTCGGCAACTTGCGCCGGCATTGGAATATCCCGGCCTTTCCCGAAACATCGCCCTCCGACGGCGACCTCGTGACCGTCAGACAGGCCGCCATCGCGCTCGCCGTCGCTCCCTCGACCATTCATCGATTGCTCAACGATGGCGTCATCGCCGGCGAGCAACTCACACTCGGCGCTCCCTGGCGCATTCGT
>DATHCI010000007.1:0-14573 GCA_035319645.1 Methylocystis sp. | reverse complement strand
TTCGCCGATGCGGCGCTCGAGTCGGGCGGGCTCGCGCGCTACGGCGGCGCGCGGCGCTTCATCGCCAGCGCCGCGCTTGAGGTCGCGGGCGCCTTTCTGATCGGCGCCGTCACGACCCTCAATGTCACAATATTCCTGCTTGGCCGCCTGCTTTTCGATCGCGGGCTCGGGTGGGGCGCGCAGCTGCGCGACGCGCATGGCCTCTCGCTGTCGGACGCAGCGCGGGCGCTCTGGCCGCACCTCCTCTTCGGCGCGGCGACCCTTGCGCTTGGCGGCGCCTTTGCGCCGCGCCTGCTGCTGTGGTCGCTGCCGCTGACGCTCGGCTACGTCGCGGCGATTCCCTTTGCGCTGGCGAGCGCTTCGCCCCGCCTCGGCGAATGGCTGACGCGCTTGGGCCTCTGCGCCACGCCCGAAGAGCTGTCGCGTCCTGAGATCCTGCGCCGGCTCGACGGCGAGGAAACGGGCGAGCGCGCCCTCTCGCGGCGCGCCGGCGCGCCCGCCTGACGACAGTCAGGCGCCGCCGAAGCCGGCCGCGCCGCCCCGCTTCGAACGTCAATGTTGACAGCCCAGAGGCTTCCGCCATTATGTGCGGACGTGGTTATTTGAGCCGGCCGGCTTGCCGCCACGTTAAACAAGGCGCTAAAAGGCCGGGTCTCCTCGGGGAGCCTGGCCATGCGCCGTTCTCTCAAACGGGGAGCCCCGATGTCCCTTCCGTCCGACGCGCGTCGAACCGCCCCAAAGCCCGCGACTTTGCTCGTTCACGGCGGGACGTGGCGCTCGGGGCTCGGCGAGATGTCCGAGGCGCTTTTCCTCACCCAGAGCTTTGCCTATCCGACCATGGAGGCCGCCGAGGCGCGCTTCAAGGGCGACGATCCTGGTTTCATCTATTCGCGCTTCTCCAATCCGACCGTCGCCATGTTCGAGCAGCGCATGCGCCTGCTCGAGGGCGCGGAGGCCGCGCGCGCGACGGCGAGCGGCATGGCCGCCGTGACGGCCGCGCTGCTCAGCCTCGTGAAGGCGGGCGACCATGTGGTGTCGGCGCGGGCCATGTTCGGCTCCTGCCTCTACGTCGTCGAGGAGCTGCTGCCGCGCTTCGGCGTCGAAACGACGCTCGTCGACGGCGCCGACCTCGATCAATGGCGGGCGGCGCTGCGCCCTGAGACCAAGGTTCTATTCCTGGAGACGCCGACCAATCCGGGGCTCGAGATCTACGATCTCGCCGCGCTTGCCGCGCTCGCCCATGATGCGGGCGCGAGACTCGTCGTCGACAATGTCTTTGCGACGCCGTTGCTGCAGAAACCGCTCGAATTCGGCGTCGACGTCGTGGTCTATTCGGCGACGAAGCACATCGACGGTCAGGGGCGCTGCCTCGGGGGCGTCATTCTCGCGTCGCAGGCCATCATCGACGAGCATCTTCACAATTTTCTGCGCCAGACGGGCCCGGCGCTGTCGCCCTTCAACGCCTGGGTGCTGCTGAAAGGTCTGGAGACGTTGCCGCTGCGCGTCGCGCAGCAAATGGCGAGCGCAGTCAAGATCGCCGATTTCTTGAGCGCCCAGCCAGGCGTCCAGCGCGTGCTTTATCCCTTCCGGGCGGATCATCCGCAGGTCGACCTTGCCCGCCGCCAGATGCGCGGCGGCGGCACGATCGTGAGCTTCGACCTAGCCCGCGGCAAGGCTGCGGCCTTCGCGCTCGCCAATGCGCTCGAAGTCATCAAAATTTCCAACAATCTTGGCGACGCCAAGAGTCTTCTCACGCATCCGGCGACGACGACGCACCAGCGGTTGACTCCGGACGCCCGGGCGCGCCTCGGCATCGGCGACGGCATGCTGCGTCTCTCTGTCGGGCTCGAGGACGCCGACGATCTGATCGAGGATCTAGCCTTCGGGCTGAGGGCGGCGCAGGCGCCGGCATGAGTCCAGGCTCTTGGGTCGGCATGGCGCGGTCCGCCACCGCGCATCGCGCGGGCGCCATGCCGACCGGGCGGGGCCTCGCCTCGGGGGAGAGCCGCCGGGGGACTGCTGGGGAGAGCGATCGGCAGTCCGAGGGGCGGCCGGGCGGGCCCGGCGTCCCTTTAAGAGCGGTCGAAGCCGCCGCAGTCGAAACGGCCGAAGCGGGCGCGGCGCTCGAGGTTGATCGGGCGCGCGAACCCGCGCGGCGTCGCCACACGGATTGATTCCGGGATGAGCTTCGTTCCGGTCGGCTCGATCAGCTGGATGAACGGCTGCGTATGCGTTGGGCCGTGGTAACCGGGATTTGCGCGCGGTGACGCACGAGTCTCTTCTCGAGACATGAGGTTCTCCTGGTCGACGTTCGTTGAAGGCTGAGGCCGTTTTCGCCCGCGGCATGTCGCGTCATCAGGAGACGACGACGCGGCGCGGCGACAAAGGCCCGAACGGCGTCAGGAGAATTGGGGCGGCGCTCTGGCCTGTGGCGCGCTCTCGCGCTGAGAGCGGGCTGGCAGCGGCTTGGCGCTGGCGTAACGCAGCGGGCGTGAGCCGCAGGAAACGAAATCGCAGGACGCCGCCGTTGCGACGAAAGGCGTCGCTCCGGGATTGGAGAGCTGACAAAAGAGGCAGCCCGCATGTCGACGATGCTGCGGAGCGGAGCCGCGGTCTTGATCGGTCGTCGACTGCGAGCCCGCCTTCCAGCAGAGCTCGTAGGCGTCGCCTGCGCCGCCGCCCTCATGGGCGAAAGCCGCCGCTGCCGGCAGGCTGGCCTGAACGACCAGCGCCAGTGCGAAAAGCAATCTGCCGAGCCAGCTGCGCTGCATGAGATCCGACCGGAGCGCCCCGACGGCGCATGGTCTAGCATGTTAGTCAACTCTGGCGCTCATGCAAGCAAGTTTTTGCTCGGGCGCCTATCAATGAGACTCCCCTCGGAGCCTCCCTCTTCGCCGCCGCAAAAAAATGTCTTCACATTATTCGCAAGCGCGGTAAGCTTCTCGCCTATGTATACAGCCGTGACCCGCGACATCAAAGTCACTGCCGCGCCGGACTTCGTGCTGGATCAGTCCGATCCGGAGGAGGGGCGGTTTTTCTGGGCCTATCGCATTGAGATCGCAAACCTCGGGCGCGTGCGCGTCAGGCTCATCTCCAGGCATTGGATCATCATCGACGCCAATGGACAGCGCCAGGAGGTCAAGGGCTTGGGCGTCGTGGGGCAGCAGCCTGTGCTGGAGCCCGGGACGAGCTTCAGCTATGAATCGGGATGCCCTCTGCCGACGCCATCGGGAATCATGCAGGGCAGCTATCGCATGTCCACCGACGACGGGGAGACCTTCGACGTGGCGACTCCGGCCTTTTCGCTCGACAGCCCGCATTCGCGCCCGATACTGAATTGAGCGACGCGCCATGACGCTCGACGCAGCGATAGAGATGACGTCCCGGCTCGTGGCCTTTGACACCGAGAGCTCCAAATCCAACCTCGCGCTGATCCAAGCCGTCGAAGATTATCTGCGCGAGCTCGGCGCGCGCTTCTGGCGCATCCCCAACGCAGCGGGCGACAAGGCGTCATTATTTGCGACCTTTGGCCCTGCGGTGGAGGGCGGCGTGCTGCTCTCGGGCCACACCGACGTTGTGCCCGTCGCCGGGCAAAGCTGGACGTCCGACCCCTTTGTCCTGCGGCGGCAGGGCTCGCGCCTTTACGGTCGCGGCGCCGTCGACATGAAGGGATTCGACGCAGTTTGTCTCGCCATGGCGCGGGAATTCGTCGCCGCGCCGCTCCGGCGACCGATCCACCTTCTGCTGAGCTACGACGAGGAGACAACCTGCTCCGGGCCCATCGAGGCTATCCGCCGTTTTGGCCTGGATTTGCCGCGCCCCGGAGCGGTCATCGTCGGCGAGCCCACCTCGATGCAGGTCGCCGATGCGCATAAGAGCGTCTCGACCCATACGACGAGGGTCACGGGACGGGAGATTCATTCCGCGAAGCTGAACGAAGGCCTGAGCGCCGTCCACGTCGCTTGCCGGCTGGTGACGGAGCTGGAACAGATTGGCGAGGATCTGCGCGCGCAGGGCGATCCTTCGGGGCGCTTCGATCCGCCTTATTCCACCGTTCACGTCGGGACGATATCTGGCGGCACAGCTCGCAACATCGTCGCGCGCGCGTGCGAATTCCATTGGGAGTTCCGGGGGCTTCCGGACACGGCCGCCAGTACGGCGAGGAAAGCCCTTGAAGCTGTGACCGCGCGCATGGAGGCGGAACGCTTCAGGGTTTTCCCGCAGGCCAAGATCGAGACGACGACCGAGACGGAAGTCCCCGGGCTGGCCCCGCAACCCGGGTCCGCGGCAGAACTGCTGGCCCTCCGGCTCGCCAAGGCCAATCACACCATCGCAGTCCCGTTCGCGACGGAGGCTGGGCAATTCCAGCGCGCCGGGACCCCGACCGTGGTCTGCGGTCCCGGACGCATCGACGAGGCCCATCAGCCCGATGAATATATCGATGTCGAGCAGCTCGCGCTCTGCATCGACTTCATCCGCGGGCTGGCGCGGGAACTATCGGCATAAAGCCAGCTGAAGCAGGCGCGTTCAGCACGCCCAGACCCACTGGTTGTACCACCAGCGCCAGCAGCCATTGGCCGTATCATAAGGATAGCCGCTGTCGTAGGGATAGTCGTATCCGTAGCCCCAGTCCCACCCTGCGCCCGCGGCGCCGAGGCCCCAGTAGCCCGGCCAGTAGCCGCCGCGCCAGTAGCGGCGGCCATTCCAGTAGGCGCCGCGCCACGCTCCCGGGACGCCTGCGCGCACATATGCGCCGCGCACGTAGGGACCGCGCACATATGCGCCATGCCAGCCGCCGGCGAAACCGCCGCGCCAGCCGTGGAATCCGCCTGCGCGGAAACCGCCTCCGCGAAAGCCCCCACGATAGGCCCAGGCGTCTGCCGTCAAGGAGAGCGTCAGGGCGGTCGCTAGGACCGCCGCCGTCGCGAGACCCGTGATTTTACGCAACATTTGACCTCACTCCGCTTCGCTCCCACGAGGGGGCGTAATCTAAGATCGCCGGCCCGCCGGGAAGCCTTGGCCGCCCAACGAACCTTCGGGAGCGAAGATCGCGCCCGAACCGCTTTTATTCAACTAGTAGGGCCCGCGAAAATTTCAGCCTCGTCGCTTCAATCCGTCGCAGCGGGCGAGCGGCTCTCACGCCCCGCGAATGTGTCGTCCTTCGCGGACGTTGCTTTCGCGGGGCCAGCGACTATAGTCCGCGCCGATCCTAGAAGGGACCGACCAGAGCGGGCGCAAGCGGCGCGGTCCCGAAGCCGACGACACCAGAGATCGCGAATGAATCTGACACCGCAAGCCTACGCCCAGACCGAGCAATCTCCGGCGGCCGCCGAGCCTCCGGCGGCGCCGGCGCCGTCCGAAACCCCGCCGCAGGCGGTCGCTCCTGCGCCAACAACTCCCGCGGCGCCTTCCACCGCGGCGCCCGCGCCCTCGACGCCGTCCGCGCCGCCCGCGAGCGGAAAGGCCACGATCGCGGGAGGTCCCCCGGCTCAGCCGGGCGGCGGCGGCGGCGACGCGCTCGCCGATCAGTTCCAGATCATGGCGCCGTTCCTGATCATCGTCGGCATCGTCTATTTCGTCGTGTTGCGGCCGCAGCAGCGCGCGCAGAAGGCGGCGAAGGACGCGCTTCTCAACGTGCGTCGCGGCGACGTGATCGCGACGTCGGGCGGCCTGATCGGCAAGGTCACGAAGGCCGTGGACGACAAGGAGGTCGAGGTCGAGCTCGCGACCAATGTGCGCGTGCGTCTGCTGCGGACCGCGATCACGGAGGTGCGCGCGAAGAGCGAGCCCGTCAAGGACGCGCCGAGCGCCAAGAGCTGACCCGCCGGGCGCTCTCGTCCCATATTCCAACGCCAAGGCCCGAGTGAGATGCTGCGTTTCGCCCGCTGGAAGATTTTCGCGATCCTCGCGATGACTCTCGCCGCTTTTTCCGTCGTCGCTCCGAGCCTGCTTTCGCCGGCGGGGTTCGAGAGCCTTGCCAAAGCGCTGCCCGCCTGGGCGAAGCCCGCGACGATCGTGCTGGGCCTCGACCTGCAGGGCGGCTCCTACGTCATGCTTGAAGTGGACAAAGCCTCAGAACTCCATGCGCTGGCTTTGAGCCTGCGCGACGACGCGCGCCGCATTCTGCGCGAGGAGAAAGTGGCCATCACGGGCGGCGTCGGCCAGCAGGCGCGCGGCGTGCAGTTCCGCCTCGCCGATCCCGCCGACCATGCGAAGATCGCGGCCAAGTTCAAGGGGTTGATGGGCAGCTACACCAACCGCGTCGGGGCGGTCGGGGCGCCGCCGCTCGACATCGAGGATCCGGGCGACGGCGCGATTCGCGTCACCGTCACAGACGCCGGCCTGACCGAGAAGGTTCGCAAGGCTGTCGACCAATCGATCGAGGTGGTTCGCCGCCGCGTCGACCAGATGGGCACGCGCGAGCCAAGCATTCAGCGCCAGGGCGACGACCGCATCATCGTTCAGGTTCCCGGACTGCAGGATCCGCAACAGCTCAAGGATATTCTCGGCCAGACGGCGAAGCTCGAGTTCAGGCTCGTCGCCGACCCCGGCGAGAACCCCACGGAAACCGAGGAGCTCGACCAGACGGATTCGAGCAGCAAGATCGCCGTTCAACGGCAGGTCATGGTTCAGGGCGAGGACCTCATCGACGCGCAGCCGGGATTCGACCAGCGCAGCGGCGAGCCGGTCGTGAACTTTCGTTTCAACATTCGCGGCGCGCAGAAGTTCGGCGACGTGACCTCTCGAAACGTCGGCAAGCTGTTCGCGATCGTGCTCGACAACAAGGTCGTGTCTGCGCCGCGGATTCTCACGCCCATCACCGGCGGCTCGGGACAGATTTCTGGGCATTTCACGGTCGAGCAGGCCAACAACCTCTCGATCCTGCTGCGGGCCGGCGCGCTGCCGGCGAAGCTCAACATCGTCGAGGAGCGCTCGGTCGGCCCGGGCCTCGGCCAGGACTCGATCGACGCCGGCAAGCGGGCGTTCTACGTCGCCGCGACGCTCGTCGTCGGCTACATGCTGATCACCTACGGCGTCTTCGGGGTGTTCGCCAATATCGCCCTCTTCGTGCACATCGCCTTCATCTTCGCGGGCCTGGTGCTGACCGGCTCGACGCTCACGCTGCCAGGCATCGCCGGCATCGTGCTCACCATCGGCATGGCCGTCGACTCGAACGTGCTCATCTATGAGCGCATCCGCGAGGAGGCGCATTCCGGGCGCTCGATCCTCGCCTCGCTCGACGCCGGCTTCAACCGCGCCTTCGCGACGATCGTCGACTCGAACGTCACGATGTTCGTCGCCGCGGCGATCCTTTATTTCCTGGGCTCCGGCCCCGTGCGCGGTTTTGCCGTGTCGCTCTCGCTCGGCATTCTGACGACGATCGTGACCGCCGTGACGATGACCCGCATGATGATCGCGATCTGGTATCATCGCGCGCGCCCGACCCGGCTTCCGATATAGAGGCGAAAAACGACATGAAGCTCCTGCGCCTCGCGCCAGAGAACACAAAATTCCCGTTCATGCGCTTCCGGCGCGTGAGCTACCCGCTTTCGGCGGTCCTCTCGATCGTCTCGGTGCTGCTGCTCATTTTCATGCGCATGAACTTCGGCATCGACTTCGCCGGCGGCACCATCGTGGAGCTGCGCGCAAAATCCGGCGCCGCCGAGATCGGCACGTTGCGCGCGCTCGCCTCGAAGCTCAATCTCGGGGACATTGAGGTGCAGGCGTTCGGAAACCAGACCGACGCGACGCTGCGCTTCGGCCTGCAGCAGGAGGGCGACGCTGCGCAGCAGGCGGCCGTCGAGCGCGTCCGGAACGCCGTCGAGACCGACTATGACGTGCGCCGCGTCGAGGTCGTCGGCCCGCGCGTCTCGAACGAGCTCGTCCAATCAGGCACGCTCGGCGTCGTGCTGTCGATCATCGCCGTGCTCGGCTATCTCTGGTTCCGTTTCGAATGGCAGTTCGCCATCAGCGCCGTCATCGCCACGATGCACGATCTCCTGCTGACAATCGGGTTTTTCGCGCTGACTCAGCTCGAGTTCAACACGACCTCGATCGCGGCGATCCTGACGATCGTCGGCTATTCACTGAACGAGACTGTCGTCGTGCTCGACCGCATCCGCGAGATGATGCGCAAATACAAGAAGATGTCGACCGCTCAGATCATCGACATGTCGGTCAACGCCGTGCTGCCGCGCACGATCATGACCGCGACGACGGTGTTCCTGGCGCTCCTGTCGCTCGCGATCTTTGGGGCGCAGGTCATCCGCTCCTTCTCGCTCGCGATGATCTGGGGCATCGTCGTTGCGACCTATTCCTCGGTGTTCATCTGCTCGCCGATGCTGATCTATCTCGGCCTGCGTTCCGAGGACGGCGAGCGCGCCGGCGCTGGCGAAGCCGCGCCGGCCGCTCCCGCCGCCAAGAGGAAGTCCGGCGCGAGCCCGGCGAAACCCTCGACCGCCTGACGCTCTGCGATGACGGGCTTCGTCGCGGGACGGCACAAGATCGACGACTACGGAGGCGGCGGCTTCCGCTTCGCCGACATGTCGCACCGGGGCGCTGTGCTCGCCACGGCGTCGGGCGTGAGCGCGCTGAACATCAGCGAGGCGTCGCAGATCGATGCAGGCCTCCTCGATCACGTGCTCGCCGATCCTTCAGGGCGGCCGGACCTGCTCCTGATCGGAACCGGCGCGACGCTCCTGCCGCTGCCGGCGGCGTTGCGGGCGAAATTGCGCGCCGCCGGCGTCGGCTGTGAGACCATGGCCACCGGCGCCGCGGTTCGCACGTACAATCTGCTCGTTGACGAGAATCGGCGCGTCGCGGCGCTGCTCGTCGCCATCTGACATGTCCGACGAAGCCTCGCGCGCGACGGAGCTCGCCGCGCATTATGCGATCTGCGACCGGCAGCTGCGCGCCGCGAGCCGCGACCTTTGGCTTGCGTCGCTCTATGCGCCCCGAAGACTGCGCGGGCACGTCCACGCCCTTCATGCGTTCAGCCTCGAGATCGGCGACGTGCGCGAAAAAGTGTCGCAGCCGCTGCTCGGCGAGATGCGCCTGCGCTGGTGGACGGACGCCATACTCACGGAAGAGGCCGGCGCGCGGGCGCATCCGATCGCCGACGCGCTGCTCGACACGATCGCGGCCCAAGGTTTGAGTCGCGACGAATTCGTGGATTTCCTGGACGCCCACAGCGCCGATCTCTATGACGATCGCATGCCTTCGACAGCGGAGCTGCTCGACTACTGCCGGCGCGTCGCGGCGCAACCGCTTCGTTGGACCGCGCATTGCCTGGGCGCTCGCGACGACCAGGAAACGCTCTCGGCGTTCGACGACGCAGGCGTGGCCATGGGGCTCATCGGCGTCCTGTTGCAGCTGCGCCGTGGCCTCGGACGCCAGTTTTTGCCGCTGGATCTTCCGGACGATCCGCAGGCGGCGTCGCTGGAGCTGCTCCAATTGGCGTCGGCCCGCTATCAATCGGCGCGCGCGATCGCGCGGAGCCTCGATGAGCCTGCGCGGATCGCCCTGCTGCCGGCGGCTGGTCTGCCGCTTTACTTCGAATCACTGCGGACAAGTCGCGACGAGCCGTCGCCCTGGCGACGGCAGTGGCGGCTATGGCGCGCCGCCCGCAAAGGTTTGTGAGGGCCCATGCGAAGGGACAGACTCTACGACGACCTCGGCGCCGCGCGACGCCTGCGCGTCGAAACCCTGGTGGCGCTGCGCTGGATCGCCATCATCGGGCAGACGATCGCCATCCTTTACGTCTATCACTATCTCAAGTTCAAATTCCCCATCAATCTGTGCTTTGTCGCCATCGCGACATCGGCGGTGCTGAACATCGCGCTGCGCGTCGGCGCGCCGAGCAGCTTCCGCCTCGAAGACTCCGAAGCCGCGATTCTGCTCGGTTACGACATCCTGGAGCTCGCCGCGCTGCTCTATCTGACCGGCGGGGTCGTCAACAGTTTCGCGATGCTGTTCCTCGCGCCGGTCATGATTTCGGCCGTGTCGCTGCCGCGCAACCTGACGCTGCTGCTCGGCATATTGATGGTGGCGGCGGCGACGCTGCTCGTCGTCGAATATGAGCCGCTGCCCTGGAGCGAGGACGAGCAGCTGCACTTTCCGCTGCTCTACCGTCTAGGCGTCTGGGCGGCGCTGACGCTCAGCGCCGCCTTCATCGGGCTCTATGCCGCCCGGGTCTCCGACGAAGCGCGCGAGGTCGCCGGCGCGCTCGCGGCGACCGAGCTCGTGCTCGAGCGCGCGCAGCACCTCACGCAGCTCGACGGGCTCGCCGCCGCCGCCGCCCATGAGCTCGGCACGCCGCTCGCGACGATCACGCTCACGATTTCTGAGATGCAGAAGGCGTCGGCCGCCCAGGCGCCGGCGCTGCAGGACGATCTCGCCCTGCTCGCCCAAGAGGCGCGGCGCTGTCGCGAAATCCTGAAGAAGCTGAACTCGCTCGGCGCCGACGAGGCCCATGTGCTGAACGTGCTCGCGATCGACACGCTCATCGAGGAGGTCGTCGAGCCGCTGCGCGATCAGGACGTCAACATCGTCGTCGTCAAGGGCGGCCCGTCCCCGCCGCCGTCATGCCTGCGCAATCCGGGGCTGCTCTACGGCCTCGGCAATCTGGTCGAGAATGCGGTCGACTTCGCCGAGACGACGGTGCGGATCGAGGCGCGCTGGTCCGACAAGCTCGTGCTGATCCGGATCGAGGACGACGGTCCGGGCTTCTCGCCGAAGATTCTCGACCGGCTCGGCGACCCTTATGTCAGCGAAGATTCGACGCGCCGACGTCTCAAGACCGACCCTGAGTCTGGCATGGGTCTTGGCCTCGGACTGTTCATCGCCAAGACTTTGCTCGAGCGCACGGGGGCTCTCGTCGATCCCTCCAACGTGCCCGCTCCGCGCACGGGGGCGCGCATCACCATCACCTGGCCGCGCCAGACCTTCGAGCGGCGGACAAGCTGAGCCGCCTCTTGGGGGGCGCGGCGTCTTTACCAGAACCATCGGATGCGCTAAGAACTCCTCGTGACGAGCCCCGGCGTTATCCCCGCCGGGGTTTGTTTTTGGCCCGCTCGAAGATACGCAGTTGCATCATGGCGAATGTGGCGGTGATCGGCGCCCAGTGGGGCGACGAGGGAAAAGGCAAAATCGTCGACTGGCTCTCGCTCGAGGCCGACGTCGTAGTCCGCTTCCAGGGAGGCCATAACGCCGGCCATACGCTCGTCATCGAGGGCAAGACATACAAGCTCGCCTTGCTCCCCTCCGGGATCGTGCGACCGGGCAAGCTTTCCGTGATCGGCAACGGGGTCGTCGTCGACCCGCATTTCCTCATGAGCGAGATCGACCGGCTGCGCGAGCAGGGCGTGGAAATCTCGCCGCAAAATCTCAAGATCGCCGAAAACGCCCCGCTCATCCTCTCGCTGCACCGCGAGCTCGACGCCCATCGCGAGGAGCAGGCGGGGAACGCGGTCAAGATCGGAACGACGAAGCGCGGAATCGGCCCCGCCTATGAGGACAAGGTGGGTCGTCGCGCGATCCGCCTCATGGACCTCTCGGAGCCCGAGGCGCTCCAAGAGAAAATTGCGCGCGTGCTCGCCCACCACAATCCTCTGCGGAGGGGACTGGGCCTCCCCGAGATCGGCGCCGAGACGCTCCGCGCCGAGCTCGTCTCGGTCGCGCCCCGCATTCTGCCTTTCATGGACGTGGTCTGGGAATTGCTCGACAACGAGCGGCGCGCCGGCAAGCGCATTTTGTTCGAGGGCGCGCAGGGCGTGCTGCTCGACGTGGACCACGGCACCTATCCCTTTGTCACGTCGTCGAACACGGTTGCGGCGTCGGCTGCTGCGGGCTCGGGGCTCGGACCCGGCGCGATCGACTATGTGCTGGGCATCGCCAAGGCCTATGCGACGCGCGTCGGCGGCGGTCCCTTCCCAAGCGAGCTGACCGACGCCACGGGCGAGCTCATCGGCGACCGCGGGCGCGAGTTCGGCACCAACACCGGAAGGCGGCGGCGTTGCGGCTGGTTCGACGCCGTGCTGACGCGTCAGGCCGTCAGGACCTCGGGCGTGAGCGGACTGGCGCTCACGAAGCTCGACATTCTCGACGGCTTCGAGGAGATCAAGATCTGCACGCATTATCTCCTGGACGGGATGCGGATCGATCGCCTTCCGGCCTCGCAGTCGGCGCAGAGCCGCGTCGAGCCGGTGTATGAATCGCTTGAGGGTTGGCGCGGCTCGACGGCCGGCGCCCGCTCCTGGGTCGACCTGCCTGCGCAGGCGATCAAATATGTGCGGCGCGTCGAGGAGCTGGTCGGGGCGCCCGTGGCGCTCCTGTCGACCAGCCCCGAGCGAGACGACACGATCCTTGTGCGCAATCCGTTTCAGGATTAACGGCTGTGGAGGATCGAATCGGCTCCGTCCGCGCGGCGGAAAAACGAATGGCGACGCATGGCTGACTATTACTCGCTGCTTGCCCGCAAGATCGGGCCGCTGCCGCAGTCGACCCGGGAAGCGCGCCAGGCGGTCTATGACCTCGCGCGCCGCGCGCTGCTGAACCAGCTGCGTTCGATTCAGCCGCCGGTCGGCGACGCGGTCATCGAAAAGGAGGGGCGGGCGCTCGACGAGGCCATCGCGCGATTGGAGGCCGAAGCGGACGAAACGTCGCGACCCGAGACGAGCGACGTCGCGCCCCCGGACGCCGAACTCGATATCTCGCCCGCGTCCGAGCCGCGCGCAAACGAGCCGCCGCCGCGCGAACGGGTGCGACCTGCGGCGCCCGTTCCTCCATCGACCGAGCGGACCGGCGCGTCGCGGCGCCTGCTGCTCGTCATCGCCGCGCTCATCATCACGGTCGCCGTCATTTCTCTGGCGGCCTTGCGCTTTCGCGAGCGCCCGGATGACCTGGCGAAGCTCAATCCCGACGAGTCCGCGGTGAACGCGGACGATCAGCATAAGCTTTCTGCGCGCATAGGCGGCGACGGCAAGGAGATTGCGGACCAAGGCCCTGCGTCCGCCCCCGTCGCGCGACGGGCGGCGCTGCTCATCGGGCCGAAGGCGCACCCCGACAAGCCGGATCGCATTTACGACGGGACGGTCGTGTGGCGGCTCGACAATGTGACGGGCGACGCCGACGCGCCCGTCCAACCCGCCATCCGCGCCGACGTCGAGTTTCCTGAAGCGAAAATGAAAGTGACCGTGCTGATCCAGAAAAATCGGGATCCGACCCTTTCTGCATCGCACACGATCACCGTCGACTTCGCGCCGCAGCTAGGCTCGGATATCAAGGGCGTCAAGGCGATCGGCGCGCTGCAGATGCGCCGGCCGGAGACGCAGTCGGGAGAGCGCCTTGTCGGCATTCCGGTGCCGACGACGCCGAACAGCTTCCTCATGGGGCTCATGCGCGGGGACAGCGAGAAGCGCAACCTCGCGCTGCTGCGCGCGCCGACGCTCATCGACATCCCGCTCCAGTTTTCGGACGACCGGATCGGAACGGTGAACCTCGAGAAGGGCGCCTCGGGCGATCGCGTCTTCGAGGACGCCCTGGCCGCCTGGGCGCGGTAGCCTGCTTCGTTTCTGGCCCCGGGCCGGCGACGCGTGAGGATGGGGGCCGTCGCCGACGCCAGGCGACGCGCGATTGCTCGGAGCGCAACAGGCGATCCGCCTATCCTCGCGCGTCGAAAAGTCTCATTTCGGAGGGTTGTGGGGCACGAAATGCCAAAGCGACGTCGCTCCCGTGAGCGATCCGCGCGGCCACCTCTCTTCGCACGCGCCTAGGCCTGCGGAGGGCGACTGACCGGCGCCGGCCTCCGGCCCTGGCACAGTCGCGCGTAGACAATATTCGGCCGTGGAGTAGGAGGAAATGTTATAGGGCGTGCCTAATCTGATGTAATCCTTTTTGTCCTCATTATTCAGCCTGATATAATCATCCAGCTTCTTCGTCAGGCCGTCCACGGCCTTCTGCAGCTTGTCCGCCTGCTCCTGGAATTTGGGGTCCAAATGCGTCTCGGAACTGACCTGCGCCTTTGAGTCCGTCGTCTTGTCGAGCTGCTTTCTGAGCTTGGCCACTTCATCCGCATAGCAGCGCAGCCGTTCGGCCTCTGAGCCCGCGCCGCATATCTCTTGCGCCGAGCCAATGGAAGGCGCGAGAACGAAAGCGCAACAGCAAATTATGGAAAGCCTCAGCATTTCAGTCGTCTCCCTGGCCCGCGCGTGGGGCGCATTTTCACCCGCCCGTTTCCCGGCTCTCCCGACGCGGCCCTGGCGACTGGGTGCATTCGCCAGGGACGGCGGGTGGGGGAGTTAATAAAGAGCTTTTCAGCGAATGCCACCGGAAATTCGCGGGCCCTCGCCTGGCCCGCGCGACTGCGGAGACGGCGCAAAAAAAAACCTCCCCCGCACGAGGGGGGAGGCCTTGGCAAGACTTTCTGGAGCGAATCACGCCAGCAGCGCGACGCCTTCCTTGCCGATCAGCGCATGGAGACGGCCGAGGATCTGCAGCACGACGCCGAACACGCCGAGCGCCATCCAGCCGAAGAACACGAAGCCCCAGTGCAGCGGAGCCACGAACAGCTCTTC
>DATHCI010000006.1:0-18457 GCA_035319645.1 Methylocystis sp. | reverse complement strand
ATATGCGGCGGCGTGCTTTTGATGCTCCTTGCATTGCTGCGCTACCTGCGGACAGAACGCCGGCTCGACGCCGAGGACGAGGAGACGGCGCGCAGCGTCGCGCGCTCGGAGTTCCTGCTCATGCTCTCCATGGTCGCCTTCTTCGCCATCTTCAGCGCCTATCTCGCGCTCAGCTGACGGCGGTCTCCATGCCGGCCAGGGCTTGCGTCCCTTGGGCTCGGAGCGCGCGGCGGTTCCGATTGGCGCGCTCTTTTCAACTCCATTGACGAGAGGGGAACGCGGGATGGCCAAGTTCTTTCAACTGCTCACCCTTTTGACCTCGACGCTGATCTGGTTCGCCCTCGCGGTCGCCGGTTGGGGCGGGTCGTCGGCGTTTTTCGCTCATCCGGCGCGGACCGCGCTGGCGGTTCTCGGCGTGGCTTTGGCCGGGCTCGGCATGTTCAGCGAGGCGGGTCTGCGCCCCGGCGTGCGCGAGGATCGCGGCAATCGCTGGATATTTGCGCCGCTGCTCGTCATCGGCCTGCTCTCGGCCTGGCTTCCGCCGTGGAGCGACCGGAACGGTCTTTTGACCCTGGACGGCGACACGGCGCGCTGGATCGGCGTGCTGCTCTTCGCGGCCGGCGGCGTTCTGCGCCTTGCGCCCGTGTTCGTGCTCGGACGCCGCTTCAGTGGATTGGTCGCCATCCAGCCCGATCACGAGCTCGTGACGTCGGGACTTTACGGCGTGATCCGTCACCCCTCTTATCTCGGCTTGATCGTCATGTTGGCGGGCTGGGGACTGGCCTTTCGCTCCGTCCTTGGCCTGCTGCTCGCGGCTTCCCTGGTCTTTCCGCTGCTAGCCCGCATTCACGCGGAGGAGACGCTTCTCGCGGAGCAGTTTGGCGAGAAATACGCCGCCTATCGCGCGCGCACCTATCGCCTCATTCCCGGAATTTATTGAAACCCTCGCCAAACTCCCGGCGAGCGGAAATGCGCCGCGAGAGGCGGCCCCGGTTTGAATTCGCGAAGAGTCGAAGCCGTGCGACGGAGCGGCGGCGCGCTGAATGCGGTTGCAGTATATATTTGACGCATTGCAGCAATATTAAAAATATTTAAGGTATACGGAATCGTCATATTGCAGAGACGATGATGTGTGAAGGCATCCATGGGGGCGTTTTCCTGACTAAGGGAGGATGCATGATTACGACGCAGCGGCGCGCGGAACACGAAGACCTCCTTTCGTATGGCCTGCCCCTGTGCGCCATACCTTCGACTAGGCATGAATTGCTTCTGGCGACCTATAGGATGAACTTGAAGCGGGGCAGCAAGGCCGTGCGCGAGATGATCGCCGGCGACGTTGAGCGCTGTCTGGAGCTTGGCGCGTGGCAACGCGCCGCGGATTTGCTGCTCGTGCTGCGGCTTTTCGTCTCCAGCCGCGAAAGAGGGGGAAGGGCGGCATGAGGGCCATTTGAGTCCAGGCGGAAAGCACGCATGTGAGGGTCGAACACAACGGCGGCCCCGCTCGCCGGGGTCGCCTGGGCGCCGCGAAAATCGATCATATATTTCATCGCGAACACGACGTCCTCCGGCTCCGGCGGACGCCTTCCGGAGCGCGCCCATGACGATCAACATTCAAAGCGGCCACGACATCGGCCAGGTCCTCGAGCATCTGCGCAGCCGCTGGGGCTGGTTCGTCGCCTTCGGCCTCGCCGTGGCCCTGCTCGGATTCATTTCCTTGGGAATCGTCGGCGTGGCGACGATCGCCTCCGTCTATCTCATTGCGATCTTCATGATCCTCATCGGCGGGACCGAGATCGGCGTCGGGCTCAGCGCGCACCGCTGGGGCAACCGCATTCTCATCACGCTGCTCGGCCTGCTCTACATCGTCGCAGGCGCTTTTGCGCTCGCCAATCCGGTTGCGGGCGCGGTCGGTCTCACGCTAATGCTCGGGGCGGCGATGCTCGCGACCGGCCTGATGCGCGTGTATTTTGCGACGCTGCTGCCCGAGGGTCCGAAGTGGATCGTCGGCGCGGCGGGCGTCGTGACGATCCTCGTCGGCGTTCTGATTGTCGCGGGCTGGCCCGAGAACTCGGCCTATGTGCTCGGCGTTTTCTTGGGGCTCGACATGATCATCTATGGCGCGAGCTGGCTCAACTTCGGGCTGTTCTTGCGTCGCCGGTTGCAACACGTCCACTGACAATCGCGCCCCGCCCGCGGCGGTCCGCGCGCCGCCGCAGGAACGGGAGCAGATGAAGAAGTGGGCCTTCAGCTTCTCGCGAGGCGCTGCGGATCCGGCGGGCGTCCGCGAGCTCGGCGGCAAGGGCGCGGGGATCGCGGAGATGGCGCGCCTCGGCCTCCCGGTTCCTCCAGGCTTCGCGCTCTCGGCGGACCTCTGCGAGCATTATTGGACGCATGACCAGACCCTGCCGGAGGATCTCGCGCCGCAGATCGACGCCGCGCTGGCGTGGATCGGGAAGATAGCCGGTCACGGCTTCGACGACGCGCGCTGGCCGCTGCTGGTTTCCGTGCGGGCGAGCCCGCGCGTCGTGACTCCCGGCATGATAGACGGCGTGCTCAACATCGGTCTCAACGACGACAGCGTCAAGGCGCTCGCCAAGAAATGCGGCAGCGAGCGCTTCGCCTACGACTGCTATCGGCGCTTCATCGCTGATTATGCAAACGCCGTCGGCGCCGTCGCGCATCATGAATTCGAGGAGGCGCTCGACGAATTCAAGGAGAAGAAAGGAGCCGAGCGCGACGCCGAGCTCCTGGCCAGAGACTGGCGCGCAGTCGTCGGCTTATTCAAGCAAATTGCCGCGCGCGGGCGGCGCGGCGGCTTCCCGCAAGATCCGCGCGCGCAGCTGTTCGGCGCGATCGAAGCGGCGCTGGGCTCATGGATGAGCCCGCGCGCCGTGCTCTATCGCGAGCTGCACGACGTCGCGCAGGACTTCGGCGCGGCGATCATCGTGCAGACGATGGTTTTCGGCAATATGGACGAGCGCTGCGCGACGGGCGCCGTCTCGACGCGCAATCCCGTGACGGGCGCGCGCGAGCTCCATGGCGAGTATTTGCAAAATGCGCAGGGCGAAGACCTGACCGCCGGCCTGCGCACGCCGCTGCCGGTCGCCCGGGCCCTGAGCGCCGCGACGCCGAGCCTGACGCTTGAGCTCTTCGCCGAGCTCAAAGCCTGTGCGGGCCGGCTCGAAGCCCATTACCGCGACATGCAGGACGTTGAATTCACGATCGAGCGCGGGACGCTATGGCTGCTGCAGACGCGCGCGGGCAAGCGGAGCGCCGCCGCGGCGCTCAAGATCGCCGTGGACCTCGTCAATGAGGGCGTGATCGCGCGCGAGGACGCGCTGCTGCGGGTCGAGCCGTCGTCGCTCGACCAGCTGCTCCACCCGACGATCGACCCGAACGCCCGGCGCGATGTGATCGCCCGCGGCCTGCCGGCCTCGCCGGGCGCCGCCTTCGGCGCGATCGTCTTCGACCCGCAAGAGGCGGAGGCGCTCGGGGCGCAGGGACGCAAGGTGATCCTCATCCGTGTCGAGACGAGCCCGGAGGATATCGGCGGCATGCATGCCGCCGACGGAGTGCTGACGGCGCGCGGCGGCATGACCTCGCATGCCGCTGTTATCGCGCGCGGCATGGGCAAGCCCTGCGTGACCGCCGCCGCCGGCCTGCGCGTCGACTATGCCGACCAGAGCTTTTCCGTGGCCGGGCGGCGCTTCCGCAAGGGCGAGACGATCGCCATCGACGGGGCGAGCGGCGAGGTCATCGCTGGCGAGGTCAAGATGCGCCGCCCGGAGCTCACCGGCGAATTCGCCGTGCTCATGAGCTGGGCCGACAGCGTGCGCCGCCTGCGCGTGCGCGCCAACGCCGAGACCCCGGCTGACGCGCGCGCGGCGCGCAAGTTCGGGGCTGAGGGCATCGGCCTCGCGCGCACCGAGCATATGTTCTTCGAGGGCGCGCGCATTGTCGCCGTTCGCGAGATGATCATGGCCGACGACGCCGCGGGGCGTCGCGCCGCGCTTGAGAAGCTGCTGCCGATGCAGCGCGAGGATCTCACGGAGCTCTTCGAGATCATGGCCGGTCTGCCGGTGGCGATCCGCCTCTTCGACCCGCCGCTGCACGAGTTTTTGCCGCACAATGAGGCGGAGCTCGCCGATGTGGCCAAGGCGATGCGCGCCGACCCCGAGAAGCTGCGCAAGCGCGCGCAGGAGCTCGCCGAAGCAAATCCGATGCTCGGATTTCGCGGCGTGCGTCTCGCCATCGCCTTCCCCGAGATCGTCGCCATGCAGGCGCGGGCGATCTTCGAGGCGGCGATCGCCGCCGCGATCGCGACCGGCGCGCCAGCGCATATCGAGATCTTCGCGCCGCTCGTGCTCTCGCGCGCCGAGCTCGATCTCGTGAAAGCGCGAATCGACGAGGTGGCGACGGCCGTCGAGGGCGAGACGGGGATCCGCCCGGGCTATCGGCTCGGCGCGATGATCGAGCTTCCGCGCGCCGCGCTCTGCGCCGGCGACATCGCCGCGACCGCGCAGTTCCTCTCCTTCGGCACGAATGATCTGACCCAGACGACGCTTGGAATTTCGCGCGACGACGCCGGGGCCTTTCTCGGCGAGTATGTCGCCAAGGGCGTCCTGCCCGCCGATCCTTTCGTCACGATCGACGAGCTGGGGGTGGGCGAACTCGTCCGGCTCGGCGCCGCGCGGGCGCGCGCGACGCGCTCGGACGTCGAGCTCGGCGTCTGCGGCGAGCACGGCGGCGACCCGGCCTCAATCGCCTTCTTCGAAAGCGCGGGCTTCGACTATGTGAGCTGCTCGCCGTTTCGCACCCCGATCGCGCGGCTCGCGGCGGCGCAGGCGACGTTGCGGCGCAGAGGCGTCAGAGAGTGACTCGAGTGGGCGACGCTCGGCGAGGCCGCGACGCATTGAGCGGTTGCGGTGTGCGCGGCGAGTTTCAGCGCGCCGCCGCCGATTTTTGCAATTCGTCCCGGATCTCCTGGGGCAGACGAGCAATCGCCAAGGAGTCGCCTTTCGCGTCATATAGCCCGAAAAAAGCGGCCCTGGTGCGCGCGTCGGCGAAGGCGCTCCAGAAAAACACGGCCTCGACGTCCGGCATGGCCATCAATTTCCTGAGCGCGTCATTGAAGAGGGCTTGCTTTTCCGCTGAATCGTCAGTGGACACGCCGATTTCCCCAATGATTATCTTCTCACACTTGTGACGCAATAAGGAGACCGCACGCCAAATTTCTCCGGAGTTGACCGCATCATAGGAGGAATAAGAGCAAGAGGCTCTTTTTCGCATGACGTCAAAGAATCGCGGAGCCCTCGAGCAGGCGCCACCGCAGAAAAGCTCAAACAGCAGCACGTTGTTCATTTCAGGCGCGTGATATAGATGTGGGCGCCGCGCGCGCGCGACAATTTCGTCCCGGTCAGAAATCCATTCGTAAAAATGGCGTGTCTCAACGGAGACAGGGAGTTTCTTGCGACTATAGCACTTCTCCCTGAAACCGGGGTCTGAGCTATATTTATAGGCAGATCCGCAATAAATGGCGTTGTCGATCTCCCAATTGGAAACGACGATCTGGCGCGCGGAGGCGGCGTCATGGGAGACGATTTGCGATATCGACTTCTGGAACTCTTCGTCGACCCTTTGCCGCAGGCGCCCCTCGTCCCATCCCGCGCCGATCGCGTCATTGTCGGCTTCGAATGGCGCCAAAGTGAACTGCAGAAGCTTCAGCCGCCTGTCGGCAAAGACGTCGAGACCCAAAAGCCGATCGAGGACGCAGTCTTGAGTGGGTCGATCGGAGCACGTCTCGCCCACGAAGTCTTTGGCGTTGTCAGGCGTGATCGCGATCCTTACCGCTTGAAATCCATGGTCCAGAAGAAATCGAACCGACCTGCCGACTCCTTCGACTGTGCGATCGCCATTGAGCGATCCATCCCAGAGATAGGCGCCCAATAGCGGCTTCGACCAGCCGGGCGCGTTCCACAAACACAGGCAGACGGCGATCGTGAGCGGGCGGACCATGCTCTTCCCTGTCATCGGCGAGGCAATATCACGCAAGCGCCCACAGACGGCGCAGGAAGGCTCGCCGACTCAGCTCTTGGTTCCGACCCAATCCCTCAGGCGCTCGTGCGCCTGCCGATACGAGCCGTAAGCGTCGACGATCGATGAGATATACCTTTCGACGGACCTCCGCACGGAGCAGTGCTCCGACACGTATTTGCGCGCATTCTCTCCGAATTTTTCCCTGATGCTCTTCTCGCTCAGGACGAGATGCAGCAGCGCGCTCATTTCCACGGGCTCACCGAGCTCTAGCGGCGCCTTGAAGACGCAGTCGTCGGGAAATTCGCTGAAAGGCCCGAAATTGTAGACGACCGCAGGCACCCCCATCCCAAGGGCGCGCGCCAGGGTGCCGGACGACTCGCCAGCGGACGGATAGCGAAGATTGATGACGAGATCGGACACCGCCAGATATTTAAAGAAATCCTCATCCGTGCAGTAGTCGATGTGGATCACCTCGTCGGTGAGCCCATATTTGCCGACGTAGTGGTCGAGGTCGAAGCCGGGATTCTTCTCGCCGACGACCAGATATCGAAAGGCAACGCCCGCGCGCTTGACCATCGCCAAAGCTTCGAGGGCCTTGTTGATCATCTTCGGGGCGGTTACGAAGCCGAGCGAGGCGACGACCGGCGTCTTGTCGCCCGGCAGTCCCAGCGACTTCTTCAGATTGGCCTTGCGCACGCTTTCATACCGTGAGGCCGCCGGCGCGACATGGTGCTCGAGCAAATAAGTCCTGCGCGAATAGGACTTGATCCTGTTCAGGATATATTTATTGTGGACAACGACTCCGACCGCCTTTTGGCACACGTCGCGGTTGAGCGTCATTTTGAAACGCTGCGCATCGTGAAAGACACCGGCAAGCCGCAGCCGCGCGAGCGCTTCCCCTGGCTCTCCGTAGTTATTCCTGCACGTTTCAATGTAGGAATTCGGGTCGCTACGCCCCAGTGTGAAGGCCTCAATCAGATGATGCAACGTCATATCGTGCAGAACGACGACGCCCGGCGTCTTCAGCGCCTGCTTGTAGACGTACTCATGATCCAGGTTATTGCCTAGATGATAGAGGTTGAACAGATCCGTAACGACGGTCCCCGTCTTCACTTCCCCGTAGTGAATGGTCTCTATCCCGCTCGGCGCTTCCGCCTCGACATCCTCGCAGACAATTCGCACCTTGGCGAATTTCGCCAGCTCCTCGAGGAGTTCGTAATTATATTGAGCGATGCCAGATTTTCGCGGCGGCAGCGGCGTCCAAATGTCAAGTTTTATCATCTTCCAGTGTCCTCTCGAGCTCGCCGGAAACCAGCCCATACAAGCTGAACGCATATTCGACGAGCTGCCGCTTCTGCTCCTCGAGACGCACGACGAGATCTTCCTGCGCCTGCTCGATTTGCTTGCGAAATTGCTCCGAATCGGCCTTACGAGACGGCCTGTCGAGCTCGTCGACGCCGCCAGCAAACATTGAGAACAGCCTGTTCAGGGCTTTGACGCTCGTCGCCAGATCGTTCAGGCGACTTTCGAGTTGGCTCGTCTCGGTGAGAACGGAGAGACCTTCGGCGAAAGTTTTCGCAAATCCTTCTGAGGTGAAATAATGAAAGTCGGAGCGTAGCCTCGAAATTTCGAAGACCATTTGGCCAGTTCGCAGCCGTGACGAGAACTGACTGAAATTGGCATCGGGCGCGATGTCCGATTCCGTGAGTTCTTCGAACGGGACATCGAGCTCGAGACGCGCGCCATAGGCGCGCGCCTGGTCAGATGAGAGAATGTCTCGAAGGCAGTCGATCCTGCCTTCCACCCCCCTCGAAGCGATCGCGTGGTAGTGGTAGTAACCGCCCTCGTCAGGAAAAGCGCCCAACAAGGCGACGTAGGCGTTGATCAGGAACTCGTCGACGTCGCCCTGTATAAGCTGACGCAGCTTATGGCGCTTTTTCTGAAGATGCTGCATGGACGGCTCAAGCGTAGATCGCAGCCGGGTAGCGGTCTTTCGGCGGGCCCGACTTTTTGGCGACGATCATGAGATCGTCGCCGCGCAAAACCGTCGGCAAGCTGAGGTTCTTCAGGATCGTCAGCGCTTGAGCGACAGGCTCTTCGAACACGTCCTCCGAATGCACCTCGCCGACCGTGAAGCCGCCGGCCTCGAGCAGCCCTTTCAGAGCGTGAACGTCATATTCGAAATTGTGCCGGTAGGGCGAGCGATCGCGCTCATATTGCATATAGAAGTGCGGACGATAGCCGTTCAGGATCTTCCAGACGTTCCTGGAAGACGCGCTGTTCGGCGTCGTCATCACCACGGTGCCGCCGGGCGCGAGAATGCGATTCAGCTCGTTGATGAAGAACATCGGATCAACGTCGAGATGCTCGACCACCTCGAAACAGGTGATAAGGTCGAACGAATGCGCCTTGCAGTCGAAAGTGTGCTTCTCGAGATTCATCTCAAAGATACGATACCAATGCTCGTCCTTGAATTGAGGCATCTGGATGTAGTAAGATTTCTGCTCTTCCGAGAAGAGCGTCCCGGCCACGCTCGCGTATCCGAGCCTGTCTTTGAGCGCATAAGCGACGACATCGACATAGTCGATGTCGAGGGCCGTGAGATTTTTCCGTTGCGCCTCCGGAACGAGCGACAGTGAGACGGCGAAGCGTTTCAAGTGCGACGCCAAGTATTCGCTTTGCTTGAGCCCGGACTTGTTGACCAGCGTCGTCAAGTAGTCCAAGTTGTGCTTGACGTTTTCGAGAACCATCAGTTCGGCCTTCGTGTCAGGTTGCAGACGAGCATGGGTTTGGGCGGAGCTCTGAGGACGTTTCAGAGCCGCACGCTACTCAGGAACCATACGAGGAATTTTGTGATTCTCGACTGTCTCGCCGTGGATCGGCTCAGAGAATCACAAACTGTGGGCCGTCCAGCGCGAAGCGAAGAAGCTTTGCGGGCACGAAGCGCCAAGACACTCATCACCACGAACCCCAATGCATGGGGCCGCATCGCGGTTAAAGAACATTCGGAGTTGCGAGGACAGCCGCTTGCACGCTGTTTTCCGCGCTGACGCCGGATGAACCGTTGCGGGCGAGCCGACGGCGGAGGGGCGGCGCAAACGGCCGAGGGTGGGTGTAGGAGTGATTCGTTTTTTCTCGCTTAACGCTGTGAGTCCCGCCATGCTCGACGCGGTTCCGGCAAGACGAGTGGCGGGCGGCGTGGCGGCATCGCCGGAGCGGCCCGGAAGATGGAATCTAGAGACCCGAGCAAGCTCGCCCGACAGAGCGGCGGACTGCGACGAAGAGACGTTATTCAGGCCGCGCCGACCGCCAAGCGCCGGACGAACTGCCGCGCCCGCGATCTTCGAAAAAGGCTGATGCGGCGCCGCTCGATCACCGGCGAGGGAGGCTGGGCGCATCTGCATTCGATGGTCCGTAAGGGCGGGTTGGAGCCGACTCCGCTGCCGAGTCAAAGTTAGCTATACGTCTCCCGAGTCGCTTGTCAACAGTCTGTTGGATAGCCAGCTGGATGTCATGTAAAAAGAAACCGGCCTTTGCGGCGCTCACACGCGGAAAACTACAGAGATTGAATACTTTTTTTGTTACGCGAAGGGGAATCTGGCAACCTCCAGATGAAATCGGCTCCTTCGCTGTTTTAACGATCTGTTAGTAAAGCCTGACTTGATTGGGTTGAATGATCCGGCTACGTTCGAATCAAGAATCATAACGACGCGAGTACTTCCGTAGCGATCGCGAGGCTGGAATACGATGGAAAGACACCCTAACGATAATCGCGTTCCGGACGGCGCATCGGCGGGAAGCAACTCGTGGACCAACGGCCCGCAAAGCGCACCCGCGGCAGCCAATCCCGTCGCCGCGACCTACGCCTCTCCACGCGAGCGCCCCCAGTCGGAGAACGTAGACATCGGCAATGTCGCGGAAGCCCGCTCGATGAATGGACAGGTCCCTGGAGCAAGGCGGACAAGCGGCGGAATGACTCAGCCTGCAGCGGATGGAAAGGATGGGAGCGAGCTTATGGAGCGCATAGCGCTCGCTGAAACCAAAGATGGCGTCCGCACGACGCTGGAGGCGGTATTTGAGGCGCTGATCAACGACGAGGATCACTTGTCGGGTTTGAGCAAGGTCGCGAAGTTGCTCAAGGAAGATGAGTGCGCGTCCTGGCTTCGCTTCTATTACGAAGAGTTATTGTCTCGATGCCCGGAGGATGGCGTGCGCGCTCAGGCGCGCGTGGACTCGCCGCTACAGACCCTGCTTGAAATTCTGCAATCAGATGAATTTAGTGCTCGAATGCCAGAGATATTTATGAAGCAGAACCCAAAGCTCAAAAGAGAGTTCTATATCCATATTCCTAAAACGGGAGGAACGACACTGTTAACGAACTTAAAAAACGACTCCAGATACATTGATGTTCCCGACATTGAATACGTTAAGTCGCACGTCAGCGATCGGCTTAAGCATATCGCTGATCTAGCACGGGCGTTCAAGGCCTCAAAAGCAGAAAGGGTTTTCGTAAATGGGCATTTACCCTGCAGTTACATCAAGGACTATGATTTAAAACGTGGATATGACGAGGTGTATGCTTTAGTCCGGCATCCCCTCGATGTTGCTGTATCGAACATCAACTATATATTGACTCAGTTAGATCAGGACACGGGTCATCCGTTGAACGCGGAACGACGCGAGAAGCTTGGCCTGTACCCGGGCGAGCCGATCCATCCCCTCGAGCTATTGCCGCCTGTAATCGAAAAATTGCTTCAGCCTGACATGCTCTGTTCCTGGTTTGGACGTGAAGCGACCTGGCTTGACGCGGTCAATACTGCAGGCATTTTGGACATCCATTTCGTGTTCACGTCGGATCTCAACAAATTCATGAGCTTCAAGGGGCTTCCTGCCACGGCGCATCTCAATGTGTCGCACCGTTATGTCACCTTCGCGAGCATGGATCGGGCCTGCCGACTGAACCTGATGTCGCGGGTCGAGGAGGATCTCAAGTTCTACTCATATCTGGAACGAAGCCGAACGCCAGCCGGCGGCCCCTGCTATCGCATCATCTGCTGACGTGGGCGGCCAGCGATCCGCAACTCGCGCGCGCTCCATGGCTTGCCGGCTCCCTTCGGCTTCGGCTACAGGGAGCAAGCCAAACCGGAGCAACGCATGCCAAAAATCAAGCGTATCGGCGCGGGCGCGCGCATGAGCAAAGCCGTGGCCCATGGCGACACGCTCTTCACGGCCGGACAGGTCGCCAACAAGACCAAGGGCGCCTCGGTCACAGAGCAGACAACCGAGATCCTCGCTCTGATCGAAGAAATCCTGGCGGAAGCCGGCAGCGAAAAGGCGAAGATCCTTTCGGCGACGATCTATCTCTCGGACATCTCGACCTTCGCGGAGATGAACGCCGTCTGGGACGCCTGGGTCGACAAAGCCAATCCGCCCGCGCGGGCGACCGTCGAGGCCCGCCTCGTGGCGCCGGATTACAAGGTCGAGATCGCGGTCGTCGCAGGAATTTAACGATCGGCGACGGCCTCTTCGTCCGCCTGAGCGCCCGGGACGGGGCCCGGCCTTTCCCCAAAGAAATCGGCGCGCTTTCCGCGGCCCGCGCCGGCGCTCCGAATCCGGGAGAATTGCCCGCATCTTCGCAGGTGGCGCGCCCTTGGCGCTCCCGGCGAAGCGCCGCATTGTCGCGCGACAAAGCCGGAGGCTCCAATGTCGCTCGATGAGATTACAACAAGACTTCCGTCCCGAATCGCTTTCCTTCTCGGATTCGCCGCGCTGCGCCTGGCGATAGCGCTCGCCATCGCCTGGGCGTTCGGCGTGACGTTGTTTTTTCCAAAAGGATATGTCGCAGGTTTCATCTACGAGCGCGCAGACCTCATTCGCGCGCACGTCGATTTTCTGATGATGGCGCAGTTCCTGCTGGTCTTCGTCATCCTCTTCAAGCAATATGAGATCACGCCGCCGCGCTGGATCATTCTCTTTTGCTGTCGGGGCGCCTTCTTCAATCCGGTGGGCTTCCTCAGGCGAGGGTTAACCCCTAAAATTGTCCCTGCGCCGATCGTCGAGCCCCACTTCCCCCTTCGGGCCGCCGTGAGCTTCAGCTTGATCACCATCGGATTTCTGGTCTCCGTCGGCCTCGTCGCCGCCGCCCCCTGGCGCGCGAGGACGTCAACTCGACCGGCCGGCGCGCCGGCCACGTTTGACCGAGCATGACATGACGAAGCTCGCCCTTGGCGCCTGTTGTCTGCTCCTCGTCATGCTCGCGCTCGCCGGCGCGCCGGCCGCTAGCGCCTCGGCTGCGCCGCGTCTGCTCGTTCTCGACTTCGAGCTTGTCGACACGTCGGGCGAACCCGTGGACCGCGCGGCGGAACATGCGCGCCGCCTCGCGCGCGTGCGCGACGCCATCTCGGAGAGCCTCGCGCGCGAAGGGCGCTACGAGATCGTCGATCGGCGTGCGATCCGCGCCGATCTCGACGCGCTGCTCGAACACCAGTATCTGCGCAGCTGCAACGGCTGCGAACTGCCTCTGGCGCGCCGCGCCGCCGCCGATCTCGTCATGCTCGGGAAGTTCAACAAGATCAGCACGCTGATCGGCAGCATGGATATCGTCGTCAAGGACGCGAATTCGGGCGCCGTCGTCTATGCGCAGACGTTCGGCTATCGCGGCGACACCGACGAAGCCTGGCTGCGCGCCGCGAAATTCTTCGCCGAGGCCTTCCGACGCGAAGCGCAGCCGGGACCGCGCAAGACGCCTTGAGCGACGCCTGCCGGCGTTCCTCGCAAAAACCATCAGTCGCTCTGTCTGCCTCGTCTTCGCTATCGGCACACTGATCACAGGCTCGTGCGCGAGCTGCAATTACACCGCATGTGCAAGGTCCGACAATATCGGCCTTCGAGACGCCGCCGCCGTCGCAACCAAACCAAAAGGTAGCAGGACGGGCAATGTTACGCTCAACGCGTCATGATGGCTACGCGCACGCACCACTGAACAACGTCATCCGGCGCCCCCCAGCATCTCCGGCGACCGAGCCCCGCCGAAAGTCTGTCGCGCCATCCGCCGCTGCGCCCGTCCTGCTGTGAAAGATGGATAAAGGGGCGGGATCGAACTGAATGTGCGCTGGCGCACGTCGCGAACGCAAGCTCAAGAAAGGCCCGCGTCCAGCGCGTCACGCTGCAAGCTCCTCAGCTTTTGTCGAGCGCCGCGCGCCTTATTTCCGCAAGGCTCGCGGTCGGCGTGATGCGATCGGGGTCCATCTTGACGTGGATGATCGCGGGCAGCCGCGACTCCTGCGCCGCGGCGAAGGCCGCCGGGAAGTGGCTGGTCTGTTCCACCGTCGCGCCGAAGCCGCCGAAGGCGCGCGCATAGGCCGCAAAGTCGGGATTGCGGAGGTCCGTGGCGATGACGCGGCCCGGGAACTGGCGCTCCTGATGCATGCGGATCGTGCCATAGCTCGCGTTGTCGCAGACGATCGCGACGATCGGCAGCCCATACTGCACGGCGGTCGCGAACTCCTGCCCGTTCATCAGAAAATCGCCGTCGCCATTCAGCGAAACGACGAGCCGTTCGGGAAGCAGCTGCTGCATGGCGACCGCCGCCGGCACGCCGTAGCCCATCGTCGCCGAGGTCGGCGCGATATGCGTGCCGAGGCCGCAGAAGCGATAATAGCGATGGATCCAGGCGGCGTAATTGCCGGCGCCGTTGCAGATGATCGCATCCTTGGGCAGGGTGTCGCTGAGCCAGGTCATGACCCGCGCGAGATCGACCTCGCCCGAGGGCTCGAATTTCGACGAGAAGGCGAGATAGTCCGCATGTGCGGCGCGTGTCTCTTCGCGCCAGGGAATTTCGCGCGGCGGCCGCAGCTCGGAAAGGGCGGCGGCGAAGCCGCGAGGCGTCGCGCAGATGGCGAGGTCCGGCGAATAGGCGCGCCCGAATTCCTCCGCTTGCGGGTAGACATGCACGAAGGTCATGCGCGGTTTCGGCATGTCGAGCAGCCGATAGGACTGTGATGGAATTTCTCCGAGCCGCCCGCCGACGACGACCAGCAGGTCGCACGCCTGCACGCGCTTGACGAGCGCCGGATTGGCGCTGAGGCCGAGATCGCCAGCGTAGCGAGGATCGAGCGCGTCGAAGAGCGGCAGGCGACGGTAGCTCGTCGCGACCGGAAGGTCGAAGCGCGCGGCGAAGTTATGCAGCGCGCGCCGCGCCGCTTCGTCCCAGCGCGCGCCGCCGACGACGAGCAGCGGCCGCTGCGCCTCGCCAAGCAGGCGTTGCAGCTCGTGCATCTGCGCCGCGCCGGGCGCGGTCTCGACGACGGGATGCGGCGGATGCGTCCGCGTCGCGACGCGCTCTTCGAGCATGTCCTTCGGCAAGGACACCACGACCGGGCCGGGCCGCCCGGCGCAGGCCACGGAGAAGGCGCGCGCGACGAGCTCGTTTACGCGCGACGCCTCGTTGATCTCGACGACCCATTTGGCGTGGCCGCCGAACATGGCGCGATAGTCGACCTCCTGGAAGGCGCCGCGCTCGCGCACGAAGCGTTCGACCTGGCCGATGAACAGCACGAGCGGGGTCGAGTCGTGCTGGGCGATGTGCACGCCGGCGAAGGCGTTGGCGGCGCCAGGCCCCCGCGTCACGAAGCAGACGCCGGCGCGGCCGGTCGCCTTGCCATAGGCGTCGGCCATCATCGCGGCGCCGGCCTCGTTGCGGCATACGGTCAGCGGCAGGCCGCGCTCGTAGCAGGCGTCGAGCACGGAAAGATAGCTTTCGCCGGGCACGCAATAGGCCCGGTCGACGCCGCAGACGAGGAGCTGATCGACGAGCGCGCGCGCGGCGCTGACTTGCGATGGGGGCTGCATGGTCATGACGAGACCTCAGGCGCCGAAGAGGACGGATTCGCAGTAGGCGAGGTCGCCTAGCCGTGGTCGGTCCGGCCCCTTGTAGTATTTGGGGCCGCTGTCGGCTCGAAAGACGCCGATGAGCCCGGGAATGGCGGCGTTGGCGTCGAGCACGACGAACGCATGTCCGCGCAGCGCCAGCGCCCGTCCGAGCGCTCCGGAGAAGCGCACGAAATCCGCCCGGTCGCGACAATAGACGAGCTGCATGACCGGCAGAATCCCTTTCAGGACGCGCCGCGGCAGAAAGATGAAGGGAAAGGCGCGGCCGGCCTCCGTGACGACCAGCGCCACGCAGCCATAGGCCTGATGGGACGCGAGCAGCGCGCGCTCCTCCTCGTCGAGCGTGGCGCCGTAGTCGGCGGCGACGTCGAAGGCCGCAGCTCTCGCCTTGGAAAAAAGCCCGCCCAGCAGCGGCGCGCAGATCATCTGCCCCTCGCAGTAGCGGCGAAACCCTTGCGCTTCGATGATCTGCCAGGTGTGCCGCGCCGGCGACACGTTGACATAGGTGACTTCCTTGAACCGCAGGGCGGCGGCGATGAGCGCCGAGGCGTAGCCGCCGGCGCGGCACGCTGGATCGACATACCAGCTCGAGATGTTGCAGCGGAGGCGATCCGGCGCGCCCGGCACGCGCGTGAAGAGGGTCAGCAGCACGCCGACTGGCCGCCCCTCCTGCTCCAGGAGGAAGCCATAGCGCGGATAATTCTCGGGGACCGGGCGCAGAGCCAAGGCCTCGAGCGCCGTCGTCCAAAAGCCGAGGGGGCGGGGAAAGCCCCTGGCGAGCAGCTCGGCGAGCGCGGGCAGATCGTCGCGGCAAATCTCCCGGCGCCTTATGGCGACGCTCCCTGCATTGGCCATGTCCGTTCACCATCCCCCGCTCTAGGACTTGCGTGCAATCAGTATAGAGTGAAATCTATAGCAATCGGAAACGCGGGAGCTTAGTCGTGTCCAGACGGTTAACAATAGTCTCGCAAATTGAAAGTATCGCCACGGAGCAGCGTAAGCAGCTCGCGCCGCTCCGCGACGACCTGGCGCTCGCCGACTGCGGGCTCGACTCGCTGTGCTTCGCGATCCTCGTCGCCCGCCTCGAGGATGAGCTCGGCGTCGATCCATTCGCGGCTTCGGAAGAGCCCTATTTTCCCAAAACCCTCGGAGAGTTCGTTGCCTTCTACGAGCGCCAGGCCGCCTGATCAGCCTTGCCTCGCGGATCTCGTCGGGGCGCGCGGCTCCCTGGCGCTCGTCGCGCCGCAGGAGACGCTCACCGCAGACGAACTGCTCGCGACGACGATCCTTGGGCCGCGACGAGCGGAGCTTTCGGGCAAGTCGGTCCTGGTGCGCGTCGCGGCGCAGGCGCTCTGCGCCCGCGCGATGATCGAGCTCGACGGATGCGTCGCGCGCCTCGTCGTCGTTCCCCCTGACTTCACGTCGGAGCGGCTGCGAAGCGCCGCGGCGCAGGCGGAGGTCGACGCCGTGGTCACCGACGACCCAGGACTCGAGCCCGGCGTTCCGCTGCATTTCTGTGCGGCCCCGCAACCGGCGCAGCCTCTCGGCGCGCGGCGCCTCGCGACGCAATGGACGCTGCCGACATCGGGAACGACCGGCGCGCCAAAGCTCGTCGCCCATGGCCTCGCGAGCCTGCTCGGCGCCTTCGCGTCGTCTCAGGAGCCCGTCCCCGTGTGGGCGACGTTTTACGATATCCGCCGGTACGGCGGCTTGCAGATCTTTTTGCGCGCCTGCGCCGCCGGCGCGCCGCTCGTGCTCTCCGACGCGCAAGAGCCTCTGGGCGACTTTCTCTCGCGCTGCCGCGCGGCTGGCGTCACCCATATCTCCGGCACGCCCTCGCATTGGCGCCGCCTGCTCATGAGCCCGGACGCGCGGCTCATCGATCCGGCGTACGTCCGCCTTTCCGGCGAGATCGCCGACCGCGCGATCCTGGAGACGTTGCGCGCCGCCTTCCCGAAGGCCAAGATCGCGCACGCTTACGCCTCGACCGAGGCGGGCGTCGGCTTCGAGGTGACGGACGGGCGCGAAGGCTTTCCGGCGTCGCTGCTCGACGACGCCGGGCCTGTGGAGCTGCGGCTGCGCGGCGAGACGCTGCACGTGCGTTCATCGCGCACGGCGACGCATTACGTCGGGCGCCCCGACTTGGCGCTACGCGACGCCGAGGGCTTCGTCGACACCGACGACGTGGTCGAGCGCATCGGCGACCGCTGCTTTTTCCGGGGGCGGCGCGCCGGCGTGATCAATGTCGGCGGTCTCAAGGCGCACCCGGAAGAAATCGAAGAGGTCATAAATGCGCATCGCGAGGTGCGCATGTCGCGCGTGAGCGCGCGGCGCAGTCCGCTGATGGGCGATCTCGTCGTCGCCGAGATCGTGCTCGACGACGCCGGCGCGCGCCGCGAGCCGGCCGCGCTGCAGGCCGAGATCCTGGAGCTCTGCCGCGCGCGGCTCGCGCGCCACAAGGTGCCGGCGACAATCCGCTTCGTGCCGCAGCTGGAGATGCTCGCGAGCGGCAAGCTGGCGCGTCGCCATGCGTAACGTCGTCGTCACCGGCGCGAGCCGCGGGCTCGGCCTCGCCATCGCGCGGCGACTTGCCGCCGACGGCTTCCGCGTCATTGCCGTCGCGCGCAGCGAGAGCGAGGCGTTGCGCCAAGCCGCGGCGGAGACGCCGGACGGACTCGTCTTCGTGGCTTGCGACCTGGGCGACATCGACGCGCTCGCCCCCTTGGCCGCCTCGATCAAGCAACGCTTCGGCGCCTGCTACGGGCTCGTCAACAACGCCGGGCAGAGCATCGAGGGCCTGCTCGCCAATACGTACAATACGCAAATCGAGTCTCTGCTGCGCATCAACGTCACCTCGCCGATCGTGCTGACCAAATATCTGGGCCGGCAGATGATGGCGGCGGGCTCTGGCGGGCGCGTCGTCAACGTCTCGTCGGTCATCGCCTCGACGGGCTACAACGGCCTGGCGGTCTACGGCGCGAGCAAGGCGGCGCTCATCGGATTCACCAGGTCGCTCGCCCGCGAGCTCGGGCGGCTCGACGTCACCGTCAATGCGATCGCGCCGGGCTTCATCGCAACGGACCTCACCGAGAGCCTCGGCGAGGACGACCGCGCCAGGATCACGGGGCGCGCGGCGCTGCGCCGCCTTGCGGAGCCTGCGGACGTCGCCGCGGCGGCGAGCTTTCTGATGTCGGACGCCGCGCGCAATGTGACCGGAACAGTGCTGACGGTGGATGCGGGCGCGACGGCGTGAAATAGTCGCCTTCACCCCTTCTTGGCGCGCAGCCTGATGATCACGTCGCAGCCGACGATCTCCATGCCCTCGGGCGGCGCCGGGAGGCGCGAGAACTCCACGGCGCCGTCGGCCACGTCGAACATGCGGCCGTTCGATTCGTCCATGAAGTGGTGGTGCGGCGAGGTGCGGGTGTGGAAATAGGTGCGCGGGCCCTGCACGGCGATCTCGCGCAACAGACCCGCCGCGGCGAATGTGTTCAGCGAGTTGTAGACCGTGGACAGCGACATGCTCAGGCCC
>DATHCI010000005.1:0-16835 GCA_035319645.1 Methylocystis sp. | reverse complement strand
CGGGCGGTCGGGGGATTGAGCCCGTCGATCGAGAAATAGGGCGACGCGCTTTTGCGCCCGTGACGTTCGCACCAGCGCGACATTGCGACGACGGCGCCGCCCGGCGGACAGTACCAGAGCCGGCAGCCGGTCAGATATTTGCGCGTGGCGGCGTTGGCGACGCCGCAAGCGGCGTTGGCCTGCGCGAGCGGCAGGCCCGAGCGCCGCCACTCCTCGCGCAGCCATTGCTGCAGCGGCAGCCGTCGCCCGTCAGGCGTCGAGAGGCCGATGGCGCGCGTATAGCGGACCGAGACTTCGGTCACGACCGGCAGCCCGCGGATCGTGCGCGAATTCACATTGCCCGCGATATGAGCGACGCCCTTGTCCCAGATCACGGTCTCCTGATAGACCCAGCCGTTGAGCTCGAGCGCCGGGTGGGCCTTGGCCCAGCCGATCTCGCTGTTCCAGAACCAGAGAGTTGTGTTCGGCTTGGCGCATTTCGCCCAGGCGGCGGCGTGCGGCGCGTACCATTCCGCCAGCGCCTCGGGGCTCTTCGGCTCGCCTTTGAATTTGCCCAGGCCATAGGGACCGTCGGAGACGATCACGGTCGGAGGAAGCCAAGAATCATAGGCGCAAAGCGCGTCGCCGTGAAAGAGCGACGCCCGCTTCAACCGAAGCGTTCGATCCTCCGCTCGAACGGCGAATGCTCTCTGGTCCGGCATGATCCACCCAAGTAAGGCGATTTGCCGCCAACCTTCTGTGCGATGCAACACGGAACATGTCTGTCCGCTCACTTTTCACTCGGACTGTGTCTCTTTTGCCCACTCGCCCAAAACCCCCGGATCCTGCTCCTCTCGAGCCGCTTTCCGCGCCAGCGCGGCGAACTCTTGCGGCGGCAGGAGCTGCGCCAGCGCCCAAACAGCCGCGCCGCGCACGAGCGGGGAAGGGAACGAAAGCCTTGCCGCCGCCTGTGGCGCGAGCCGCGGGTCGCCGCCGGCGCCGATCGCCGTCAGCACGTTGCGCAGGAAGCGGGCGTGGCCGAGCCGCTTGACGGGGCTGCCGGAAAAGCGCGCTCGAAATCCCGCTTCGTCCAGCGCCGCGAGCTCGGCGAGCGGCGGATCTTCGAGCTCCGGCGCCCCGGCGAGCTTCGCCTCGCGGGCCGCTTGAGCGAATTTGTTCCAGGGACAGACCGCAAGACAGTCGTCGCAGCCGAAGACGCGATTGCCGATGGCCTTGCGAAATTCGCGTGGGATCGGCCCTTTGTGCTCGATCGTGAGATAGGCGATGCAACGCCGCGCATCGAGGCGATAGGGCGCCGGGAACGCCTTGGTCGGGCAAGAGTCGAGACAGGCCCGGCAGGAGCCGCAATGGTCTCGCTCGGGGGGGTCGGGCGCGAGTTCGACTGTGGTGAACAGCGCCCCGAGGAAAAGCCAGGAGCCGAAACCGCGCGATACGAGATTCGTATGCTTGCCCTGCCAGCCGAGCCCGGCGGCTTGCGCGAGCGGCTTCTCCATGACGGGCGCCGTATCGACGAAGACCCTGGCGTCGCCGCCGGCCCGGGCGATCAGGAACCCGGCGAGCAGTTTGAGACGCCCCTTGAGGATCTCGTGATAGTCACGACCGCGCGCATAGACGGAGATCGCGCCGCGCTCCGGCTCGGCGAGCGCCGCCAGCGGGTCGCGCTCCGGCCCGTAATTCAATCCGACCATCACGACGCTGCGCGCGTCGGGCCAGAGCGCCTTCGCCGCTGCCCGGCGCGCCTGGGTCTCCGCCATCCAGGTCATCTCGCCGTGGGCGCCCTCGGCGAGCCACGCTGCGAGACGCGCCGCGGCCTCGGGGATGGCGTCCGGCGTCGTGATCCCGCAGGCGTCGAAGCCCAGGTCGCGCGCCCTGCGGCGAAGGTCGTCCTCGAGCGTCAGAAGTCCAGTTCGGCGTAGAAGCGCCCGGGCGTCATGCCAGGGGCGCGGTCGGCGATGAGCGGGCGGAAGGCGGGTCTCGACTTCACGCGCTGATACCAGTGTTTGGCCGCCTCGTCCTCCTCCCAGGGCACGTCGCCGAGATAGTCGGCGCAGGAGAGATGCGCGGCGGCGGCGAAGTCGGCGTAGCTGAGCCGGTCGCCGGCCAGCCATTTGCGCACGCCCGTGAGATAGCCGACGTAGCGCAGGTGCGGGCGGATATTGGCGCGGGCGATGCGCACGAGCTCCATATCGGGCGCGCCGCCGCGATTTCCGGCGGAAGCGAAGCGCTTGTAGACCTTTTCGGTCACGAGGGCGCTGCTGACTTCCTCGAAAAACTTCTCGTTGAACCAGGCGACGAGCCGCCGCGTCTCGACGCGATCCTCGATGTCCTGCGGCATGAGCCGTCCTGCGCCCGCCTGCGCGCCGCGCGTCTCGTCGAGATATTCGGCGATGACCGAGGCGCCGGGAACGACGACGCCGTCATCATCGACGAGGACGGGCGTTTTCCCCGCGGGATTGATTTCGAGGAATTTGGGATTGCGGTCGAGCACGCGCTCCTCGATGAGCTGCGTCGCGACGCCATATTCGCCGAGAATGAGCCGAATGAACCGGGAGTGCGGACAGAGCGGGTGATGGATCAGTGCGGGCATGAGGCCTTTGGCGCAGCGTCACGTCGAGCCGGAGGGAGGGGGCGGGATGTGGCGAAGGTCAATTTGTTGCGATCTTCTTAAGGAAGCGTTCTTGGCCGGCCTCGGGCGAAGAATGGCCTTATAGGGCCCGCCCCGCCGAGAAACAAGGCGCGACGATGCAGGCAATAATTGAGCTGGCGGGCGCCTGCGCCTCGCGGGCGCCCGCCAATTGCGATTTCAACGATGCGCAGCGCTCAGAGCGAGCGCAGGAAGTTCAGCAGATCCTGCTGCTGCGCGTTCGAGAGCGCGTTGTAGTTCTGGATGACCTGATTTGCCTCGGAAGGCCCATAGTTCGCATTGCCGGGGCTGGCATGGGCGCCGATCGCCTGCACCAGATCGCTCGTGCGGCCGTCATGCAGGAAGAAGAGCCTCTGCCCCAAGCCCCATAGAGGCGCGGTGCGGAACTCGTCGCCCGCCGCCTGGCCCTGCACGATGCCGTCGGCGAGGCCCGGTCCCATCTTGTGAAGCGCGAGATCGGAGTAGAGGTTGGCCGTGACGCCGGAGAGCGCCGCGACATAGTTGATCGCGTTCGGCGCCCCGTACTGCACGACGTCGGTGACGGTGGTCAGCGCCGGCGCGTGACAGAGCGCGCAGCCGATGGCGTTGAACAGCTGGCCGCCATTGGCGATCGAGGTCGCGCCGCCGGGCGTCGTCGTCGAGGGCGCGGGCGGGGCGAGGAAACGCATGAAGGCCGCGAATAGCTCGATCTCGCTCATCACGAACGGCGCAGGAACGCCTTCGAAATTGTCGAAGATCGTCTCGTTGTTGGGCGCCGGCGCGAACTGGCAGAGCGGATTGTCGTCGAGCTCGTTCTGAAACAGCTGGTTCGTCACACCGAGCTCGTTGATGGACGCCTCGCCCGCGAAGCCCAGCAGCGACTTGTTTTGCGCCTTCCAGCCGAAGCGCGTGATCGTCGGCACGGCGCCGTCGCCGTAATTCGGATGGCCGCTGATCCCGAGCGAGGCCTTTTGCGCGCCATTCGCCGCGAGATTGGCGACGATCGCGCTATCGGAGATCGCCTCGATGAGCCCGGCGCCAAAAGTCGGCGTCGGAATGCGAAGGGCGACGTTGCCCTTGGCGTATTCCGCGTCGAAGTCCGGCTGCACGGCGTTGCAGGTGTTGTGATTCACTCCGTTTTTTAAATCGACCGTGCCGTCCTCGCGTCCGGTGATCACGAACAGCTGATGCACATGGCCGTCCGGCGCTCCGCTCGGCAATTTCCTGAACCGCGCCTCGACGACCGGGCCGTGGAGCTGCACGAATTTCGGGATCAGGTTGACCGCGCCATAGGCCGTCGCGACCGTGGGCTGCGGATTGATCGCCGGCGACGAGCCGCCGGCCGAAGGATACGCATGACAGCCCGAGCAACGGTCGAGATCGAACTCAGGCCCCAGACCGTCCTGGAGGTTATGCACCTCTTGAAAAAATTCCTGTCCGGCTTGGAAGTAGGTCGCCTCATCCGACGTGAGAGCGCTGAGCGGGCCGCCCGCTCCCGGCGCGCCCTGGCGCGGTCCGGGATCGGACGCCGCGCTTGAGCCCGAGCCGGCGCGGCTCGCGTCCACGGCGAGAAAGGCGGAAACTGCGGTCGCCGCCAGGAGGAGAAGGAGCCTCCCCGACGGACGGGACTCTGGGCGATGGGCGTTGAGGTGTCGACGCATCTTCTTACTCCCCGGCTTGGGTGATGTTTGCGAATACCCGTCCCGAGCCGGGACGGAACGGCGGCTCGATGGTGGTTTGGTGGCGATCCTGCCGGCCGCCACAGCGCCCGCCCGGGCCCGGGATGGGCGCGAGCGGCGCTCGCGGGGCGGTCTGGCGATAAAGCTCGTCGCGCGTCGGCATGTCATTGCAGCTCGAACACCGTTCCCGAGGTGGTCGTGCCGTAGATCGCGCCACCCGGCCCGAGCGTCAGGCCGCCCTGCGGCCGGACGCCCTGGGGACCGCCGCTTTGCCCAAAGGAGGTGGCGAGCGTCGTGAACGGCCACTGACCGCCCGCGGTCGCCGGCGGCGACAATTTGAACAGCACGCCCGTGCCCCAATAGGGATTGATGAAGCCGCCATAGGCCGCGGCGCCATAGAGGGAGCCGTCCGTCCCAAGCGCCAGCGGCGAGGCGAGGCCGCCGCCGTCCGCACCGCCAGTGAAGGTGTGCAGGAGCCCGAACGTCCACTTCGTCTTGCCGGCCGACGGCGGCGTGAGCGAGAAGGCCGTGCCCCAGAAGCCGGAGCCCCAGCTATAGGTGACGCCGTAGAGCACGCCGCCCGCTCCCAAGGTCACCCCGGCGACCGGATTGGCGCCATTCGCGGGATTGGTGAAGTCGTAGACGAGCGTCTCGGTCCAGGCCGTCTTGCCTTTGGCGGGCGGAGACAGCTCGAACACCGTTCCCCAGGCTGCCGCGCCGCCGTTCTGCGTCGTCCCGTAAAGGGCGCCGTTCGGTCCCCAGATCAGGCCGCACAGCGGATTGGCGCCGTCGTTCGCGCCGGCCTGGAAGCTGTAGAGCACGGTCTCGGTCCAGGCGGTCTGGCCGGCGGCCGGCGGCGTCAGCTTGAACACCGTCCCATTGACGCTCGCCCCGCCCGCCGGCGTCGCGCCATAGAGCGCGCCGGCGGAGTCGAGGATCAGATTGGCGCCGGGGTTCGCCCCGTCCGCTCCGCCCGTGAAGCTGTAGAGCAGCGTCTCGGTCCAGGCGGTCTGCCCGGCGGCCGGCGGCGTCAGCTTGAACACCGCGCCAGTGCCGTGCGCTCCTCCCCCCGACGTCGTTCCATAGAGCGCGCCGCTCGCGTCGGCGACGAGGCCGCCATAGGGCTTCGCGCCGTCGGGGGCGCCGCCGAAGCTCCACAGCGTCTGCTCGGTCCAGGCGGTCTGCCCGGCGACGGGCGGCGCCAGCCTGAACACGCTTCCCGCGCTCTGAGCGCCGCCATTCACAGCAGTCCCATAGAGCGCGCCGCTCGCGCCGAGCAGAAGCGCCGCCGCAGGCAGGCTCCCTTGCGCGTTCGAAAGCTGGTAGAGCGTGGTCAAGGTCTCGCCCGCCTGGGCCTTGGCCGCTTGGCCAAGCGCGGCGGCGGCGATGGCGAGGCCGGCGCAACCGAGCGCCCTTCCGGTCCCCCGCCCGAATGTGTGCTTGTGAGAGTTCATCTGATTCTCCTCAGCGTCGAGAAAGATTTCTTCGCTTGCGACGTTCTCGCGACGAAGGACGGTCATGGCTGCTGGTAGATCCAGACCTGGGCGGGAAAACCCGCCGCCCCCTGTGTGCCCGCGTATATCTTGCCGTTATGCGGATTGACCGCGAGGGCTCCGACAAGCAGTCCGTTAGGGTACGGCAGGCAGTTGAAGAAGCACGCCGGCGGCGAGGGGGCGGGGCCGATAGGCATTTGGTCGAGGACGACCTTCAGGCTCGCAACGTCGATGATCTGCAGCACGCCGCCATACGCATAAGCGAAGTAATACAGGTTGTTGTTTGGGTTGATGGCGGTCGACCCATCAGTGCCCGCCAGCTCCGGTAGCAGGCTTATCGTCGCGCCGGTGCGCGCGTTCACCACCCAGGTCGGACCATAGACCGTTTGGGCGAACGCCTGCTCGGGATTGGCCGGGTTGATCGTAAGCTTATCCAGATCCGGACCTTGGGCTGTACAATTATACCCACCGTCGACCAGCCAGCAGCCGGCGGGACCAGTAGCAGGGACGACGTTACTGAGAATATTCACCAGCTCATTAGTGTCGCCATCGATCACGAAAACCGATCCTTCATAATATTGCGACAGATAAACTAGATTTGTTTTCTCGTCGAGCGTCATGTCGTTGGCGTCGAGGTCGACGATCTTATTCAGCAACGTTCCGGTATTTCCGTCGAAGATGTAGAGCGCTTCCAGATAATTTGTTACATAGAGTTTCCCGGTCTTATTGTTTAAGGCGGCTTCGGCCGTGTAGGGTCCCGGGCCAAAATACCCTGACGAGGCGGGCGCCGAGGTGATTTGGACGCTGGTCAGCAGTTGGTCCGTGTTCCCATCGGCGACCCAGTAGCAGCCATTCGTCATGAAGACGTAATACAGATTGGACTTGGAGTTGAAGACGACGTTGGCTGGAGCCCCCCCGGGCCCGTTGGCTGAGGTGTAGTTCTGAGAGCATTGGGGGATCGGAATGTTATTGACCACCTGATTTGTCGTGCCGTCGATCACGATGAGCTGTTGGGCAAAATAATCCGCCACGTAGACGCGGTTGTTCAACGAATTGACAACCGCAGCGACGGGGAACGAGAGGCAGTTGGGGTTGGCGGCGGGGCAAGCGTTGACGAGGTTGATGAGCTTCGGCGTGTAGTCCTTCGCCCGCGCGGGCGCCAGCGTCAGGCCGGCGCAGAGCGCCGCCAGGATCAGTCCCTTCCATTTGCTTAGGCTTTGCATGACTTTCCTCCTCCTCATGTTTTGGCGATCTCGCCGCTCTCGCGACGGACCGTCTCGCTCTCTCTGACCCGCGCCGGTCGAAGCCGAGCAACGAGCGGGCGCGGGGTGCTCCACTGGGGCCCGGGCCGGGATGTTCCGCCGGCGGCGCGCCCTGATGCATTCAATTGCGGAAGCGCGCGCCGCGGCCTGCGCCGGCCCGGGGGCCCCCCGGCGATCCTGGCGGCGGAGATGGATGGATGTTCGCGGTCGTTTCGGCCTACGCGGTCGAGACGGCCTGTTGCGCCGGCGACGCGGGGACGCCAGGCAAGAGCAAAAGAGCGGTTGAGTCTGGCAATGTTTTTCCTAAGGCCGCCGCAGGTCTCATGAACGCGATCCCCCCCTCCGGTGGAGGGCGCGCAGTCGCCCTCTCATGAATAAGGACGCATGCGCCTCGCGCGCCGGAACCAGGAATTGAAAAAAATCGAGTCGATCGCGCCGCAGCGCCGCTGCTCGAAACAGGCGCCCGCGGCTTGCCGGAGGCCAGCCCGTTCGTCAGAGCGCGGCAGAGGCTGAAGGCCGGCGTCAGAAGTCCACTTTGAGCAATCCACGGAACTCGCGGGGCGTCGCCGGCCCCCAGGCGACGGCGTTGGGGCAGCCGACGTAAGCCCAGCCGGGAGTGGCGGAAACCGGCGCTCCCCATGTTATGCCGCAGCCGCCCTGGCGGTTGAGAAGGTTGTCGACGTTGAGCTGCGCGAGGAAATACATGCCGTTATAGTCGAACTTGTAGCCCACGAAGCCGTTCACAAAGCCGTAGCTGAGAGAGGGATTTGGCGTATCGAGCGGTCGACCGGCCAGGAAGTTGGCGAGGGCGCGGTTGCCCATTTCGAGCGGGCTTTTCCAATACCAGTTTCCCCCAAGGCGCAGGCCTTTGAGATCGCCGCGCTTGAACTCATAGGCCGTGGCGAGGCTCGCCAGATAGCGCGGGCCCGAGACGGAGGCGGGCGTCTCGACCTCGCCGGGGACCCCCTTGATCGTGCGAAATTCCTGCTCGGAAAAATGCGGGCTGACGCTCCACTCCGGCGTGATCTCGCCGTTGAGGTCGAACTCGAAGCCTTTGCTGCGGGCTTCGCCGACCAATTGCACGAGCAGGCCTTGGAAACCGCTGTATAGATTGGCGCAAAATTGCGCGGCAGGCGGGCAGGAGACGTATTCGACGACATTGGTCTTCGCGAGATCGAACACGGCGAACGTCGCCTGAAGCTTGCTGCCCAAAAGGTCGAATTTCAGGCCCGCTTCCGTCTGCCGACCAGCGCTTGGCGGCGGCGGCTGCAACGTGTTGATGACGATGTTTTGAGCCGTGTAGTTCGGCGTATAGGCCTCGACATAACTTGCGTAGACCGAGAACCACTCAAGAGGTCGCCAGGTCAAACCGGAGCGGGGCGTGACGCGGTTCGCCCATCTGAAGAGATGAGAGGCCTGACCGCCGCTCGCCGTACAGGGAACATAGGTCAAGCCGATCAGGAACGACAGGCCGCCGCAGGCCGCATTCGATATGCTGTTCGTATAGCTGATATATTGGTAACGGGCGCCGCCCATGAGATACATGCCGTAAGGAAGCTTGATCTGGTCCTGAACATAGCCGCCTGCAGTGTTGATGGAGTTTTCCTCGGCGTCCGAGGCTTCAGGCAGAAAGCCGATCGGCGCGCTCGGGTGCACCGGGTCCAAGATCAATATTGGCAGCTCGACGCTGCCAAAATCGTAAGAATGACTGGTGTGGGTGTTATAACGATAATAATCGCCGCCGACCAAAAGGGTGTGTTTCAGATATCCGGTGTCAAAACGTCCCGTTAGATCAACAATCGCCCCTTCAATGTCCGACCTCGTATTGCTGACCAGCTCGACTCTCGTGAAAGCTGGCTGACCGTTGGGGAGGGTAATGATCGTATCGCTCGAGTTCCCGGTGGGGGAGATCAAGATCCCATCCCATCTGTTGCGATCCGTGAACCCCGTCACGCTGATCTGCCAGTCCTTGTCAAAATTATGCAGCAGCCGAACCTGGGTGTAACTCGTTTCCTGAGCCGAGGGCGAACGCTCGCCGTAATTTACGTTTCGCCCCAGCAGTATCGGAAAACATGCGCCTCCGCCATTGCACCATCCTGGAACAAGGTTGGCGTAGCCGCCGTCAAAGCTCTGCTGGAATTGCTCTTCGAACTGGATCGACGTTTCCGGCGTGATCTGCCATTTAATGACAGGATCGAACAATAGCGAGCGATGATAGGCGAGGTCGACCTCCGACCCGTTGTTCGTGTAGCCGAAGGTCATGTGGTAGAGGAGATTTCTTTCGGCGTCGAGCGGTCCGGTCGCCTGCATGACGGTGCGATAGCTCGCATAAGGCGCGACCTGCTGCTGGATGGAGTAGTGGGGCGTCGCTTGCGGCTGGGCGGTCGTGACGTTGACGACGCCGCCCGGCTCCACTGTGCCGTAGAGAATCGCCGCCGGCCCTTTGAGCACGTCGATGGAGGTGATGTTGCCGAAATCAGTGTCGTAGAGTCCGGGAATGATCCCCAGATTGTCGAGCCTCACGCCGTCGCGGAAGATGACGTCCGTGTCGAAGCCGCGAACGGTCACGACGTTCCAAGCCTGGCCATATTGGTAGTATCGGTAATAGCTGTCGTAAGCAGAACCGCCCGCGATATCGACGTTGCTGACGTTGCGGAGCGCTTGATCGAGCGAGGTGACTTGCTGATCCAAGAGCGTCTGCTCGCTGACCGTCTGGATGCTGACGGGCGTCTCGATGCTCGGCGTATTGACCTTGGTCGCCATCGACTGAATCGGCGCTGCATAAGAGCTCGGATCGTTGCAGACGCCCTCCGCGCACAATCCGCGCGCGCCGACCCCGACCGAGGGATCGGGGCCCGTGACGACGCCCGAGCTGGAACCGCCGGGGTTCGCGCCGCCCGGCGCGCCAGGGCCTTCGGACTCTTTCGACGGCGAGGCGCCGATATCGATGACCGGCAGCGCCATCGCCCCCGGAGGCAAAGTGTCGAGAGCGATTTCTCGAGACGACGTAACGACGATCGAAGCAGTGTGACCCTCTTCGAGCACGCGATACTTTAGTGAGGTCCCAGAAAGCAGCCTGTCCAGCGCCTCGCGCACTGTAAACGCGCCGGAGAGCCCAGATGTGCGCATGCCGCGCGTCACACGCGCATCGTAAAGCACGTGCAGGCCATTTCGATCCGCGATTTCGTTCAACGCCCCGGCCATCGTGCCGGCGGGAATATGATACTCGCGAACGCCGAGCTCCGGTTTCGGCGACAGACTTGAATCGTCCGCCAGCGCGAACCCCGTGAGTGACGCGACGCCGAACGCAAGCGCGAGAGCGGCCGCGATCGGATTCTGCCCCAAACCCTCCGCACGTCTTGTCGACGCCCTCACCGAATTGATCGCGAGGCAGCGGCGTCTTGTGAAAGCACGCAGCCAGCTGGCTCGCCGAAACCGGAGAGGCGGGGACGTCTGCACGAAGGCTAATCCAACAACAAAACGAGATAATCTGTCGCCTTCACGACCTTGAGGCCTAAACGCGCCTGGAGCTCATGCAGCGTCTGCGACGGGTCGTCAGCGTCAAAAACCCCGCTCACGCGCTTTTCGCAGGTCGCTGGCAGGAGACATCGCAGCACGCCATGACGGTGACGCCGAAGCACCTCGAGCACCGCGCCTAGCGGCTGATCCTCGAACACGAGTTTGCCTCTGCGCCACGCGAGGCTCGCGGCAAGATCCGCGGCAGCCGCGGCGGCGGGCGGCGCACCGCGACGGTACTCGCTTGCCTGTCCCGCGCTAAGTTCAGTTACTTCGCCGCCGCTTGCGAGGGAGACGCGATGTTCGGTTACGACGACCCGAGCGCCGCCGCCTTCGAGCGCCACGTCGAAGGACGTGCCCCGGGCCGTCACGACCCCGCCATTGGCTTCGACCACGAACGGACGCCGCTCGTCGGGCGCGACCTCGAACCAAGCTTCGCCCCTTAGCAAAGTGATCTTGCGGAACGAGGAATCGTAGCGCTCTGCAATCGCCGACTGAGCATCGAGATGAACCTTCGACCCGTCGTCGAGCGTCTCGAGGCGCCGTTCGCCGATTTGCGTGGCGCGGCTCGCGCGAAAGGCGACGGAGATGTCTTCGCTGAACAGAAAAAGCGCGCAAATCGCCGCGCAAGCGGCTAAGCTGACGGCAAGGGGGGTGCGATAGGCTCTTCGCGATGCGCGTGAGGCCGGCAAGTTGGCCAAGTCGACGCATGTTCGCGAAATGTCAGCGAAAGCGGCGCCGTGACGCGCGTCGGCGGAAAGCCAAGCCTCGAAGGCGTCCTGCTCTTGTCGAGTCAGCGGGGCGGACCAACGCCGCACCCACCAGTCGATGGCCGCCTCCCGCGCCTCTTCGCCGAAAGTCTCCTTCTCGTCGGACATTTTTGTTCAGCTCGCTCTCGGCTCTTGCGACGCCGCGCCAGCCGCGCCGCCTCCTAACTTACTAGGACGCACTTGCATGAAATATAGGAACCGGCCGGCGAATCAGTCGAGCGCGGCGCGGCAGCGCCGGATCGCGTCCCTCAGATAACGCCGGGTCATGCTATCCGAAATGCCGAGCCGCTTAGCCGCTTCGGGCGCAGAGAGACTTTCCTCGAAGCAGAGCTTGAATACGTCCCGACATCTTGGTGGAAGGTTGGCGACGGCTTCGGCAAGCAGCCGGGTTCGTTCACGCTGGGTCAGTCGCTCCTCGGGCGTCGCTTCCTCGCAGCGCGTATCTGCGACTGGTTCTCCCCGAATCAGCCAACGCGCTTCAGCGCTTTTACGACGTGAACGGTCTCGCGCGAGGTTCAGCGCGATCGTTCGCGTAAAGCTCGAGGCGTCTATAATCAAGTGCTTCTCCTCGACTCTCAGGAGCCGAACAAAGGTCTCTTGCAAAAGATCGGAGGCGTCGTCGCACCCTGCTTTGCCACCAAGCAGGGCCAGCAGGTCCCGCCGATGGCGCCGAAAGAGATCGGCGACGGATATGTTAGTGGTTTTGGACATTCTCGCGGCCGCTAGAACGAGTAACGCCTTGCAGGAGACCCGTTCCGACCCGAATCCGGGCCCCGCTCAAGATTCTTATGTCCCCACTGCAGACAAGTAAAGGACCTGTCCGAGCCCCCCGTCTTTCGGGGAGACGGGGCGGCGATGAAACTGGAGGAAATGATCGTCCTCGTGGAGGGCTGCGAAAGCGTTCCCGAACTGCGCATGCGGCTGCATCAGATCGCTCAACATTAAGGCTTCGAGAGTTTTGCTTTCCTCGACATTGGCGACCTTGGGCGGCTCGCCCCGTTCTACTTGACGACCGTGCGCGCGGATTGGGAACGCGATTACCAGGCCGAGGGCTTCGTCAATCACGACCCGATGCTTTCGAGGGTGTGCAAAAGCAAACTTCCCTTCACTTGGCGGGACGTGTGCGGAGCGCCGCCGAAGGGCGTGCGCAACTCCGGGGTCAAGTCCTGTTCTTGCTGGAAAAGCGATTGAGGGAGGCGGGTTGAGGCGTTGAGGCGGATTGGCGCGCGAAATCGACGTTGAGCTGCGCGCAACTCGGCGATCGGATTTGCGCGGGATTTGCGCCTGGCGCAAAAGGGCGCTATCTAGAAGGCGCGGGAGGCTCATCCCGGCGAGCGAGCGGGTTGAACATGAGGATCCGCAACAATGCGCAGGATTTTGGGCTCGGCTTTGGCGATTGCGGCGTTCGCAACTAGCCTTTTCGGTTCTGCCTGGGCGCAGCTGACGCCCGCTCCCGGCGCGGTCAACGACTGCACCCTGCTCACCAATCCCACAGAGCTGCAAGAGTGCCTTCAGGCGCGCGCCGGTCTGGACCAGCGGTTCGTGCCGAAACGGCACGAGAGCCAGGATCGGGCCGGGCCGATCTTGAAGGACGAGGGCGTCTTGCGGGAAAAAGCCATCCCTCCGCCCTGAGCCGTCTACCTAGAAACTCACGCGGCGACGGGCGAGAGGGACCCCCACCCCGGCCCTCCCCCTTGCAGGGGGAGGGGGACACACCCGCCGCTCGTCCTTCAAGGAAGAAGACTGCGGCGCCGCAGTCCTCCCTCCCTCTGCAAGGGGGAGGGCCGGGGTGGGGGTCGTCCTCCCGAAAAACCCATCTCGAACACGCGCCCGGCCGTTTCATCCATCCAGGGTGCGCAACGCGAATGGAAACTCAGTAGGCGTCCTGCACGATGCAGCTCTTGCCTGAGCTGGCGAGGCTTGCGCAGAGCATCGCCTCGGGCGACGGCTTTCTGCCGACACTGCGTTTGGCGAGAGACATCGGCCGCGAGCTCGTTCGAGTCGTCTCGGCGGCGGCGCCTGCCGAAGGCGTCGCAACGGTCGCGCGCTGTTCCGGCGAGAGCCAGTCGATCGCCTCGCGACCGGTGATCGCGCGAACATAGGCGACCGTTTCGGCGGGCAGGCCGCCCGCGCCCGCGAGCCAGTCGGACACGCGTCTGGGTCCCGCATTGTAGGCGGCGGCCGCAAGTCCAAGGTTCCCGAAGCGGCGGCGCAAGTCGGCGACATAGCGGGCCGCCGCCGGGATCGCCCGCGCGGCGTCGAAAGGGTCGTCGAGGGCGCGGCCCGAGGCCGTTTTCGGCATGAACTGCGCGATGCCCTGCGCCCCGGCGCGGCTGACGGCGAAAGGAAAGAACCCGCTCTCGCGCGTCAGCAGCTTTTCGAGAAACCCCGCCGGCAGAGCCTCCTGCCTGGCGGACGACTCGATCACGGCGGCCCAGCGCTCCCGGCTGGGCCTGGGGATCTTCAGGACCAGGCGCTCGCGCCCCCAGGCGTCGCTCTCGCCTTTTTGCGTTGCGCCTGGGCTGACCGCGAGAAGCGCGGCGTCGGGCTTTTCCTCAGCCAGCGCGTCAACGCCGACGCACAATGCCGCTCCGACGGCGAGCAGCAGCCCTCGCAATTTCGAGCCGGACCTCGCTCCCGCCTTTGCCGCCATCGAGATCCCTATCTGGATTGCGTGATTTCGACGGGCGCCGGTTCGGCGGGCGCCTGCGGGTGATTGTCTGCGATCGTGTCGCCCGGCGGCCGCGGCTTGTCGCGCTCGTGATATTCTTCGATCAGCAGCTCCTCGGCCCAGGGGTCGGAGAAGCGCCAGAGCTTCTTCTGCGCGCCCTCGACGATCGCCGAATAGACGGCGAGGTCGATCGCCTGCCGGACCGCGAGCTGGGTCGGCTCGGTGCGCGTCACGCCGGTCTCCGCCTGCAGGATGCTCTTCTGCGAGACATAGCGATAGACGCTGCCCTGCAGCCCGACCGAATAGACGGTCTTCGTCGTCGTCACGCTGAGCAGCACCTCGCCGGTCTGCACCGAGACGATGCGCAGACCGACGGTCACGACGTCGCGGCGGTAATTGGCGTTGGCGTTGATCCCGAGCAGATTCGCGCCGATGCCGCCGGTCATCGTGTTGGCGTCGTAGGTCAGGATGCCGCCTTCGGCGAGCAGGCCCGCGAAGCGGATCGGGGGCAGGGGCTTCGCGAGGTCCTTGTCGTATTCCTGCCGCGTCGCGCGCACGAGCTGGCGCTCCTGCAGCAGATCGTTGAGGCCCGTGCGCTCGACGACCGAGAACCAGCGGCCGTTGCCCGCCCGCGTCAGCGAGTCGATGAGCAGTCCCGCGCCGCCCTGCGTCACGGCGCGCGAGAACACGGCGACCGTGTCGTTCGGCTCGTTCTTGCCGGTAAGATCCGGGAATTGGTAGACGGCGATGTCGATCTTATGCTTGGGCGGCGGCAGCGACTCGAGATTCAACCCCGCCGCGGAGGGCGGCGTCACGACGGGCGGCTGCTCCAGAAGATCCGGCAGCAGCGCCGGCTGCGCGCAGCCCGAGAGCAAGACGCACGACGCCAACAAGAACCGCTTCATCACGCAACGCGCTTTCTTCCCTGAAAGACCCCGATGGGCTTATTTCGGCACGCTGATCTGCGTGATGGTCTGGCCGTCGTTGACCGTTATGTTGACGTTGTTGCCGACCGTCTGAAAGCTGATCGTGGTTCCGCCGAAGCTGTAGGTCCCGCTGGTCTGGGCGTTCGGTCCGAAGATCGCCTGCGTGATCTGGTTCGCCAGCGAGGCGTAGAGCTGGCTCGTGAGCAGATTGGCGAACTGCTGCCCCTGCGAGAGCGGAGCCGTCGCCGCGGACGGGAGCGTCGACTGCTGCGTCGAGGGGCCATAGTTCGGCTTTTCCAGTCCCGCCTGAGACTGCAGCCACGGGCCGTTCAGCGGGTTGCCGCCGAAATTCGGATTGACCGGCTGGTAGAGCAGGGTGCCGGCGGAGGCCGGCGCGGCGACGAGGGCCAGCCCGAAATACAGCGCCATTCGCTTTGGATGAGAGGTCGTCATGTCACTTCCCGCTGACTCTGAGAACCGAGATCGCCGAATTGTTGCCGACCGTCGTGATGGCGGCGCCCGAACTATTGCCGACGATCGTCTGGGAGACGGAATTGCCGCTGCCGACGATCGACACCTGCCCCGAATCGCCCGAGCCCGTCTGCGTCGAAACGATCGCATTCTGGGAGCCCTGGACATTCGCGACGAAGGAATTGCTGTACCCGGATTGCGTCTGAATAATGACGTTCCCGGCGCCCTGCGTCACATAGGCGCCCGCGACATTGCCCTGACCGCTCTGCGAGACATTGGCGCTGTTCGCCTGTCCCGAGAGCGAGATGGTCGCGCTGTTGCCGGAGCCGAACTGGCTGAGGCTCGCCGAATTGCCCGACCCGCTCTGCGTGACGGCGGCGGTGTTGGGCGCCCCGCCGGACTGGTCGACCGTCGCGCTGTTGCTCTGGCCGCTCTGCGTCACGGTGGCGGCGCTGCCGCCCGAGGGGAGCAGGTAGGAGCCGAGGTCGGTGTAGGTGGAAGGCGTCTGCGCCCGAGCGCCCTGTGCGAGGCACAGGAGCAGGATCGCGAGAACGCCGGCCGCGACCTCATTCATCGGAGATCTCGCGCTCGACGACGCAAGTCTTCGCGTCTCCCGAAGGCTCGACGGTGAAGCGGGCGATGAGGCGGATGCCGCCGCCGGCGTTGAGATTGGCGGAGCCGAAATATCCGCTCTCCCGCGCGCTGACCCGGAACTCGCCGGCCTGCGAGATGTTGGAGGAGCCGCCCTTGCCGACCTGGCGGATCTCGAGGCGATAGCGCCCGGAGGCGTCGGTCGGACTGACGATGCGCCCGCGCAGATTGACATTGGCGCCGGCATAGGCGGCGTCGACCGCGCATTCGATTCGCGGCGGCGTGGCATCGTCGAGCGCGAGCATCACTGCCATGTTTGACGACCTCACCCTTCGACAGGCGGCGGACTCTTGCGACCCAATTGGGGAACGACAAACGAAGCCGCGGGGCGGAGCCAAGCTCCGCCCGGCGCGCGTTCAGTGCTGGTTTACGGTCGCGAAGTGGCCAGAGCCTACTTGGTTGATGTTGGCGTAAGAGTACGTCGCAGCCTGAGTGATAGAGGCGTAGTTGCCCACACCGGCGCCGCTTTGAGTGATGTACGCACTGCTGTTAGATGCTGCGCTCGTCTGATTGATGGAGGCAGTGCTAGCGCCGACGCTAGTCGTTTGCGTGATGCTGGCGTACTGCGTATCGGCAGCTTGCAAGATATAGGCGTGGTCGCCGCTGCCGGCGCCATTCTGAACTATATACGCCTGTTCGTTAGTGCTCGACTGGCCGATCGAAGCATAGTTGCTGTTTCCGTTGGTCTGAACGATGGACGCAAGTTCGCCGCCGGTGCTGCTGCCGCCGGATTGCGCCACGTAGGCCTGATTGGAGTTTCCAGTGTTTTGCGT
>DATHCI010000004.1:0-15713 GCA_035319645.1 Methylocystis sp. | reverse complement strand
CGAGATTCGCGACGCCGAGACTGCGCGCATCGCCATTCAGGCCTCGCTGACCGGCCACCTCGTATTCTCGACGCTGCACACGAACAGCGCCGCGGCCTCGATCACGCGCCTCATCGACATGGGGGTCGAGAACTATCTCATCGCCTCGACCGTCAAGGCGGTGCTCGCCCAACGGCTCGTGCGCCGCCTCTGCCCGCAGTGCGCGCAGCCGCTCGAGACGCGCGCGCAGTGGCGAACGCGCCTCGCGGGCGAAGCCTTCGCCAAGGAGCCGGAGCGTCTGCACGGCCCGAAGGGCTGCGCGCAGTGCCGCAACTCGGGCTATAGCGGACGCTCGACGATCGCCGAGATCCTGGTCATGAACGAAGCCATGCAGAGACTCGTCTGCGAGTCCGCCCCGGACGCGAAGCTCGAGGCGCAGGCCCGCGCCGCCGGCATGACGACCATGTATCAATGCGGGATGGGCAAGGCCTGGCGCGGCGAGACGAGCGTCGACGAAGTCATGCGCGTCACGCGGGTAGACTGACATGCCGACCTTCCATTACCGCGCCTATTCGTCCGCTGGCGACCTGGTCGAGGGCGAGGTCGAGGCGGGAGCGAAGGACGACGCCGAGGAGACGCTCTGGCGGCGGGGACTGACGCCCTTCGAGACCCGCGAGCTCGGCGGCGCCCACGGCGCGAGCCGATTCAACTTCTCCTTCACGCGCCGCGCGCCGAACACGGCGGAGATCGCGTCCTTCACGCGCGAATTCGCGACGCTCGAGCAGGCGGACGTGCCGCTCGACAACGGACTCCGGATCCTGTCGGCGCAGGCCGCCAATCCGGCGCTGCGGACTCTCGCCGAGGAAATTCTCAAGCGCGTGGTCGACGGATCCTCGCTCTCCGACGCGCTGGCGAAGCGCCCGGACACTTTTTCCACCGAATACGTGAACGTCGTACGCGCCGGCGAGACGATCGGCAACGTAGGTCAAGCGTTGAGCGACTTGGCCGACATGCTGGAGCGCCGGGCGGAATTGCGCGCGCGCATCACCAGCGCGCTGGTCTATCCCGCGCTGCTGATCACGCTCGCGATCATCTCCACCGGCATCGTGCTCGCGACGCTCGTGCCCAACATCGCTCCGATCTTCGCCGAAAACAACAGGGAGATGCCCGGAGGCCTGCAATTCATCATGGACGCCGAGGCGAACTGGCGCCCGATCGCGACAGTCCTCGGCTTGCTCCTGCTGCTGCTCTACGCCTTGCACCGCATGGCGCAGAGCCGGCCCCCTTGGCTCGAGGCGCGGGACAGATTCATCCTGCGCCTGCCCTTCGTCGGGCCGATGTTCGCCGAGCATGAAGCGGGGCGTTTCACGCGCACCCTCGGCTCGATGACGAAGGCGGGCGTGCCGCTTCTGCCGGCGCTGGAGAGCGCGCGCACCGCGATCGCCAACAGCTACCTCGGAGGGCGCGTCGACCATGTCATCGAGGAGGTGCGCGGCGGCGCGCACTTGAGCGCGTCGCTCGGGCGCATCGAAGAGATGCCGCGCGTCGCGCCGCAAATGGTCTCGATCGGCGAGGAGACCGGCAAGCTCGACGTCATGCTGATTCGCGTCGCGACGATGTTCGAGCGCAAGACTCAGCGCACCATCGAGCGCGTCATGGGTCTCGTGACGCCCATTCTGACGATCATGATCGCTGTCGTCGTCGGCGGCCTCGTCATGACGGTCATGGACGCCGTGCTCAGCATCAACGAGATCGCGACGAAATGATCGGCGCCGACCCGCGACCGACATGCCACGCTATGCGCTGACGATCGAATATGACGGCGGCCCTTTCGTCGGCTGGCAGCGCCAGGCCAATGGCGTCTCCGTGCAGCAGCGGCTGGAGGAGGCGGTTCTGGCGATAAATGGGGGCGAGCGCCGCGTCGTGCATGGCGCCGGACGCACCGACGCGGGCGTCCACGCGCTCGGCCAAGCCGCGCATGTCGATCTGAGCCGCCCATGGCGCGAGGACCGGCTCCGCGACGCCCTCAACGCGCATCTTGTTCCCGACCCGATCGCCGTGCTCGCGACGCGCGCCGTACCCGACGACTTCGAGGCCCGCTTCTCGGCGCGCGCCCGCCACTATCGCTACCTCATCGACAACCGGCGCGCTCCTTTGGCGCTCGACCGCGGCCGCGCCTGGCGCGTCAAGCGCCCGCTCGACGCCACAGCCATGCACGAGGCCGCGCAGGCGCTCGTGGGAAAGTTCGATTTCTCGACTTTTCGCGCCGCCGAATGCCAGGCGAAGTCGCCGATCAAGACGCTCGATCGCCTGGATGTGAGGCGCGACGGTGAGCGCATTGAAATCCTAGCCAGCGCGCCCTCCTTTCTGCATCATCAGGTGCGCTCGCTCGCCGGCTCGCTCGAGCATGTCGGCTCCGGCAAATGGCGCGTCGAGGATTTGCGGCTCGCGCTCGAGGCGCGCGACCGCGTCCGCTGCGGCCAGGTCGCCCCGCCGCACGGGCTTTATCTCGTCGCGGTAGACTACTAGGGTCGTCTAGCTTGGTCATGACGGTCGAAAGCCAGGAGCCAAGCCCAAAGGTCGGCATCCGAGGTGCAACCCTCGGCGACGCGGCGGCGATCGCGGGGGTGCACATCGTGTCGTGGCGCGAAACCTATCTGGGCCTGATACCGGAGACCATGTTGCGGGACTTGTCTGTCAGCGTCCGAACCGAGCGCTAGGCGCGTATCCTTGAGCATGCTGTCACTCAGGGCGGCGCGCCGGTCTTCGTGGCCGAGCGTGATGGCGATCTGGTCGGCTTCGCGGCGGGCGGCGCGCAGCGGGAACAAGATCTCTTCGCGGCAGGCTTCACTGGCGAGATTAGCGCCATTTACGCGCTCTAAAACGCGCAGAGGCGCGGCGTGGGACGCAGTCTCATGGCGGCCGTGGCGCTGGCCTTACACGATCAAGGACATCAGGGCGCGAGCCTTTGGGCGCCGCGCGACAACCGGGCGGCGCGATGCTTTTACGAATGTCTCGGCGGAGAGGTCATCGGTGAGAAGGAGGACCGACGTGGAGCGGTCACGCTGTTCGAGCTTGCCTATGGCTGTCGCGATCTCTCGTTCGCTGCCGGCTCAGCCGGTACGACGCCGCTGAAACGGAGCGATTAAGTCCGGACCTCAGGAGCGGGGGCGCGGCTATGCTGAAGCAGGTGATAACGGTTTCCCTATGGATGGATTATCTCGCGACGCTCGGCGGCGTCGCCGTCATGCAGCGCACACAGAAATATTTCCCTGAGGCCTCAATCGTCACGAGCGCGGCTCAGGCTGCGAGGGCCTCCAAAACCGCCTTGGGGTTGCGCCGCAGCACGAGCAGGAGCGTGCGCGCGGCGCCGCTCGGCGAACGCGATCCATCCTCCCACTTTCGAAGCGTGCCGACCGCCGTTCCCAAAATGGCGGCGAACTGCTTGCGGTTCAGACCGGCCCGCTGGCGAATCGCGATGATGTCCGCCGCGCTCGGGGCGGGATGGACCCGCAGGCCCGGCACGGCTTCGCCGCGCGTGTGCGCTGCGGCTTGCTCGAGACTCCTCGCGAGATCGTTGAATAGCTCATCCTTCATGATCGCCTCCCTACGACGATATCTTCGACCAGACGGCGCAGAATCTTCTTTTGATCGGGAGAGAGATCGTCGCGCTCGTTTTTCGCGTAGGCGATCAGCAAGTAGATCGGCAGCGTCTGATCACATAGGTAGTAGATCACCCGCGCGCCGCCTCGCTTGCCCTCCCCGCCAATGGAACTCTGACCTTTCGCAGCCCGCCGGTCCCGGGGATGAGATCGCCGACCTCTGGGCTCGCCGCCAAGAGGTCCACCACGGCGGACCTCTCTTCCTCGCTCATCAGCTTTTCGGCATGAGAAAGGTAGAGTTCCGTCTCGGCGACGGCGTGCAGCGGCTTGGTCACACGCCTCTCATGCCCCAAAGGGGCATTTTTCGCGAGCGAAATCCAATTTCCTGCATCGCGACAAAGCGGTCCATTTCCTGCGTCTCTTTGAGATTCTTTTCAAGCTGCGCGACAAGTGAGCCGCCCGCGGGCGATGCAAGCCCCGTGGCTGAGCGCGCCGATGGAGTCGGGCGGCGAGAAACGCCGTCATGGCGTCAGGTTCTTCGACGAAGCGGAGGTTGCGACATGCTTCTGACGGTCTGGAAGACGGCAGTCCTCATCTCGACGCTCTATCTCGTGACGCTCGCCGGCGTCGCCGTCATACAGCGCGCTCTGCAATACTTCCCTGAAGTCGCGATCGTGACGCCGGCGCAGGCGGGGCTGAAAGACGTCGAGACGCTGCGGCTTGTGACGCCGGACGGGGAAAGACTCGAGGCCTGGTTCGCCCCGCCGCGCGAGGGCAAGCCCTTGATCCTCTATTTCCACGGCAACGGCGGGCTGCTCGCGGCGCGCGCCGAGCGTTTCGGCAAGATGCTCGCGAGCGGCTACGGCCTGCTCGCCATCGCCTATCGCGGCTATGGCGGCTCGACCGGCGCGCCGACGGAAGCCGGCCTGCTGCTCGACGGCGAAACAGCCTACGCTGAGGCGACGCGGCGCGGATTCGGGCCCGAGCGTCTCGTCATCGTCGGCGAGTCGCTCGGAACGGGCGTCGCGACGATCCTGGCGTCACGCCACGCGGCGGCGGCGCTCGTCTTGGACGCGCCGTTCTCTTCGGCGCTGCACGTCGCGCAAACCCACTATTGGTTCCTTCCGGTGCGCTGGCTCATGCGGGACCAGTTCAGGTCCGATCTGGCGATCGGCGCCGTGCGCATTCCGGTGCTGATGACGCAGGGCGAGGACGACGAGGTCGTCCCGATCGACGAGGGCCGGAGCTTGTTCGCGCTCGCCAATGAGCCGAAGCGCTTCATCGCTGTCGCGAACGCGCAGCATCTGGTGCTGGGACTGCCGCAGGTCTATCCCGAGGTCGAGGCCTTCATCAATGCGCAGACGACGCCGCGCGCGGACGACGCGAAGCGGCGCTGACACGTAGCGTAAGAGATGTGCGCTAGCGCAGCCGATAGACCTGCAAAGGCTCGATCCCCTCGATGCTGAGCGGCTCGAGCCACGCCGGCGCCTCGCCCTTCGCGAGCAGCGCCGCGAGCGCCTCCGGGGCGCGCTTCACGAAACCGGCCGGCTCGCCCGGACACCACAGCACGATCTGCGCTCCGGCGTCGCGCAGGATCCTCTCCGCCGCGTCGGGCGAGCCCATGAAGGCGTCCATGACGATGCGGTTGCCGTGATTGTCGCGATGATAGGGGCCGGAGAAAGCCGAATGCTGCGTATAGGCCAGGAGGTAGGGCGCGAAGTCGAAGGAGGCCGCGATCTTCGAGGGCGGTAGAACCGCGAGCTTCGCCAGCACGTCGGGCTTGCGGCAGACGGCGGCCTCGGGCTTGTGGATCTCGCCGCCCGAGACATCTTCCTTCGCCGGCAGGAAGGCCGCAAGCCCCGCAGGCGACAGCGCGAGGCAGAAGACGCCGGCGCAGAGCGCGCGCGTGAAGGCGTTGAAGCTTCCGGCGAACCTCGTCGCCAAGCCGGCGACCAGCAGGGTCAGCGGCGCCATGGCGAGCGGCGTGATCGAGGTGAAGATGCGGACCTGCCACAAGAGCCCGCCAAGAAAGCCAATGACGATCACGCCCGAGGCGACGAACCAGCGCAGGCGCGCGACGCCTTCCGCGCAAAAACCCTGAACCAGCGCGACCGCGAGACCGATCAGCACGGGCAGCGCCGTCACCGGAATCGTGTTCGGCGACTTGTTGTAGAGCTTCCAGAGCGGCGTCGCCTCGGTCACATGCGACAGCCACAGCTCGCGCACGAGCGGGTCGATGCCGCCGAGCGGATCGCCGAGGCAGTTCGGCGCAACGCCCGCGAAGGTCGCGATGACCGCAACGCCCGCCGCGCCGACTGCGAAAGACCGCGCGCGCGGCGTCGCGAGCCTCGCCGCGAGCAGCGATAGCAGCCCCAGCCCCGCCGCGCCGACGACGAAGGCTGCGAGATAGACCGAGGAATAGGCGTCGCAGGCCGCGACGAGATAGCGCGAGGGGCCGACCGTCGCGACATAGGTCGCGGGCAGCGCGGCCAGCAGGCCGCCGGCGAGCCAGGCGAGCGGCGCGCGCATTTTCTCGCCGTCGAGCACGAAGAGCAGCGGCGCTGCGGCGAGCATGACTGCGAAGAACGGCAGATTCTCGAGGCTGATCGCCAGCGAGAGCGCCATGGCCGCGCAAGCGGCGAGCATGGCGCGCGCCTTCGCGTCGTCGAGCCCGCGCAGATAGGCCCCGAGCGCGATCATCAGCAGCACGATCTGCGGCGCGTGATGGTCGATGCGGCCGGGCACGAACTGCACGAAGTCCGCTCCTGAGAGCAGCGCGAGCAGCACCGCGAGACGCGGCGATGCCGCGGGCGCGAGCGTCTTCGCGAACCAGGGCGATAGCGCGAAGAGCGCCGCGAGCAGCAGGGACGGAAAGAGGAGCCGCGTCACGAGCTCCGCATGCTGCGCGGAGAAAAACAGACGGAAGAACGACTCCATCGCGGCGAGCGGGACGTCGACGATGCGCGACCAATGGCTGAACACGCCCTGCGGCGGATCGAGCCGATAGGCGGCCATGTCGAACCAGCTCTGGCCCGCCAAGAGGTCACGCACCTGCACGGCTCGCATCGCGTCGTCCGTGTCGAAGAAGGCGCCGGTCGTCCACACCTCGCGGGCGTGAGTGAAGGTGAAGGCGGTCGAGGCGAGGAGCGCCAGCAGGACGACGGCCCAGAGCGGCGTCGCCGCGAGCCTCGCGCCGAGCGCGCGCAGGTCGGCGGCGCGCGCGTCGACGTCGGCGGCCCAGGACTTGGCCTCGTGGGAGAACAGCAGAGAGCGACGCACGGTGAAATTGAAGGTGAAGACGAAGGCGACGGTCGGGATCTTGGCGAGCGCCACGGCGAGCCCGCAATAGCCGACGAAGAAGCCCATGAGCGCTTCGTTGAGCAGAAGCCCGATCACGCCGGTGAGCAGAAAGCCGAGCGCCTCATGCGAGGGGTGCAGCGCGCGCGCGTCACGGAAGACGTAGCGGACGCTCAACGCATAGACGAGCACGAGACCGGCCAGGAAGCCGGTCGCAGCGGCGACGAGATAGTTCACGCCGAGCTTCGTCAACACCAGCAGCGTCCCGGCGTCGAGCACGAGCGCCGCGCCGCTGGCGGCGCCATATTTGACGAGATCGACGACGAGCCGCCCCAGCGGGCCCTGGCGCGATCGATCGAGGAGGAAAACGCGCGTATCGATCGCCTGCGTCATGGTCAGGCGACCCTGCGCGGCACGAGACGCTCGCTCGAGAGCGCCTCCTCGGCTCCGGACACGCCGGCCTCGGAATATTCGGCGTCCTCGTTGACCTGCCAGACGTCGAAGCGCTGCGCGCCGGCGATGATGTTGAGCGCGGTCAGCACGCCCGTCATCATCGCGTGATCCTGATTGTTGTACTTGTGCATGCCGTTGCGCCCGATGAGATGCAGCGTCGGAAAGCGCGTCGCGACCTCGAGCCGGATCGCCTTCACATTCTCGGCGTAGGTCTCGTCATAGACCGGATAGGCTTTGGCCTGGCGCACGACGCAGGCGTCAAACACATCGTCCGGGTTCATGAGGCCGATCTGGCCGATCTCGCGCCTTGCCAGCGCGATGAGATCTGCGTCTTCGGCCGACCACAGCCCGTCGCCCTCGAAGCAGAAATATTCGAGCCCGAGGCAGGTCGAGACGCCATCAGGGATCATCTCCGGCGACCAGGAGCGGAAATTTTGCACGCGCCCGACCTTGACCGACGGGTCGTGGATATAGACCCAATTGTCGGGCAGCTCCTGCTGCGGCCGCCCGATCAGCACGACGGTCAGGAAGTCGCGATACTTCAGGTCGCGGGCGTTGAAGAACGACAGCGGACGCGGCTCCATGGCGTTGACGACATCACGCATTGGCGCCGACGAGAGGACGTGGCGGGCGCGATAGGTCTCGATCGACCCGTCGGGCTGCTTCACCTCGACGCTCCAGAGCTTCGTCGCCTCGTCATAGCGCAGCTTGCCGACGCTGCGGCCCATGAGCACGCGTCCGCCGAGCTCCTGGATCTTGCGTGCCGCCGCCTCCCACATCATTCCGGGACCGCGGCGGGGATAGCGGAAGGACTCGATGAGCGACTTCGCCCCTTCGCCCTCGGCCTTGCGCAGGCCGAAAGAGCGGCGCAGGCCGTCGACGATCGCCGCCCCGAGGCTCAGGCCCTTGATGCGCTGCGCCGCCCAGTCGGCGGAGATCTCGTCGCAGCCCATGCCCCACACCTTCTCGGTGTAAGTCTTGAAGAAGATGCCGAACAGGCGTTCGCCGAACTGGTTGCGCACCCATTCATGGAAGGAGCGCGGGTTCTTGACCGGGAACGCCTTGGCGTAAGCGAAGGAGATCATGCAGCGCGCGCTTTCGAACAGCCCGAGATTGCGCAGCGCCTCGAAAGCTTTCAGCGGATAGGCGTAGAACTTGCCGCGATAGTAGATGCGCGACAGGCGCGGGCGATCGAGGAAATCGTCGGGAAGGATCTCGTTCCAGAGGTCGACGATCTCCTTCGACTTGGAGAAGAAGCGATGGCCGCCGATGTCGAACAGGAAGCCCTTGTAGTTGACCGTGCGGCTGATGCCGCCGACATAGGTCTCGTCCTGCTCCAGGATGAGCACGTCGCGCCGGTTCTTCGCGAGGATATAGCCGGCAGTCAGCCCGGCGGGGCCGGCGCCAATGACCAGCGTCTCGATGATGTCGCTCATGTCCGCTCTGAAATGCAGCAGCGCGCGGCGTGGCGCAGCCTGGGGTCAGCGGCGGCGCCCGCGCGGCCCGCCTAACGGGCAAATATGGACGGGGCGGGTTAATGGCGGCTTACGTGCCGCCGCTAGGAGTTGGCGAAGACGATCCGCGGTCAGGGACGTGCGGGAGATCTTGTGAAGCGCAATGCGCGTTTGTCCGCCGATTCTCGCCCGCTGGGCGGCGCGTCAGGCAGGCAATCTGGCCTTTCGCGAGCGGCGACGCTATCATAATACGTGGATCTGGCTTCCCTCTCGAAAGGCGCTCGCTCCGCGGCGGTGAAATGGAATTAGGCGGTCATGGACGAACTGCGACGCATCACGACCCATCCCGACGTGTGCGGCGGACGCCCGACCATACGCGGTCTTCGCGTGCGCGTGACGGACATCCTGGATATGCTCGCGGGCGGCGCCAGCCGCGACGAGATTCTCGCCGACTATCCCTATCTCGAGGACGCCGACATAACCGCGGCGCTCGCCTACGCCGCGCGCATAACCGACCACACGGTCATCCGCGCGGCGGGGTGATGCGGATTCTTGACGAAGTGGGTCCCTGGCGATGCGGTTTCTCGTCGACGCTCAGCTGCCTCCGGCTTTCGCCCGGTTTCTGGCAGCCGCCGGCCATGAAGCCGCGGACGTGGCCGATCTAGGGCTGACGGATGCGTCTGACCGCGTGATCTGGCGACAAGCAGCCAGTTCCGGCGCGGTTCTCGTCACGAAGGACAGTGATTTCGTTGTGATGCGCGCTTTGGAGCCCGTCGGCCCGGCCATCGTGTGGCTGCGCATCGGCGACACCACCAAGCGCGCCCTCCTGCAAAGACTCGCCCTGCTGTTGCCCGAGATCGTCACCGCCATCGAAAAGGGCGAGACGATGGTGGAGGTAGATTGATCGAAACACCGTGAGCCGCACTCGTTCTTCCAACTCGTCGCCCATCGCCACTCCAGCCCGAAGCGCGCCAGAAATTTGCGCAAGCGTTCGGCATCGTTGAGGCTCGCCTTTTCCGCCCGCGACTCGGAGAAACCGAAGGGAGTTACAAAGCATGGCCGCTGATCGCATCTTCAACATCTTCATATACTTCAACTCGGGCACGGCTAGCGAATATGGTGTCCGCTACCACTTTGTGGGTGGCGAGGACCTAGAGAAAACGGATTTACCTACTTTCACACGTCGCACAGGATCACGGAGTGGCCCGTCGCTTTCGTTTGGCGCGCAACTTCACTCCGGTGGAGTGGCTTGCTGTCTTCCGCCTCGGGGTAGTGCTGAGCTATTTTGAAGAGGCGCTCACGCAATTCGAGGCTTCGGCAACGGCAATTCGTCGAACGGTACGACATAACCATTTCAGACAGCCGCGTGGCTACGTTTCCCTGCACAAGTGGCACGAAATGAGGATTGGGAGCACGCTGCGGGAGAATCGCCAAAACTGGTGGAAAGATATGGAGGGCAACACGATGGCGGCCTTTGTCGGAGTGATCGATGGCGGCGGCGAGAGCTGGCGCGTGCGATTCCCGGACCTGGAAGGGTGCGTCGGCGCCGGCGCGAGCCCGGAAGAGGCGATCGCCAGCCCCACCGAGGCCCTGCGCGAGGTCATGAGCTACCGACGCAGCGGCGGCTTCAACCTCGTAAAGCCCAGAACTCTCGCCGAGATTCTGGAGCGAAGCGAAGTCGACCCTGGCGAGTCGACGGCTCTCGTCCCGCTCCTCCTCGATGCGGGACGAGTCGTTCGCCCTAATTTGACTTTCGACGCCGGGCTTCTCGAAGCGATCGACGAAACAGCCAGAGATCGAGGGCTGACTCGTTCCGCCTTTCTCGCCAGCGCCGCACGCGAAAAGATCGCTGCGCAAAGATGAACGATGAGCCGATGGACCGCAGTGGTCGACGAGACGCAACGTCTCGCGCACGTCAACTGCGAGACAATGATGGGCGAGCGCTCAGAATGTGACGCCGGAGATTGAGACCGTGCAGACCAGTCCAGGCGTGTGCGTTGCGAAGTAGCCCATGTAAATCAGCCCCACCGGGCTGGTTCCCGCTTTGGCGAAGAGCTTCACGGACTTGCCCGCCGTCCAAACGGCCGTCGGCGAGCCGACAAACGCATTTTGGCCGGAGGCTATCGGCACATTATACGGAACCGCCACGTTTGAGTTCGGCGGAACGGTCAGGATCTGGAACGCCGCGACCTCGGAGGAAACTCCCGCGTTGGCCGTGCACTCCGCCGAGACATACTGGATCTCCAAGCCCTTGTCCGGCGGCAGGACCGGGAAGTTGCACTCAAGAGTGCCGCTGCCGGACGCGACGAGACTGCAAGCCGCGCTAAGACCTGCGCCCCGGGGCGACGCCGCGGGAGTCTGCGCGGAGGCGCAAAGCCCCGGCCCCGCCGAGGCCAGCAATGCAAAGCCCAGAACGACCGGATAGCGAAGGACGCGCCCGCTGCTCGTCCAGTTTTGCCTATTGATCATCTCGCCCTCCCAGCAAGCCGTTTCAACTCTGCATAGGTAAGGTGCAGAACTCTGCGTAACAGTGCGACAATTCGCGGCGGCCCGCTGTCGGCAGCGCCCCTCCCCCTCCCCGGTCCGCCGACGCGCAAGTCGCGGCTCGTCATCGCCGGAGCCTTTGCAGCTGGGCCCTTGCGGCGGCTTGCTCCTTAAGTCGCAAAGCATTAGGAGAAGGAATCGGGCGCCCGGTTTCGGGGCCCGGTGGAAGCGACGGAGACGCCCAGATGCGCAAATTCGCCCGGATTGGCCTGACGGCGCTCGGCGCCCTCGCCCTTCCCATCGCGGCGACCGAAGCACGGGCGGAGATCGACGTCCGGCCCGATGGCCTCAGGCACTACTCGAATTGCATCGCCGAGGCGAAAGAGCGCGCGACCGTCTATGTGCTCGACCGCCACGTGCTGTATCGCTGCGGCGATGAAACCGCCACCTCTTATTTCAATTATCTCGCCGAACACCGCCGCGAGCTCCACGAGCGGCGCGTGCGCGACAAGGTGGTCGACGAGCCCACCGGCACATTCGTCTATCGCACGATCGACGGTGTGGGCCGCTGCTGGAACAAGATCGCCGATGAGTTCGGCGCCCCCATCTCGGTCTATGGGTGCGACGTCTACGTCAAGCTGTGAGCGGCGCGCGGGTTGTGCGATCCGTCCCCTGTTGCGACATTCTCGCCCGAAACTCGAGCGCCGGCGCCATAATAGCTTCAGCTCCTTGAGCTAGAAGTAGCCCCATGGACGAGAGCCTCACCCTGCGCAACACGACGTTCGACGAGCTAGTCGTCGGCGCGAGCGCCCGGCTGGAGCGGACCTGCTCGACGGACGACATGATTTTGTTCGCCCGCGCCTCGGGCAATCTCAATCCGCTAAACCTCCCGTCGCACGATCTGCGCGATCCGCGGCAGGCCTTCGCCCCCTCGCTCTGGGTCGGCTCGCTCGTCTCCGCCGTGCTCGGCAACATCCTGCCGGGGGCCGGGACGCAATATCTGGCGCAGAACTTCCGCTTCGGCGCGCGCGTGCTTCCCGGCGACAAGCTCGCCGTCGAGATTCGCTGCGTCGAGAAGCGCGAAAAGCCCGTCGCCGTTTTCGACGTGCGCGTCGTCAAAGAGGACGGCTCGCTCGCCTGCGATGGCCAGGCCGAGGTCGCCTGCCCGCTCGCGACCATCATCTCGCGGCGCGAGGAGCTGCCGACGATCATCCTCGATCAGCATGAGCATTTCGAATGCCTCATCGCCAAGGCCGCGGCGCTGCCGCCGCTCATGACCGCCGTGGTCTGGCCTGACGACCACAATTCGCTGATGGGCGCGCTGCTCTCCGCCGAGCGCGGCCTCATCACGCCCGTGCTCATCGGCGACGCGGAAAAGATTAAGGCGGCGGCGCGCGCCGGCGGGGCCGATCTGAAGAACTATCGCATCGTCGAGGCGGCCGACCCGCAGGAGGCCTCGGCGCTCGCCGTGGCGATGACGCGGCGCGGCGAAACGCGCGCGATCATGAAGGGCAATGTGCATTCCGAGGACCTGCTCGCCGAAGTCGTCAAGAAGGAGGGCGGCCTGCGGACCAATCGCCGCATCACCCATGTCTTCGCCATGGACGCGCCGACGCTCGATCGCATGCTCTTCATCTCTGACGCGGCGGTGAACATCGCCCCGGATCTCTCCGCCAAGGTCGACATCGTCCAGAACGCCATCGACCTCGCGCGCGCCTGCGGCGTCGAGACGCCGCGAGTCGGCGTGCTCTCCGCGGTCGAGACGGTCAATCCGGCGATCCCCTCGACGCTCGACGCCGCGATCCTCTCGAAGATGGCCGAGCGCGGCCAGATCAAGGGCGGCATCGTCGACGGGCCGCTCGCCATGGACAACGCCGTCGACGCGACCGCGGCGCGCACCAAGGGCATCAGCTCCCTCGTCGCCGGGCGGGCCGACATATTGATCGCGCCCAATCTCGAGGCCGGCAACATGCTCGCCAAGGAGCTGACCTTCGTCGCCCATGCCGAGGCCGCCGGCCTCGTCATCGGCGCGCGCGCGCCCATCATGCTCACGAGCCGCGCCGACAACGACCGCTCGCGCCTGGGCTCCAGCGCGCTGGCCCTGCTCTATGATCACTGGCGCGACGCCCAGCAGCACGAGGAATGCCGTCACGCCTTGGCGGCGGAGTAGCGGCGATGAGCGATCACGTCCTGACGCTCAACGCCGGCTCGTCCTCGATCAAATTCGCGCTCTTTGCAGTCGAGGGCGACTGGCCGCGCCGTATCGCGCATGGCCTCATCGAAGAGATCGGCGGCTGCTCCCGCTTTCGCGCCGAAGCGCGCGGGAGAGAGCAGGAGCTGCCGGTCGTGGCTCCAGACCACGCCTCGGCGATTCGCAGCGTCTTCGACTGGGTGGACGAGGCCTTTCCCGAGATCGTCGTCGCGGCCATCGGCCATCGCGTCGTGCATGGCGGCCTCGCTTATTCCGCGCCGGCGATCGTCGACGCCAACATGCTCGCGGAGCTCGCTGCGCTGGCCCCGCTCGCGCCTCTGCACCAGCCGCACAATCTCGTGGGCGTAGCGGCGGCGCACGCGGCCTATCCTTCCGTGCCGCAGGTCGCCTGCTTCGACACCGCCTTTCATCGCGGCCATCAATTCGTCAACGACGCCTACGCCCTGCCGCGCGACTACTACGCCCGCGGACTGCGGCGCTTCGGCTTTCACGGCCTCTCATACGAGTTCATCGCGCATCGCCTGCGCGCAATCGATCCCGTCCTCGCCTGCGGCCGCGTCATCGTCGCGCATCTCGGCGCCGGCGCCTCGCTCTGCGCGATGAAGGACGGACGTTCCGTCGCCTCGACCATGGGCTTTTCCGCGCTCGAGGGCCTCGCCATGGCGACGCGCTGCGGCGAGATCGACCCGGGCCTCCTGCTCTACCTGCTCGACCACGAGAGAATGACGGTCGCAGAGCTCACGCGTCTGCTCTACGAGCGTTCCGGCCTCAAGGGTCTTTCGGGAATCTCGGGCGACATGCGCACGCTCGAAGAAAGCGACGCGCCGGAGGCGAAGGACGCCATCGCCTATTTTACGCATCGCGTGCGCATGCACATCGGCGCGCTCGCTGCGACGCTCGGCGGCCTCGACGCACTCGTCTTCACCGCCGGCATCGGCGAACATTCGGCGCGCGTGAGGCGCGACGTCTGCTCGGGCATGAATTGGCTCGGCCTGCGCCTCGACGCCGAGGCCAACGCACGCGGCGACGCGCGCATCGGCGACCCCACGGCTACGGCGCAGGTCCTGTTGTTGGCGACCGACGAGGAGGCCATGATCGCCCGGCACACGATCGCCGTCGCCGGCGTCGCGCGCCAATCGGTCGCGGCGTGAGGCCGTCGCCGCGCGAACGCGCGGCCGTTTGATGGGAGAAGGCTCATGGAGCCAAGCTTCAGTCCAGAAGATGTCCTCTCGCGCTTCGCGCGGGCTCAAGGCGACTACGGGCTGCAAGCGCAGCGGGTCTGCTTCGCCGCCGGACGGCACGCCCAGCGCATCGGCGGCGAGCATGGCGAGCGGCTGCACGAGCTGTGGACCCGCGCGGCGGCGATCGCTCGGTCTTTCGAGGCCGATCGCAGACTCCTCGACGAGGCCTCGGCCTATTCCGTCGACGCCGCCCGCCGCGCGCTGCTGACGCTCGACGCTTTGCGCCAGCGCGCCGACAACGACGCGGCGCATGAGGCGGCGAACACGCCGCCCGTGCTCATCTACGACTCCGAGGTCGTGCTGGACGGAAAGGACCTGCCGCAGCCCTCGAACTATCGGCTGCTCAGGATCATCCCGCCGGCGGGCGTCGACGTCTTCGACTGGAAGCGCCCCTATCTCATCATCGACCCGCGCGCCGGCCACGGCGCGGGCATCGGCGGCTTCAAGGCCGACAGCCAGGTCGGCGTCGCGCTGCACGACGGGCATCCCGTCTATTTCGTGGTCTTTCGTCCGCGCCCGGAGCCGGGTCAGACGCTCGCCGACGTCATGCGGGCGGAAGCCGCCTTCGTGCGCGAGATCGCAAAACGGCACCCGCAGTCGCCAAAGCCCATCATCGTCGGCAATTGCCAGGGCGGCTGGGCGACGATGGCGCTCGCCGCCGCCAATCCCGACATCGCCGGCCCGCTCGTCATCAACGGCGCGCCGCTCGCGACCTGGTCGGGGCGGCTCGGCGAGAACCCGATGCGCTACAATGGCGGCCTGCTCGGCGGCGCCGCGCCGGCGCTGCTGCTTTCCGATCTTGGCCACGGCGAGTTCGACGGCGCCTGGCTCGTCTCCAATTTCGAGGCGCTCAATCCCTCGCGCAACTACTTCGGCAAATATTACGACCTGTTCGTCGATCCGGACCGCGGGCTCGACCGGTTCCTCGAATTCGAGCGCTGGTGGGGCGGCTTCCACTTCATGAACGAGGCCGAGATCCGCTGGATCGTCG
>DATHCI010000003.1:0-23630 GCA_035319645.1 Methylocystis sp. | reverse complement strand
GTTCTTCTTCACCCCGTCGAAGCGCCGCTTCGGGGCGGAGATCGGCGGCCCGGTGATTCCGAAGTTCGTCGCCGGCGACATGCCCTGATCCCGCAAAACATCGCAAAACGCAGGCCGGACGAAAGTCCGGCCTGTTTCTTTTGCGCCAGGGGCGCTACGCCTCCGTTTCCTTTCGCCGCCGCGCGGCGAATCGTCGCAAATGTCGTTCCGCGATTTTTCTCGAAACGCCTGCGTTTTTGCGTAAGACTGGCCGCAACGGGGCGACGCCGGCGAAGCTGGAAGCAAGGCGGAAGAAGCGTTCCGGGGCGGCGCTGCCAAACGCGCCACGAGGAGGAAAAGCGTAAAATGAGCTGGTCGAAAGTGCTGTCGCCGATCATTGGGGCCTTGCTGCTGATCACGGCGCCCGCCGTCGCACGCGCCGAGGGCGGCGCAGGGCCCGAAGCGATGGTGATGGGCAACATGTGCATGGTCATGTTCGGTTACGACATGATCCACATCACCGCCTATCTGCCGGGACAGTCGCGCAGCGAGTACTGCGAGGAAATTCCGTCGACCGGCAATGTGATCATGGTGTTCGACATCGAGAACCCGAAATTTCGGGACATGCCCATCGAAATCCGGATCATCCGCGACCCGATGACGCCTCTTGGCGACGAGGCGAGCCTGGAGCCGCTGACCGAGGTGCATTTTCCGCCCACGCGCTATACGCGCGGAACGGTCACTTTCGAGCACAACTACAAGCAGAACGGCCATTATGTCGGGCTCGTCACCCTGACCAAGGACAATGGCGAGCGGGAGACGCAGATTTTCAAGTTCTCGGTCGGCGAGACCTTTTGGCAATGGGTGCCCTATCTTCTCGGCGCCCTGTTAATCGCCATGGTGGTCGGCGCCTACTGGCGGCACACGCATCCGTCGGGCGCGCGGAAGTCCAAAGAAGCCGCAGCGTGAAGGAAGGCGCGCCGCAGAAGCGCGCCAGGGAGGGAAGCTATGAGGAAGTGTCGGAGAGCGGGAAGGCTCAAAGCGTTGGTCGCGGCGGCGGCTCTTGGAGCCGCAGGCGCGCTAGGGCCGGCGGCGCCGGGCGCCGCGCATTCGTTCCTCGTCGACGCGAACCCGTCGGCGAAGGACCACGTGGACAGCGCGCCCAAGACGATCAAGCTGAAATTCGGCGCCGGCGTCGAGCCCGCCTATTCGACGATCACGATCGAGACCCCGGACGGGAAGGTGCTCGCCCAAGGCGCTGTGGGCAAACCCGATTCCCCGCGGGAGCTCACGCTCGACGCGCCTGCCGATCTGCCGCCCGCGCGGTACATCGTGCGTTACAGCGTGCTGTCCAGCGACGGGCACGTCGTCAAGGGGAACTACGAGTTCACCATAGACGCCAAGTGACCGGGGGACGCTCCCGGCGGAGCAAAATCACGAGAACCGCGCCTCGGTCCGCCAAACCCGGCGAGGCGGCGCGTCGCTCGCGGCGGCGCGTCGCTCGTCCCGCGTAAACACCGGAACTCCCGCACATGGAGCTCGCGTTCATTCGCTTCATCGAGAGCCTGGCTTCGGCTCTCGCAGTCGGGCTGCTGCTTGCGCCGCGCCTCATCGACGAAAACGGCCAACGCTTCAAACCTGCCATCGCGCTGCTTGCTTTGCTGCGCTTCCTGCTGGGTTTCGTCTTCATTGTCGTCACGGCGCGGGGGATCATCCCCGAAGGCCGTCCTTTCGACTTCGATGCGGTGCTCACTTTTTCGCTCGCGACGACCGTGGGCAGGGCCTTCCTGGCGACCCAGCTTCTCGCCCTGGCCTTTGCGGGGCTGGCGGCGGCGAGGCTTTTCGCGAGTATCCAGCCGCTCGATATAGCCGCGCTCGTCGCCGGCGGCCTCGTGCTGGCCGCGACCTCGGTGACCGGCCACGCCATCGACGACAGCTTCACCTGGTGGACGCAGGCGAGCTTCCTGCTCCACACGCTGGCGGGACTGACCTGGATCGGCGGCCTGATCGGCCTCGTGTGGTGGATGTTCACGGGGCGAGACAAGCCCCCGGAAGTCGCGGCCAGGCTCGCCGAACGCTGGTCGACGATCGCCAAGGTCGCGATCGCGCTCGTTTTCGCGACGGGCCTCGTCATGGCGTGGGAAAACGTCAGCAGCTTCGCCAATCTTCTGGCGACCCCCTACGGACGTCTGCTGTCGCTGAAGCTGCTGTTGCTCGCGGCCGCGATGCTCGCGGCGCTCGCCCTGGCGCTTTACCTCAATCGGCGTCCCGCAGGGGAATTCGACTTCGGCTGGTATGGGCGCGTCGGCGCGGCTGAAGCCGCAGCGGCTGTCGGTCTTCTGTTCATCGCCGGCTGGATCGCGGTCATCACGCCGGCCTCGCACGAAACAGACCTCTACTGGCCTTTGCCCTTCCGCCTCTCCTGGGCCGCGACCTGGGGCTATGTGGGGATGAAACTGCCCTGGACCGACGTTCCCGGCTGGTATCTCGCGCCGGCGTGGTCGGGCTTGGCGGCGCTGGTTTTCTCGGTGTTCGGCGCGGCGCTTTGGCTCGTCCCCCGCGCGCGTCCATGGCGGCGCTTCGCGACGCCCGCCGCGCTGACGCTCGCCGCGCTCGGAGTGGTCTCATCCTTCGCGACGGTCGCCTACCCCGACACCTACGCGGATCCGGCCGTGGACTATACGGCTGAATCCGTCGCGCGCGGGCAGAAGGACTTTGCCGAGAACTGCGTCGCCTGTCACGGCGCGACCGGCGAGGGGAACGGCGAGATGGCGAAGACACTCAAAGTTCCGCCGGCGGACCTCACGGCGCCGCATGTGGGCAACCACACGATCGGCGACATCTTCCATTGGCTGACCTTCGGCGGCACGAGCGGCGTCATGCCGGGCTTCAAGGACGTGCTGGACAGCGACGACCGCTGGGACCTGATCAACTTCCTGCTGATGATGTCCTATTCCAATCGGGCCCGCTTCATCGGCGCAACGCCCATGGTGCAATGGTTGATCGCGCCGGACTTCCAGCTCGTCGATCCGGAGGACAAGATCACCACGCTTTACGGGCTGCGCGGCGTGCCGACCCTCGTCTCCTTCGCGCGTTGCAACGCGGCGGGGGTGGACGAGACGCAGCTCGACGAGAGCCTGGCCATCGCGGCGCAGACCGCGAAGGCGGCGGGCGCGCATCACGTGACCGTCTATCAAGGCGGCTGTCCGGCCGCGACGCTCGGACGCCAGCCGACGCATGCGCGCGCGGTGGAGGCCGCCTATTCGGTCATCAACCGCTATCCCAACGAGATCCCGACGACAGAAATCGCCGAAGCGCACTATCTGATCGACCGGTCGGGCTATGTGCGCGCGCGATTCCGCCATTTCGCGGAAGGGGACGTTCAGGCGGCGCAGCTGGCAAGCGACGTGGCGGCGCTCGCAAAGGAGCCCTTCGTCATCATCAGCTTGCACTCGCACTGAAGCCGTGGGCGCGCGGTAAATTGTCGCAGGGACGCGGCGTCGCGCCGTCAAAGTGGCGCAAGACCAATTGTTGAGACATGATGCGCGCGGAAGCTGGCGGGCATAGTCGGCGCAAAGGGAGTAGACGAATGCAGATCACGCGGCGAGACCTGTTGACCATAGGCGGCGCGGCCGCCGGAGCGGCGCTGTTCGGCGCCGGCGCGACGGCCCATGAGTATGAGGTCGGGAAGCTCGTCGTCGAGCATCCCTGGCTGCGCGCTCCGGTTGAGGGCGAAAGCAAGGCCTATCTTTACGGGTTCTTCCACAATCTCGGCGCCGCCGACGATCGCCTCGTCGGCGTGAAATCCGAGAAGTTCGGAAGCATCGAGCTCCATCCAGACTCGCGCGGCGACAAGCCTACGACGGGCATCAAGATCCCTGCTGGTCAAACGACGACGCTCGCCCCCGGCGGCGCCTATGTGCTGCTGCTCGACATCAAGAAGCATCTCGAGGTCGGCTGGGGTCTGGAGCTCACGCTGACTTTCGAGAAGGCCGGAGAGGTTGTGATCGACGCGGCGATCGAGGCGCCGGACGCGGCCCACGCTCACGACGCCGAAGCGCAGGCGCGCTGGGAAAAGGCGCAGAACAAGGACTCTGCTGGACCAACGTCTGCGAGCGTCCATGAAGACAATCACGATCATCACGGTCACGATCACCAGCACGGCGATGCGACGGATCGCAAGTGAGTTTCCATTCGCGGCGCGCCGGGGATGGATGAAGCGGGCGGCGGGAGGTCGCCTTTCCGGCAGGACGACCCCCACCCCGGCCATGGACGCGTGAGTTTCCTGACAGGCAAAACAAATCGCGCCCGCTCTGACGAACGGGCGCGTTAAAAGCGCAGGGGGGCGCCGTAAACGGCGTGACTAGTGGCTATCGATCGACACCAAGCGCCCAAATCCCGGATCGGAGGCGACCGGCGCCTGATTCAGGGTCTGAGACGGCGTGGCGGGCGACAAGAAGCCCAAGATGAAAGCGGCGAGCCCCATCGCCGCAACCAGCACGACCGACATATGAAACTGGCGGCGCGCGCTTTCCGGATCGAAACTGCGCGTGAAGCCGGGCTCCGACTGTTGTTCGAATTTATCTGCGAGCGACATCTCTACCCCCTACGAAAAGCCACACGCATGCCTCTCCGACGCCACCCTACGCGGCGCAGGCGTTTTTCTTTGGTCTGGCTTCCTTGGCAGATAAACACGCGAAAGACCAAAAAGGTTGCATTGAAAATTCGAAAAATTAGCGGTTCATTAATTTTTTTTTGCTCGATCCGATAAAATTCGAATCGCCGTCCGCTCTCCCAACGCCGACGCGCGCGGAATCCCATTGCCCGGGCCCGCGCCGCATCCTATGGAGCGATTGACTTTGACGCGAATCTGCGCGCGTCGATCGTTGCAGCGCAGCGTGGCGTCGACGAAAAACTAAGGATCCTCGGCATGACCTTCCTCGCTGCCGCCCTTTCTCGCGTGAAGCCCTCCGCCACGATCGCGGTGACGCAGAAGGCGCGGGACTTGAAGGCGCAGGGGCGCGAGGTCGTGAGCCTCTCCGTCGGCGAGCCCGACTTCGACACGCCGGCGCATGTCTGCGCCGCGGCCAAGGCGGCGATCGACCGCGGCGAGACGCGCTACACCCCCGTGCTCGGAATTCCCCAGCTTCGCGCCGCGGTCGCGAAGAAGTTCAGCCGTGAGAACGGTCTCGACTACAGGGAGAGCGACACGATCGTCGGCACGGGCGGCAAGCACATCCTGTTCAACGCCTTTCTCGCGACGGTCAATCCCGGCGACGAGGTGGTGATTCCGGCGCCCTATTGGGTGAGCTATCCCGAAATGGTGGCGATTTGCGGCGGCGTCGCGGTCTTCGCCGAGACCCGCATGGAGGACGGCTTCAAGCTGCAGCCGGAAATCCTGGAGCGCGCGATCACGCCGAAGACGAAATGGCTCGTGCTGAACTCGCCGTCGAACCCGTCGGGCGCAGCCTATACGCGCGACGAGATGAAGAAGGTCACCGACGTGCTGCTGCGCCACCCGCAGGTGCACGTCCTGACCGACGACATCTACGAGCATCTCGTCTACGGGGATTTCAAATTCGTGACCCCGGCGCAGGTCGAGCCGGAGCTGTTTCCGCGCACGCTGACCATGAACGGCGTCTCCAAGGCCTATGCGATGACCGGCTGGCGCATCGGCTACGCCGCAGGCCCCGCGCCTCTGATCAAGGCCATGGATCTGCTGCAAGGCCAGCAGACTTCTGGCGCCTGCTCGATCGCGCAATGGGCCGCGGTCGCAGCGCTCGAGGGCCCGCAGGATCACCTCGAGGTCTTCCGCAAGGCCTTCGAGGAGCGGCGCGACCTCGTGGTCTCGATGCTGAACCAGGCGGCGCATCTGAGCTGCCCGACGCCCGAGGGCGCCTTTTACGTCTTCCCTTCCTGCGCCGCGGCGATCGGGCGCAAGACGCGGAGCGGCAAGGTCATCGCGAGCGACGAGGATTTCGTGACTGAGCTCCTTGAGGCCGAGGGCGTCGCGGTCGTGCAGGGCTCGGCTTTCGGCACGGGCCCGAACTTCCGGGTCTCCTACGCCGCCTCGACGGCGACGCTCGAGGACGCTTGCGCCAAGATTCAGCGGTTTTGCGCGAGCCTGAGCTGACGGGGCGATCGGGGAGGGCCTACTCCGCCGCCAGGTCCTGGCGCGGCGGGAAGCCCACCTCGATCAGCGTGCCCTCGTTCTTGCGGCTCTGAATGAGCAGCGTCGCATGGTTCGCCTCGACGAGCGCCTTCGTCACCGGCAGCCCCAGGCCGGTGCCGCCGCTCTTGCGGGCGGTCTCGAGCTGCTTGAACGGCTCGAGCGCGAGCGCGATCTCGTCGTTGGTCATGCCGACGCCCGTGTCCTTGACCCGCACGACGACGTAGCCGGCGTCGGTCTGGGCGCTGGAGACGATTACCTGGCCGCCCGGCACGTTGAACTTCACGGCGTTCGACAGCAGGTTGAGCAGGATCTGGCGCAAAGAGCGCTCGTCGGCGCGGATGCGCGGCAGGCGCGGCGCGAGCGAGAGGCGCACGATGACGCGCAGCTTGCTGGCCTGCGTCTGCATGATCGAGACGCATTCGCCGATGACCGCGTTGACGTCAACCTCGTCGGCGCTGAGCTCCATCTTGCCGGCCTCGATCTTGGAGAGATCAAGGAGATCATTGACGATGCTGAGGACGTGGGCTCCGGAAGCGTGCACGTCCTTGAGATATTCCTTGTAGCGCTCGGAGCCGATCGGCCCGAAGCGCTCCTCCATCATGACCTCGGCGAAGCCGAGGATTGCGCTGAGCGGCGTGCGGATCTCATGCGAGACGCGCGCCAGAAACTCGGACTTCGCGGCGCTGGCCCGCTCCGCCGCCTCGCGCGCCTCTTGCAGCGCCGTCGAACCGGCCTGCGGCGCGCTCTGCTCGAGGCGACATAGGACGCGTTTCGGCTCCCCTTCCGTCCTCCGGAGCCACAGCCGCTCGCCCCCTTCGAGCCGCAGCTCGGCCGAAGCGTCTGAACCGGCAAAAAAGCTCGCAATCCGTCTCCCGTCCTCGCCAGCGAACAGGCTGGAGAGCTCGCGCCCCTGGAGCGCCGGTCCCGCCTTGGCGAAAAACCTGGCGCAGGCCGCGTTGGCGCGCGCGATCCGGCCCTCGGCGGTCGCCATCGCCAATGCGTCGGGCAGCAGGTCGAAGGCCGTTTGGAGCTCCGCGCTCGCGGCGATGAGCCGATCACGCTCGAGCTCGGCGGCGGGGGCCGCTGCCGCGACGGGCTGCAGCTGGCGGCGGCGCAGACAGATCAGAGTCGCGGGGGCGCCTTCCCAGGCGATGTTCTGCACGTGCGCTTCGACGTGGAGCAGCTCGCCGTCGGGGGCGACGACCTCGACGGCGCGCAAAGCGACGGTGCGCGGGGGCGCCGGACGCGCCGGCAGGCGTCCGGCGAATGCGCGGGACAGCTCGCCGCTGCGCGCGAGCGCGTCCAGGTCTGCGAAGCCGAGAAGACTGAGAAGAGTCCTGTTGGCGTAGAGCGCCTCCTCGCCGCGCGCGACCAGAACGCCGATCGGCAGCATGTCGATGAGCGCGCTTCGCGACGACGCATCGTCGGCTTGGCCGGAGTGCGGGGTCTCCAGAGCGCGCGCGACGTGATCGATGAGCTCGCGCGCCGGACCCGGCGGCGGCGGGGGCGCGGACGCGAGCGCGCGCCCGATCTCGTCGAATGCGGTTTTTTCGATCGGCGTCAGCGCGCTTTGCGGCGGCGCCGCGGGCTCCTCGCGCGGCGTCGGGGCCGGCGGGCGCAGCGGCACGATGTTGTCGACCCTCGCCGGCGACGGATCGGGCTGCCTTTCCGCAGTCGGGGACGCCGGTCGCGGCGTCCGCGCGTCGCGGGCGGTCGCGCGATCGAGCCGCAGCACGCCAAAGCCGCGGAAGCCGGCAAAGCGTCGGGTCGCGTCGAAGATCGGCAGCGCCCCGAGTGTCGTCGGAGCCGCGGCCGGAGGTTCGTCGAGCGGCCAGTCGACCTCGACCCCGCTCCAGGTCCTGCGCGAGGCGAAGGCCTCGGCGAGCGCGGGACCAAGCCCCAGCGTCCGCGCCACGTCATCAACCCTGCGGCCGAGAATGTCGGCGTTCGCGCGTCCCGCCACGTCGGCGAGCTCGTGCGTCACCTCCACGAAGCGCCCGAGCGCGTCGGTTTTCCAGAGGAAGCGCGCGGCGCCGCCAAAGCGCGATCGCAGCTCATCGCGAAGCCAGGCGTCGCGATCCGCCGCTCCGGCCGCTTCGGCGTTCTTCGCAGTTTCCTCGTCGTCGGCGGGGGCCGGCGGACGCAAGCCCAGAGCGGCGACGACATAGATCGGAGTCGCAGGCGGCCCGGCCAGGCGACGGCAGAGCGCCGTCACTGTCCGCGCCTCGCCCGCCAGCGCCAGCGGCAGGCGCTCGAGACGGGGCGCCGAATTCCGTTTCAGGCGCTCCAGGAGTCGCCCCAGCCGTTCTTCGCCGCCTTCGGGACCAAGAAACAGCCTGGCGTCCGGGCGCTCGCCGAACATGGCGGCGGCGGTCGCGTTGGCGTAGACGATGCGCGGCTCCTCGCCGACGAGCGCGACGATCGGCGCGCCCGAAGCCTCGAGCGCGGTGAACGCCGGATCGGCGGAAATCTGCGCCGCCAAGGATTTAGACAGGTCGTCGACCATCTCCGGGCTCCGCTCGCCCTTCGCATGAGAAAACCGCACGGCGCTTTTCGTTAATAGAACCTTAATCGTAGAGCGGGCTCCGGTCCATGCGCCCGCTGAGGTTTTCGACCCGATCCGGCGTTAATGATGAATGCCCCGACCCGCGACTGCGGCTGCGACGCAAAAGCCAAGTTTTCGCTGGCGCCATGCAGCGCTGTGAGCCACGATGAAAATATATATATTGCATCGCACAATGAACTGTTCCATAACAGCGCGCCGCCGCCTGAATCGCGATGCACTGCGCGATGTTCTTCCTCTCGGCGGAGGGCGACTACGGAGAAGTTCCATGACGAACGCGTCCTACCAAATTCCCGCCGAGATTCGCGATTTCGCAGAGAAGAGCGTCGAGCAGGCCCGCAAGGCCTTCGAGAGCTTTTCCGGCGCGGCGCATAAGGCGATCGATTCGATCGACACGTCCAGCGTGCCGTTCAGCGAAGGGCTCAAGGACGTCGGGACGACGGCGATCGGGTACGCCGAAAGCAATGTGAAGGCGGCGTTCGATCTCGCGCAGAAGCTCGTGCAGGCGAAGGATGTGCACGAGGTCCTGGAGCTTCAGAGCCAGTTTGCAAAGTCGCAGTTCGAGGCGTTTCAGGAGCAGACCAAGGCCCTCGGCGCGGCGTTCCAAAAGGCTACGGCGCAAAAGTAGTCAGGGGCGGTCTGGCGCGACGAGCAGCGGCCCCCGCGCTTCGGCGAGACGGGTCGGGACTCGCAACGATGGAGCTTGAGCAATATGGCGAGCAAGAAATCGTCCCCGCGGCGAAAAGACGTTGGCTCCACCGGCGAAGCGCCGGAGCACGAGCTCGCGCAAGACGAGGCGATCGAGCTTTCGGCGGACGAGGCGCAAATTGACGATGTCGTCGCCCATGCGCCGCAGGACGACGCGGCCCAGGCCGCGAGCCCGGCCGAGGAGATCGTCGTCGATCTGCAGGTGGTCTCGGAAGAGACCCTGTCGGCGGAGCCCGTAGATGCTGTCCCCGAACCGATCGTCGAGCCCGTCCTCGCGGAAGCGCGTCCTCAGGAGAACGCCGAGGAGCCCGTCGCCGTGAGACCGGAAGAACCTCCCGCAACGGAGATCATTGAACCCATCGTCGCGAGCGCCGAAGAGCCGGTCGCCGAACGCGCCGCCGCTTTCCCGGAGCATCCGCTGATCGACGAGCCGGCGAGCGTTTCTGTTGACGCGGCGGGCCTCCCAGAGCCTGTCGCCGCCGAAGCGGCTTGGCGCGCGGAGACGCCCTTCGAGTCCAGCCTGCAGTCTTCGGCGATCGTCGCGCTCGACTTCGCCGCTCCGGCCAAGGCCGCTTCGGAGTGGCACAGGACCGCCGTCGATGTCTGGAGCGAGAACGCAACGGCGCTCCTCGACCTCACCGCAGCGCTCGGCAAGGCGAAGAGCGTCTCCGATGTGCTCGACTTGCAGGCGCGTTTCGCGCGCAGGCAGCTTGCGGGTCTCGCGCGCCTTTCCAATGACTATGTCGCGTTGGCGCAACGGGCGGCCAGGGACGCGGGCGTCGCCTCGTTCAAAATCTCGAAGTCGGCGTAAGTCGGCGCGCCCGCGCTACTCGATGGTCGCGGCGATGAGGTCGCGCAGCGCGGGCGTCGCCTCCGGCATGACGCCAAACCAGTCGCGGAAGGCGGGTCGCGCCTGGTGCAGCAACATGCCGAGGCCATCCGCCGTCTTCAGTCCGGCGCGACGGGCCTCGGCGAGCAAGGGCGTCTCGAGCGGGGCGTAAACGATATCCGCGGCGATCGCCCCCGCCGGGAGCGCGGTCAGCCCGAGTTCGAGCGGCGGTTGCCCCACCATGCCGAGCGAGGTCGTGTTGACGACGAGACCAGCGTCCGAGAGCCTGCTCTCGCGCTCGCTCCAATCATAGGCTGCAACGGGCCCGCCGAAGCTGTCGGCGAGCGCCTGCGCGCGCGCGAGGGTGCGGTTGAACACCCGAATCTCCGGCGCGCCCGCATCGATCAACCCCGCGACGACGGCCCGCGCGCCGCCTCCCGCGCCGATGACCGCCGCCGGCGCCTGTTCCGCGCGCCAATGCGGGGCCGCCGCGCGCAGGCCGGCGATGAAGCCGAATGCGTCATAATTCCTGCCCGTGAGCGATCCGTCAGCCTCGACGACGACGCAATTTATGGCGCCGATGCGCCGCGCCTCCTCGTCAACGCGATCGACGAGCGCGAGCGCCTTCTCCTTATGGGGAATGGTAAGATTGCAGCCCGAGAAGCCGAGCGGCGCGAGCGCGCGCAGAGCGGCTTCGAGCTTGTCGGGCGTTACCGCAAGGGGCGCATAAAATCCTTCGAGGCCGTGTTGCGCGAGCCAGTAGTTGTGGATCTTGGGCGAGCGCGAATGAGCGATCGGCCAGCCCATGACTCCGGCCAGAAGGAAGCGATGGCGCAAGGGTCTCTCCTCGACCGTCGGCGGACGATGGCTAGGCGGCGCCGACCGCCCCGATGGCTTCGAACAGCGCCGCATCCGCGTCCACCGGCGCGTTGTCGGCGGTCAGCAGCTTCTCGCCGTAAAAGATCGAATTGGCGCCGGCGACGAGGCACAGGACCTGCGCCTCGCGCGAGAGCGCGCTGCGCCCCGCCGAGAGGCGCACGCGCGACTTCGGCATGACGATGCGCGTCGCGGCGATCATGCGCACGAGCTCGAGCGGATCGACCGGCGCCCGTCCTTCGAGCGGCGTGCCTGCGATCGCGACGAGCGCGTTGATCGGCACGCTCTCCGGGTGCGGATCGAAGCCAGCCAGGACCCGCAGCATCCCGGCGCGATCCTCCAGGCTCTCGCCCATGCCGATGATGCCGCCGCAGCACATCTCAATCCCGGCGCCCCGAACGGCCGCGAGCGTTTCGAGCCGGTCGCGATAGCTGCGCGTCGAGATGATCTCGCCATAGAAGTCGGGCCCGGTGTCGAGGTTGTGGTTGTACGCCGTAAGCCACGCCTCGGCGAGCCGTTGCGCCTGCGACGGCGTGATCATGCCGAGCGTGACGCAGGCCTCCATGCCGAGCGCCCGCACGCCGCGCACCATGTCGAGCACGGCCTCGAAGCGCGGCCCCTCCGGCGCGGAGCGCCAGGCCGCGCCCATGCAGAAGCGGTCGGCGCCGGCATCTCGCGCCGCGCGGGCGGCGGCGAGCGTCGCGTCGACGCTCATGAGCTCGACGCGTTCGAGCTTGACTTCGCGATGATGCGCCGATTGCGGACAATAGGAGCAATCCTCGGGGCATCCGCCGGTCTTGATCGACAGCAGCGCGGCTTTTTGGACGTCGCTCGGATCGAAATGACGCCGGTGCAGCGCGTTTGCGCGTCCAACGAGCTCGAGGAGAGGGGACTTGAGCAGCGCGACGATCTCGCAAAGGCTCCAGTCGTGGCGGATGTCGAATTCGACGGGAGCGTTCATCTCTTGGAGCGCCTGTTTTTGGCGGCTGGCGGCGGGGTCGCGGCCGCCGGTCTGGTCGTTGCAATCGCGAGAGCGGCGTAAACCGCGAGCGCGCCGCAAAAACCCGCGTCGGCGAGCGCAAAGGGCGCTGGCGTGAAGTCCGCGCCCGGGCCGACATAATGATAGACGATGTCCCACAACGGATGGAGGGCGAGACCGACGACCCCGAACCAGGGCGAGCCGATCAGCGAGGCGCCGGCAAGGGAACCGAACAGGGCGACGCCGGTCATCTCGATTGCGGTCCAGCTTTGTGGATTATCCGAGCCGAAGGCGAGACCGACATAGATAAAAGACACGGAGATCAGCGCGAAGGCGGAAACGCGCAACGGATTCTGAACTGCCCAGCGGGCGAAGAAGACGAGTCCTGCCGCGAAGGCTGCGCCGAGCAGGACGAAGACGGCGATTTCGGAGATGTTCTGCACTTTGCTGGCTCGGGCTTTCTGGGCCGCTTCACTCGACGCTAAGTTTTTTCCGCTGCGGTTGGGTCTATAGGCTGGCGCGCGCCCCTCGACAAGCCGATCGCCGAGGCGACTCGAGCCTGGAGCTCCGAATGGATTTTGGCCGGACATGACGAGGGCGTTCGCGATCATCCTCATGGTCGGGTTCTCCTCCGCTCTGCGCGGCGAGGAACTGTCCCCGGCGCTCGAAACCGGCCCCTGTTCGCTGGCCAGGGCCGCGCCCGCCGCGGCCGCGGTCGTCGACGACGACGTTGATCTGCTGCTCGACGATGGCAAGCGCGTGGCGCTCGCCGGCCTCGAGTTCCCGCAGGGAGATGGCGACGCTGCGGCGCTCCGGGCGCGCGCGACGGAGCGCCTGTCCGCCTGGCTGCCGGCAGTCGCGCTGTTCGTCGAGCCGCTGGCCGCCTCGCCGGACCGCTGGGGCCATGTTCCCGCTTTCGCGATCGCCGCGGCCTCGTCGGAGCGCGAGTCGGCGCTCGTCTCGGTCGGCGCGACGCTGCTCGCCGAGGGCCTTGCGCGTTTTCGACCGGATCCGGCGGCGGCCGGCTGCGCCGCCGTCTTTCTCGCCGCCGAGGCGCCCGCGCGCCGGGCGAAGCGCGGCGTCTGGGCCATCGATCCGGTGGTCGACCTTTCCAACCCCTCCGGCCTGGCGGAGCTGGCGCATCGAAAGGGCATGGTCGTCGTCTCCGGAATCGTTCATTCGGTAGGGGAGACGAAGACCGCCTATTATCTCAATTTTGGTGAGAGGCGCAGCGAAGACTTCGCAGTCGTGATTTCCAAAAGGAACAATGCTACTATATCAGGCAACAGCGCCTTTCCCCGCGCCCTCGCGGGGCGGCGGATTGGCGTGCGAGGGTTGATTGACTGGAACAGCGGACCGCGCATCGAGATTTCCGTGGCTGGACAGATTGACCTTGGCGAGGCGGACGCGCGTTAGAGGCGCCTTGTGGAAGGCGGCGGCGCGCGCGTGCACGGGGATCGTCGCGCTCTCGCTTTCCGCTTGCGCGCAATTTGACCAGCAGTCCGCGCTGTTCACGCCGCCGGCGCCGCCGCCGACCGTCGCGCCGGCGCCGTCCGCCAAGCCGCCTGCCGAGGCAAATCGAAGCCTCGTCCAGCACAAGGAGCTCGTCGCGCAATTCGGCGGCGAGTATCGAGCGCCCACGGCTGAAACCTATCTCAACGGCGTCTTGGCGAAACTCGCCAAGACGAGCGAGGAGCCGAACCAGCCGACCTATCGCGTCACGATCCTCAACACCCCGGTCGTCAACGCCTTCGCGCTGCCTTCGGGCAATCTCTACGTCACGCGCGGACTTCTGGCGCTGGCCGACGACGGCTCCGAGGTCGCGGCGGTCATGGCCCACGAGATCGGCCATGTGACTGCGCGTCACAGCGCCCTCCGCGCGGAGCGCGAGCGCGAGGCCGCCGTGATCTCGCGCGCCGCCGAGGTCATCCAGAACCGCCAGAAGGGCGAAGAGATCCGCTCCAGCCAGCGTCTTCAGGTGGCGAAGTTCTCGCGCCAGCAGGAGCTAGAAGCCGATGCGATCGGCGTGCGCGCGATCGCTCGCGCCGGCTATGACCCCTATGGCGCCTCCCGTTTTCTCACTGCGCTCGGGAAATCGACCGAGCTCCGCGCAGCGCTCTATGGCCGCAAGAAGAACGCCATCGACTTCGACATTCTCTCCACGCATCCGTCGACCCCCGAACGTGTCGCGCATGCGGTCGAAGTCGCGCGGCAGATCGGCGCGCCCGGCATCGGTCAGCGCGACCGCGACGCCTACCTTGCGGCGATCGAAGGCGTGGCCTTCGGCGACGACCCCGCCGACGGCTTCGTGCGGGGGACTCAGTTCACGCACCCTCGTCTGCGCTTCACCTTCACCGCGCCAGAGGGCTTCCTGCTCGAGAATTCCTCGGAGGCCGTATTCGGGGTCCGCGACCGCGACAACCAGGCGGTCCGGCTCGACAATGTTCGCGCCCAGCCGGGCGTCTCGCTCGAGGACTACGTGTCTTCGGGATGGGTCGACGGACTGCTGCGCTCTTCCGTGCGCCGTCTTACCATCCACGGCCTGCCCGCGGTGGTCGCCTCGGCGCGAGCCGGCGAATGGAACTTCCGCCTCGCCGTGATTGACATGGACGGCCAGCTCTACCGCCTCATCTTCGCCGTGCGGGCGCTGTCGCCGGAGGTCGAACGTGACTTCGACGAGTCGATTGCGACTTTCCGCCGTCTGACGCCGGAGGAGGCGCACGAGGTCCGGGAGCTGCGAATTTCGATCGCGACCGCCGCTCCCGGCGACACCATCGCATCGATGGCGGCGAGGATGACGACGCCGAATCGTCCGACCGAATATTTCCTTCTCCTCAATGGCTTGGATCTAGATTCGCCGCTCACGCCTCAGGAACGTTACAAGATTGTAACCGAATGATTTGCATCGCCTCGGGAACCTTGGGGGCGGGGCGGCGGTTATAGCTTTTAGAAGAATTATACGTTCTCCGCGGGCGTTTAGGAGGTGCTCCCCGCGCCTTCCGGAGAGGAGATGACGATGGCCTATCTTCCCGGCGTCAGTCGCGACATCGTTCGAGCCGCTACCGCGGCGCCCTTTCTCGCACACGACGAAGAGCGCGCCCTAGCTCTGGCGTGGCGGGAGCGTCATGACCAGCACGCGTTGAATAGGCTGACGAGCGCGCATATGCGTCTCGTTTTGGCCTTGGCTGCGCGCTTCCGCCACTATGGTCTCGCCTCCTCCGACCTCGTGCAGGAGGGACATGTCGGGCTCCTCGAAGCCGCCGCACGCTTCGAGCCCGATCGCGACGTCCGCTTCTCCACTTACGCCACCTGGTGGATCCGCGCCTCGCTTCAAGACTATGTTCTACGAAACTGGTCGATCGTGCGCGGCGGCACCAGCTCCGCGCAAAAGGCGCTGTTCTTCAATCTGAGGCGTTTGCGGGCTCGGCTTGCACAGTCTGGCCAGTCGCAGGCCCCTTCCGACGCTCTGCAGGCGATCGCCGACCGGCTGGGAGTGGCGCGCGCCGACGTCGAGATGATGGACGCGCGCCTTTCGGGCGGCGACGCCTCGCTCAACGTGCAGATAGCCGACGCAGACGCCAGCAACGGCAGCCAGCGCATCGACTTTCTGATCGACGACAACCCACTGCCGGACGAGATCGTCGCCGCCCATCTGGACGGCGACCGTCGGGCGCGCTGGCTGAAGGATGCGCTGGCCGTCCTCAACGAGCGCGAGTTGCGCATCCTGCGCGAGCGACGCCTGAGCGAGACCTTGGTCACGCTGGAAAAGCTCGGACAGGAGCTCGGCATCTCCAAGGAGCGCGTGCGGCAGATTGAGAACAAGGCCCTCGGCAAGCTCCGCCGCGCGATGGCGAAGCATGAGGAAGAGGAAGAGCCGGCGGCCGTCTCCTAGGCGAAGTGGCTATCTCAACGAGTCGCGCGTGCGCGACTCCCTCTCCCCGCTTGCGGAAGGAGGGAGGGAGGCTTGCTGGCGGCGTGAATAAGCTCTTGAATTTATTTAAAGGACTTTCTGGCCGTTGGGGGACTTTCCACGCCCCTCGCCCTGACCCTCTCACCGAGAGAGGGAATGCGGGTCCGCTGCGACGCGGACCACGCCGTTCGCTCCTGCTCAATCTTCTTTCCCTGCGTCGCCTGGCGCGATCCGCCCGCCATTCAGCACGCGCGCGTAGACGCCACAGTCGACGTGGCCGAAATTCTTCCGCAGCGTCTGGACGAGATCCATATCTCGCCGTCCCGTCCCCGGCTCCACGCCGGTTGCGGCGCACCGGTCCGTCATCTTGATGATCTCGAGGGTCGCCGCTCCGAGGCGGATCTTCTTGCCGACCAGAGCCGCCTCGTTCCACGCCTCGAGCCCGTCGAGGTAGACATTGGCCCGAAACCGCAAGGGATCGACCGGACGGCCCTCCGCCGATTCGATCGCCTTGACGCTGGCGAGATTGACGAGCGAAACGAATCCCGACTTCGAGTCCGTGAAGCGGAAGTTCTCGGACGCCGCCAACATGCGCACGGGTCCGCGAAGCTCAGATCCCAAAAAACCCGTCATGAAGTCTTCGATCGTCGCGCGTCCGTCGGCCGCGTCGAGCCGCCCGCGCGCGATTTCGCGTCCGTCGCGCTCAATGACAAGCAGGCGCTCGCCCGGAGCGTATCGCGTCGCGAGCCCCGCGAGCGCGCCATTGCGCATGAGCATCAGAAACTTGATCTTGGGCTCATGCGCCGGCGCCCCGGGATCGTATCCCGAGGGACCGTTCTCGAGCGCGAAGAGCCGATCGCCCGGAAAATAGCCGCCGGAGACGAGATCGGCGTATTCGAGCCTTTCCGGCGAGAGGCCCTTGATCGGATAGCGGTAGAGCAAGGCGATGCGCATCCGCGGGTTATAGACCAATCAGGCGACGGGGAGGGGCTCCGCGGCGCGGATTTGCTCATAGACGCCGAGGATCGCGTCGAGGTGGCGGTCGAGCGTCAATGGCTCGCGCCAATAGGCCTCATAGGCGCGCCGCGCCATGGCCCGCGCGGCGCCCTCGTCGCGCAGCCGCTGCATCGCCTGCGCCAGGGAGGCCGCATCGCCGCTCTTGAACCAGAAGCCGTTTTCGCCGTCGCGCACGGCCTCGCGCCCCGCGCAGAGATCGCTGACGATCACCGGCGCGCCAGCGGCGAGCGCCTCGTGAACGACGAGCGGCTGGCCTTCGAACCAGACGGACGGAAACACCAGCGCCCGGGCGCCGCGCAAGAGGCGCCGCGTCTCCGCGGAGGACTGCCAGCCGAGGAAGCGCGCTTCCGGAAACTCCGCGGCGAGCGTGGCGCGCGCCGGGCCGTCGCCGACGAAGACCGGAACGACGCCGACGAGCCTGGCCGCCAGGCCGAAGTAGCGCGGCCCCTTCTCCGGCGAGAGCCGCCCGACGAAGAGGAAGTCGCCCGTCGGCGCATCGTCGGGCTTTGGACCGAGGGGCTCGGCGTCGATTGGGTTCGCGACCTCGTAATAGCGCGCGCCGATCGGCAGATAGGGCGCCGCCACCTCGCGCTGCAGCTTCGAGATCGTGATGATATGCCGGGCGCTGTCGTAAAGTCCGCTCGCGAAACGCATAAGCGCGTGACGCCCGACGCGCAGCAGCTTGCGTGAGTAATTGCGCGCGTCGCAGTCATGCGCCAGGCAGGCGAACGAAAGCGGCTCGAGTTCGCAGTTCTTCGCCGCGTGGTGGTCGTAGAAGCCGCCGTTTGGACAGACGAGGTAGTATTCGTGCAGCGTGTGCACGACTGGGGCCTTTGCGCGCGCGAGCGGCCAGCCGATCGACGGCGACAGCGCCTTGGACCAGCCGTGCACATGCACGATCGTGTCGCGCGCGTCGCATTGCTGGAGAAGCGCCGAGAGCCGGCGCTCGGCGGCGACGTTCCAGAGCCACTGCGCGCCGAAGCGGGCGAGCGAGGCCGCGCTCTCGACGTCCTCCTGGCCGAGCAGCGTGACGGCGACGCCCGCCTCTTGCAGGCTGGGGTCGGCGGCGCCGACGGCGGCGAAGAAGTCGACGCGATGGCCGCGCCGCGCCAGTCCCTTGGCGCTTTCGATTGCGACCTTGGCCTGACCGCCATTGACGCGGGCGTGATCGCAGACGATGACGATGCGCATGAGGGCTCCGGCCCGCTCCCGGGGGTTGGGCCCGAACGGTAAATGCGGAGGGTTAACGAAGGCTGTCTTCACTTCGGCTCCGCGCTCGACTGTCTCCGAGCTGGACCGGTTGATTGCGCAGGCGAAAACTGCTGAGTAAGATGATTGAGACAGCCTGGGAGAAGTCGCCGATGTCGGTCGAAGAACAAGAACGGGCGGCGAGAGAGACCGCCGTCGGCCAGGAGGCCGAGCCGCCGCAAGAGATGACGCTGCTCATCGTCGATGACGACAGGCCTTTTCTGAACAGGCTCGGCCGCGCGATGGAGTCGCGCGGCTTCGAGGTGACCGTCGCGGATTCCGTGGCGGAAGGCCTCGCGGCGCTCGAGAAGCAAGCGCCCGCCTATGCGATCATCGACATGCGACTCGGCGACGGCAACGGCCTCGATGTGATTTCGGAGCTCAAGTCCAAGCGACCGGACGCGCGCGGCGTCATATTGACGGGCTACGCCAACATCGCAACGGCGGTGACGGCCGTCAAGCTCGGCGCCTTCGACTATCTCGCGAAGCCGGCCGACGCCGACGAAATCTATCATGCGCTCATGTCGACCCAGGTCGACAAGCCCGACACCGGCGAGGCTACGATGTCCGCCGACCGCGTGCGCTGGGAGCATATCCAGCGCGTCTTCGAGGCCTGCGACCGCAACGTCTCGGAGACCGCGCGCCGCCTGAACATGCACCGGCGCACGCTGCAGCGCATCCTCGCCAAGCGCGCGCCGCGTTAGGTCTTTTAGAATTCGCCTGGATGCTGCGCGAAATGCAGCCGCTCGGCCGCCATCTGCCCGAAGCGGATCAGCAAGGCGCGCCGCGTCGCGGAAGACAGCGGGTGGACCGGCGCGTCGCGGCGCACGACGGCGCCATGGGCGTCGGCGACGATGAGGCCCGCGTCCGCCGGAAAGGTCTCCTCGGGCGCGGCGCCGAGATCGAGCGGCGCCGCGAAATAGAACCGGTCGCAGAACGGACGATAATGCATCCACTTCCCGTCGGCCCGATAATCCGCAAGCGAGGATTTGACCTCGACGATGCGAAACGACCCGTCCTTGGACAGAGCCGCGAGATCCGCCCGGCGTCCGTTCGGCAGCGGAAACTCGCAGAGGACGCTTGCGCCGAGCGCGCGCAGCAGGATCCGCGCGCCGCGGGTGACGCTGCGCGTCTGGTCCGGGCGCCCGGCGCTGTCGAAAGGTGCGGCCAGCAAAGTCATGCGCCCGGCTCGAAAAAAGGGGGACTTCGATGCAAAGCTCAGGATCGCGCGTCGCTGCGCGCGGCGCAAGCCTTGAGCCGGCGATTAACGCCCACCGCAGCTTGAGAGACAGTTAACGATGCCTAGACTCCTCTTCGCCCTGCTCGCCGCCGGCGCGCTGGCGCTCCTGCCGGCGCGCGCCGCCGAGCGCGTCGTCAACGTTTTCAATTGGAGCGACTATATCGACGCCAAGGTCCTCGACGACTTCACGCGCGAGACCGGCGTCAAGGTCGTCTATGACACCTACGATTCGAACGAGCTTCTGGAGACGCGCCTGCTCGCCGGCGCGAGCGGCTATGACGTGGTGGTGCCTTCCGCGACCTTCTTCTCGCGCGAGATCAGGGCCGGCGCGCTCGCGCCGCTGGACTTCTCGAAGCTTCCCAACGCCAAAAACCTCTGGCGCGAGATTTCGGCCAAGCTCGCAGCCTACGATCCAGGCAACAGGTTTGCGGTCGACTACATGTGGTACGCGACCGGGATCGCCTTCAACGTCGCAAAAGTGAAGGAGCGCACGGGCGGGAGGCCGATCACGAGCTGGAGCGACTTGCTGCGTCCGGAGAACCTCAAGAAATTTGCCGACTGCGGGGTCTATTTCCTCGATTCGCCCGAGGACGTGTTCTCGGTGACCTTCAAATTCATGAAGCTCGACCCCAACACCAAGAATGCCGAGGACTACAAGCGCGCCGCCGAGCTGCTCGGCGGCCTGCGAAAATACATCAAGAAATTCCATTCGTCCGAATATCTCAATGCGCTGGCCAATGGCGACATCTGCGTGGCGCTAAGCTGGTCGGGCGACGCGTTCCAGGCCCGCAATCGGGCGCGCGAGGCCGGCAACGGCGTCGAGATCGACTTCGTCGTGCCCCAGGAAGGGACGATGATCTCGATGGATGTTTTGGCGGTTCCCAAGGATGCGCCGCACCCGGACGAAGCGCATCTCTTCATAGATTATTTGATGCGGCCCGAGGTCGCCGCCCGCAACACCAACGCCACGCATTACGCCAATGGCGTGCTCGCCTCGAAGCCCCGCGTCGATCCGGAGATCCTGAACAATCCCTCGATCTATCCAACGGAGCCGATGATGGCGAAGCTCTTCGCCGTGACCGCGCCCGACATCACATTGCAGCGCACGGTGACACGGGAGTGGACGCGGGTGAAGACGGGACGCTAGGTTTGGTGCAAGGCGCGGCTTGCCGGCGCGGCGTCGCGCGCCGACGAGGCGCGAATTCGGATTGGAATCGAGGCGCAGACGCAATGGCGGCGGTGGTTTCTTGCGTTGGAAGCATCAATGTCGACGCGACCTTTCGTCTCGATCGCCTGCCCGAGCGTCATGAGAAGCTCGCCGCCTATGAAGCCAGGCTCAGCGGCGGCGGCTCCGCCGCCAACACGGCCGTGTGGCTCGCCCGGCAGGGCCTTCGCGTGCTGATGCATGGCTGGGTCGGAGAGGATTTTCCCGGCGCTTTCGCGTTGCAGGACCTGCGGGCGAACGGCGTCGACACGGCTGGCGTGAACGTGCTGCCTGCGGCGACGCCCGTCGCCGCCTGCTTCGCGCTGCCGGACGACAAGCGCATCGTCACGAGCCCCAAGCTTGACGCGCCCTGGGCGCCAGACGCGGCCGCCGCGCGCGCAGGCGCCGCCGCCTGGCTGCATACGACGGTGTGCGACCGGGGATTTCTCACGCGAGCCCGGGGCGGGCCGCCGGTGTCCGTCGAGCTCAATGGCAAATATGACGCCGCCTTCGCGACGCTCGCGGACTTTCTATTCACCAATCGCGACGAGCTCGAGCGGGCGGCGGGCGCGGCTGACCCGATCGGCTTCATCGTCGAGAGACATGCCGCCGATCCGGCGGTGTGGTTCGTGACGCAGGGCGAGGCGGGCGCGGCTGTCATTCGCGGCGGCAAAGTAGCCTGCGTCTCGGCGGCGCCGGTCGCTGTCGTGGACCGCACCGGCGGCGGCGACGCGTTCGATGCAGGGGTGATCGCGGCGCTCCTCGCCGGCGAAGACCTTCGCGACGCCGCCGCCGCGGGGCTCGCGCTCGCGGCGCAGGCCTTGGGTCGCCTCGGCGCGCGCTGACGTTGCGGTGATCAAGGTCGCGACAGCGTCGGCTGCCGCTTTGACATGACGCGACTTTCCCTGCGTATGGGCGCATGGCGAGATCACCCCGCGTCATCCTGATTGCCGGGCCCACGGCTTCGGGCAAGTCGGCGCTGGCCTTGGCGCTCGCGCAAAGGCTTGGCGGCGCGGTCGTCAACGCCGATTCGATGCAGGTCTATCGCGATCTGCGGGTCCTGACCGCCCGCCCGACGCCCGAAGAAGAGCGGCAAGTCCCGCATCTGCTCTTCGGCCATGTGGACGGGGCGCAGAACTACTCCCTCGGGCGCTGGCTCGAGGACTTTCGCGCTGCGCTCGAAGCGCTGTCGGCGCAGGGAAGGCCGGCGATCGTCGCCGGCGGCACGGGCCTCTATTTTCTGTCCGCGCTGCGCGGGCTCTCGGAGATCCCGCCCGTGCCAGCCGATGTCCGCGCCCGCGTGCGGGCCGAGGCCGAAGGACGCCCGCCGCAGGAGCTGCACGCCGAGCTCGCGCGTCTCGACCCGGAGACCGCCGCACGGCTGCGTTGCAGCGACCCGCAACGGGTCCTGCGCGCGCTGGAGGTTTTCGCCGCGACCGGAACGCCGCTCGCGCGGCTGCAGAAGGAGAGGTCGAGGCCTCTGCTCGACGCGCAGACGACGCCCGCTTTCTTCCTCGCGCCGCCGCGCGAAGAGCTCTATGCGCGCATCGACGCGCGCTTCGAGAAGATGGTTTCAGCCGGCGCGCTGGATGAGGTCGCGTCGCTTGCGGCGCGAAGGCTGGATCCGGCGCTGCCGGTCATGCGGGCGCATGGCGTCCCGCATCTCATCGCTCATCTAGAGGGCAGGTTGTCTCTCGACGACGCCAAGTCGCGCGGCAAGGCCGACACCCGCCATTACGCCAAGCGCCAATTCACCTTCGCGCGGCATCAGCTGCCGAGCTTTCAATGGTTTGAAAGCGAGAAGGAAGTGCAGCGGGCGCTGGCGTGATTAGTTTCGTGTGGCGCATCGTTGAGCCGCCGCTGGAAAGAGTCGGACGCTTCGAAAGCGTATCCAATCAGGCCACCTTGGCTTTATGGAGCGGGAGCGCAATAGTTTCCAGCGAAGTCAGATCGAGCTTGCGCGAGGCGTGATCGATGTCGAAGCCGACCACGTCGCCGTCGGCGTCGAGATCGACGTTGAGCCCAGATGTGACTTCCCGAGTCTCCGTTCCCGGTTCCGGCTTCAGCTCGATATAGAGACTGTCCGTCTCGGGATAGTAATGCAGCTTCATGACCTCTCCTTCCGGTAGTCGCGGTCGAAGAAGGCGTTATGAATCGTCTCGCCGTCCCCGAGGGTTACGACCCGCAGTGTACGCAGTTTCCCGTCGCGGGCGTCGGTCGCCTCTCCCCAAGGGCGGATACGCCCGTCGTGTTGCGCGTCGCGGCGCAATGGAGCGGCCGACACAGCGAGGCACATAGATTTTTCTATATAAGGTCGCTTGCGCAACACCTGCTCTTCAAAGTAGCGGGTTGTTTTCATTGAGCCGACTCGGCTTGGCGGCGCTATTCGCGCCGATGGGGCTCCCCCCTATCTCCACTCCCGCACATCCACAAACCTCCCCGCGATCGCCGCCGCCGCCGCCATGGCCGGCGAGACGAGATGCGTGCGGCCCCTGAAGCCCTGGCGGCCCTCGAAATTGCGGTTCGACGTCGAGGCGCAGCGCTCGCCAGGAGCGAGGATGTCTGGGTTCATGCCGAGGCACATCGAGCAGCCCGCTGTTCGCCAGTCGAAGCCAGCCGCGCGGAAGATCTCGTCGAGTCCCTCCGCCTCGGCCTCCACGCGGACCTGCTGCGAGCCGGGCACGACCATCGCGTTGACGTGGCTCGCGACCCGCCTGCCCTCGACGACTGCCGCGGCGGCTCGCAGGTCACCGATCCGCGAGTTCGTGCACGAGCCGATGAAGACGCGGTCGAGCTTCAGCTCTCGGATCGGCGTGCCGGCTTCGAGTCCCATGTAGCGGAGCGCCCGCTCCGCCGCGTCGCGTTCGCCGGGCGCCGCGAAGCTCGCGGGGTCAGGGACGGAGTC
>DATHCI010000002.1:0-31163 GCA_035319645.1 Methylocystis sp. | reverse complement strand
CCGTCTCCCGCAGGAGGCGCATATGACGCCGGCGCAAAGGCCCTATGCGCCGACCATCGCCGACCTGCATCGCAACGGCAGGCTGTTCCCGCCGAACTATCTGCACGAAAGCTGGATGGACTATCTCTATTGGGACTCGGTGCTGGAGCCTTGATGGAGAGACTGCTGCGCCGCGGGGTCGCGATGGCCTTCGGCTTCGTGCTCGCCGCGGGCGCCGGCGCGGCTCTGCTTCCGATCCTGACGCTGCTCGATCCCGTGCTCCGCGATGTGGGCGTTGAAGCCGCGATCTCGGCCGCCTTCGCCTTCTTCGATGATGTCGGGGACCCCGAAGCGGCCGCTGCCGGCTTCCACGCCTTTGCGGACCTGCTATGGGCCGCAACGCTCGCGGTCTGCGTCGCGCCTTTGGCGCTCGTCGCGCTGATCGGCTTGGCCGCGCATCAGCGCGGCTGGCTCTGGCACGCCGGAGGCTGCGGCTTTCTCGCCGCCGCCGCGCCCTGGATCGCCCGCGCCGCCCACGCCTCGCCGCGCGCCCATGCCGCGACGGCGCTGGAGCTCAGGCTCGCTGCGTTGTTTTTCCTGACCGGCGTCGTGACCGGCACGGTCTATTGGCTCATCGCGGCGCGAGGCGCGCGCGAGCAGCGAGGCTAGCCGCCGCGCCCGCGGCGGGAAGGTTTCGGCGCGCTCTCGCCGCCGCCCTGGAAGCCCACCATGACCTCGTAGTCGTCAGCCGCTTTGGCGCTGATGAAGGGCGCGGAAAGGTCTTCCACGAGCACTATGAACTCGCCGCGCGCCGCCCCTGCCGGGATGGTCGCGGACACCCGGTGCGTCTTCTCGCCGAACAGGCGGGCGTCGCTCTTGCGGCGCAGAGCGATGCGCAGGTCGCCCGAGTAGGAGCCGCTCTGGCCCGCTGGCCCGAGCACGGCGGCTCCTTGGACGCCGACCCGGACCGTGATGGCGTCGCCGTTGAGCGCGCATTCGCGCGCGACGTCGGCAATGGAAAATTGATAGCGCACGCTCGCGGCGTCCGCCCCGGCCGGCGACCGCAACTCGGCGGCGCCGCCATCGACCACGACATCTGGACAGTTCGCCAGTCCCTTCGACTTCGGGTCGGCGCGCGTCCCCCCTCTCCCCACCGCCATCTCCAGCATCCGCCCCACGACGCTCGGCTGCTCGTCGCCGGGCGGACTCGTGATCGCTGCCGGACCGCCCGGGGCCGGCGGCGCAGCGGGCGCGGCGGGCGACGCCGCCTCGTCCTTGCTCTTGCCGCCCAGCCCGAGCATTTGCAGAACGCGGCTCTGGGGGTCTTGGGCCTCCTGGGCGAGCAAAGGCTCGGCCCACGCGGCGCATCCGAGCAGGGCGAGGGCGAGGCGCGGCAGCCTCGCGCGACGGGCGCGATCTTCGCAGTCAGTCATGGCAGTTTAGCGAAGCCCTCCTTGAAGCCCGCGAGATTGAGCGGCAGGCCGATCCCCTCGTCGGGCGTCTGATGGATCACGAATGTCGCGGTGGAACCGTTCTTCAACTGTTCGATCAGCTTTTCGTCCATGACGACCTCGGCGACGCAGCCGGTCGGCAGACACTTGACGAAGCCGGCGCGTCCGATGTTCGTCTGGTCGATGTTCAAGCCGAGGCCGTTCGGCAGCAGCACGCCGAGCGGCGCGATCACGCGCAGCAGGCGGCTCTTCCCGTCGCTCGTCTTGAGCACGATGACGACCAGATTGACGTTCGGCCGGTCATCCGCGGCGACGCTCTGGATCAGAGCGCATTGCTCGGCGCTCGCGCCTGCCGGAGTCTCGCACCGGATCTCCCAGTCCCCAAACTTGGCCTTGACGGCTCCCTGCGCTTGAGCGAAGCCCGGCTGAACCAACGCCGTCGCCGCCGAAAAAGCGATCGCCGCGCCGCGCGTCCACGACGCCGCGCTCGCCCCCAAACGCGGACGACGCACTCTCCAAAACTTCAAAGCCGCTGGCCTCCCCATTTGCACGCTCGCCTAGGACCTACGGGCGCTACGAGGCAATTTCGCGGCGGTTCGCCGCCGCGGCGCGATTGGGCGACAAATCGTCACGCTCTGTCAAGATGGAAGTTCGAAGGCCTTGCCCTTGAGGCAGAATTGTCGGGTGCGGCGATTTGCCATGCAATTTGCGGCGCCGCAGCAATTGCGTGAGACGACAGATTGTGATTGAAGCGTGCAAGCGTTTCGTCCCCTGTTCGGTCGGCCCGCGCCGCGGGTCTGATCCTTGCATCGGGCGAATCTTTGGAGGTGAAGCGGCGAAGCTCCAGTCAGCGCGGCGGCGACGGGACAAGCGGACATCACCGATCAAAAGGTGCGAAAGGCGACCTTGATGCTGACCGGCAAACGATTGACCTTCCGCCGCGCCGCAATTGCGTTCGCGGCTTTTCTCTCAGCGCTGCTTTTCGCCGGCCTGGCGGCGGCGCAGGTCGAAGGGCAGCCAACGCCCGGCGGTCTGGGCCTGCCGGCGATGGTGACCCCGGTCGGCCACGAAGCGCAAGCGTTCTACAATCTGGTGCTGTTGCCGATCATCACCTTGATCGCGCTGTTCGTTTTGTTCCTGCTGATCTACGTCTGCTGGCGCTTCAACGAGACCTCCAACCCGGTGCCCTCGAAGGTCACGCACAACACCGGGCTGGAAATCGTCTGGACGCTCATCCCGGTGCTCATCCTCGTCGTGATCGCCATCCCGTCTTTCCGGCTGCTCACGCATCAGGTCGAGGTTCCGCCTGCGAGCGTCACGCTCAAGGTCACCGGCAACCAGTGGTATTGGAACTGGAAGTATCCCGAGGACCAGGGCGGCGGCTTTGCGTTTGACCAGATGATGAAGGCCGACTCGGACCTCGCTCCTGGCGACCTGCGCCTCTTGGCCGTTGACAACGAAGCGGTCGTGCCGATCGACGAGGTCATCCGGGTTCAGCTCACGTCGAACGACGTCATCCACGCCTTCGGCGTGCCCTCCTTTGGCGTGCGTCAAGACGCCATTCCCGGTCGCCTGAACGAGACCTGGTTCAAGATCGAGAAGGAAGGCGTGTACTACGGTCAGTGCTACTTCATCTGCGGCAAGGACCACGCCTACATGCCGATCGTGATCCGCGCCGTGAGCCGGCCCGCTTACGAAGCTTGGCTCGCAGAAGCGAAGCAGAAATTCGCCGGGAACGACACGCCGCGCAACGAGACCAAGCTCCAGGTCGCCGCCGGCGACGCGCAGCGCTGAACTCTTCCGTCAGAACTCCTTCAGGATCATCGAAGATGGCTAGCTCCACGACGTCCGAGCACGACGCCCACCACCTGCCGCGCGGTCTGACGCGGTTTCTGTTCTCGACCAACGCCAAGGACATCGGCACGCTCTACATCATCGTCGGCGCCATTGGCGGCGTCATCGCCTTTCTGATGTCCGTGGCGATCCGCGCGGAGCTCGCGCAGCCGGGCGTTCAAGTGTTTCCCGTGCTCGCGCAATATCTGCACGGCGCCGATCCGGCGATGGCGCTCGACGCCGGCAAGAACCTCTACAACATGTTCATCACCGTCCACGGCGTGCTCATGATCTTCTTCATGGCCATGCCGATCCTGATCGGCGGCTTCGGCAACTGGTTCGTGCCGATCATGGTCGGCGCGCCGGACATGGCCTTTCCGCGGCTCAACAACATCTCGTTCTGGCTGCTCGTCGCCTCGCTCGTGCTCGCCGTCTTCTCGATGTTCGTCGAAGGCGCGCCGGGCATGCGTGGCTTCGCCGGCGGCTGGACCTTCTACCCGCCGCTTTCGGGCAACACCGGCACGCCGGGCCCGGCCATGGATTTCGTAATCCTGGCGCTGCATCTCGCCGGCGCCTCGTCGATCCTCGGCGCAATCAACTTCATCACGACGATCTTCAACATGCGCGCGCCGGGCATGACCCTGCACCGCATGCCGCTGTTCGTCTGGTCGCTGCTCGTGACCGCCTTTCTGCTGATCCTGGTCCTGCCGGTGCTCGCGGGCTGCGTGACGATGCTGCTCACCGACCGCAATTTCGGCACGGCCTTCTTCGATCCGGCGGGCGGCGGCGATCCGCTGCTGTTCCAGCACCTGCTGTGGTTCTTCGGCCATCCGGAGGTCTACATCATCATCCTCCCGGCCTTCGGCATCATCAGCCAGATCGTCTCGACCTTCTCGCGCAAGCCTGTGTTCGGCTATCTCGGCATGGTCTACGCCATGGCCTCGATCGGCGTCGTGGGCTCCGTCGTCTGGGCGCACCACATGTATACGGTGGGCCTGTCGCTCAATGCGCAGCGCTATTTCGTGTTCGCGACGATGGTCATCGCCGTGCCCACGGGCGTCAAGATCTTCTCATGGATCGCGACGATGTGGGGCGGCTCGATCTCCTTCCGCCTGCCGATGATCTGGGCGATCGGCTTCATCTTCGTGTTCACGGTCGGCGGCACCACCGGCGTCGTGCTCGCGAACGCCAGCGCCGACCGCTCGTTCCACGAGGGCTACTACGTCGTCGCCCACTTCCACTATACGCTGTCGCTCGGCGCCGTCTTCGCGATCTTCGCGGGATTCTACTACTGGTTCCCGAAGATGACCGGCTACATGTATAATGAGACGCTCGGCAAGTGGAACTTCTGGCTGATGTTCGTCGGCGTCAACGTCGTGTTCTTCCCGCAGCACTTCCTCGGGCTCGCCGGGCAGCCGCGCCGCTACATCGACTATCCGGACGCCTATGCGCTGTGGAACCTCGTGTCGTCGATCGGCATGATTCCGCTGACGCTCTCGGTTCTCGTATGGCTCTATGTCATCGTCGAGGCCTTCCTGGCCAGGCGCGCCGCCGGCGACAATCCGTGGGGCGTCGGCGCGACGACTCTCGAGTGGACGCTGAGCTCGCCGCCGCCCTTCCATCAGTTCAACGTGCTGCCCCGCATTGCGGGCTCCGAGCACTAAAAACTGAAAAAACGCGTCGGGCGCAGTCCGCGCCCGACGCATCCTCCACGAGACGGCAAGGATCCGGACAGCGACATGAGCGATGTGAGCTTCTCGGCGGAAATGCGGGACGGCGCCTTGAATTCGGCGCCGAAGGACTATTTCGCGCTGCTGAAGCCCCGGGTCATGTCGCTCGTCGTCTTCACGGCCTTCGCCGGCCTGCTGCTCGCGCCTCAGCCGCCGCATCCCTTCCTCTGCTTCGCGTCGCTGCTCGCCATCGCCGTCGGCGCCGGCGCCTCCGGGGCGCTGAACATGTGGTTCGAGGCGGACATCGACTCGCTGATGACCCGCACGCGGCGACGCCCCATCCCCGCAGGCCGGCTCGACCGGGACGAAGCCTTGGCCTTCGGCCTCATTCTGGCGACGCTCTCCGTCGCGACGCTCGGCCTCGTCGCCAATTGGCTGGCCGCGTCGCTGCTCGCCTTCACAATCTTCTTCTACGTCATCGTCTACACGATGTGGCTCAAGCGCTCGACGCCGCTCAACATCGTCATCGGCGGCGCGGCGGGCGCCTTGCCGCCGGTCGTTGGCTTCGCCGCTGCGACGGGGGAAGTGAGCATGTCGAGCCTCGCGCTTTTCGCCATCATCTTCCTGTGGACGCCGCCGCACTTCTGGGCGCTGGCGCTCGTCAAGTGCGACGACTATGCGCGTGCGGGCGTGCCGATGCTGCCGAATGTCGCGGGGCGCGCCCGCACGCGCCTCGAGATCCTGATCTACGCGCTGCTGCTCGCGCCGATTGGCGTGTCGCCCTATCTCCTGGGCTTTGCGACGCCGGTCTATGGCGTCGCCTCCGCTGTGGCTGGCGCAGCGTTCGGCCTGTGCGCTCTGCGGCTCTACCAGCAAGGCGAGGGTCCGGCCGCGACCGCGGCGGCGTGGCGGCTGTTCGGCTGGTCGATCTTCTATCTCTTCGCGCTGTTCCTCGTCCTCGTGGTCGAACGCTTGGCGCATCTCGCAAATATCGCCTGACGTCGGAACCGAGAGCGGCGATGGAACCGGAAGAAACCGAGGGAACCGGGGCAAAGGAAACCGATGAGGCGAGCGAAGCAGGCAAGCTCTCTGTCGACGAAGCGCTCGCGAAGCGGGGCCGGCTGCGCAACTACGTCGTGGGCCTGGTCGTGCTGCTGTTTATGGCGCTCATCTACGCCGTGACCATTGTGAGATTGGGGGGAGGCGCGGGGCACGCGCCATGAAGAGCGGAAAGATGACCCAAGCGCCCGAGAACCAAGACAAGCGACGCCAGCGCCTCATCGCTGCGGCCGCGGTTGGCGGCTCCCTCGTCATGCTGGCGCTCTCCTTCGCTTCCGTTCCGCTTTATCGCGCTTTTTGCGCCGCGACCGGCTTCGGCGGCGCGACACAGGTCGCGAAGAATGGGCCGGCGATCATGGGGCAGCGCGTCCTGAGCGTGCGCTTCGACGGCAATGTGACGCACGAGCTGCCCTGGCGCTTCGAGCCCGAGATCGCGAAAATCTCCTTGCGCACTGGGCAGACGGCGACGGTCTACTATCGCGTAACCAACCTGTCGGACCGCGAGACGGCGGGGATCGCCGCCTACAATGTGGCGCCCGACCAAGCCGGCGTGTGGTTCAACAAGCTCGCCTGCTTCTGTTTTTCGGAACAGCGCCTCAAACCGCACGAGACGGCGGAATGGCCCGTGGTGTTCTTCCTCGACCCGGCGCTCGAGAACGAGGAGAGCATGCAGAAGGTCGAGGAGATCACGCTGTCCTACTCGTTCTTCCCGGTCAAGGGCGGGGGCAGGAGCGGCGAGCCGCCGGCGAGGGAGCCGAAAAGCTGAGGACTGCCCCGCGGCGGGGGCGAGAGTTGAAACCAACAGGCCGGCGCGCCGGCGAAATCCGAGGATGAGACGACATGGCTGACGCTCACGCCAAACCGGAACACGACTATCACCTGGTCGACCCGAGCCCCTGGCCGATCATCGGCGCCCTGACGGCGCTGGTCATGGCGACGGGCGCCGTTCTCTGGCTCGCCGAGCACAAGGGCTCGCCGATCTTGGGCGTCAAGTTCGGAGGCTCTGTCTTTTTCGCGGGCTTCGCCGGCGTTCTCCTGACCATGTTCGTCTGGTGGCGCGACGTCATCAAAGAGGCGACCGAACAGGGACACCACACGCCCGTGGTGCGCCTCAGCCATCGCTATGGCATGATCCTCTTCATCTTCTCGGAGGTCATGTTCTTCGTCGCTTGGTTCTGGGCCTTCTTCAATTCGAGCCTCTTCCCCGCCGACGCCGTGCAATATGTCCGGGCGGAAGTGTTCGGCGGCATCTGGCCCCCGCAGCACACCGAGGTGCTGAGCCCCTGGAAGATCCCGCTGGTCAACACGATCATCCTGCTGTCCTCGGGCGGCACGCTGACGTGGGCCCATCATGGGCTCCTGCACGGGGACCGCGGCAAGCTGATCAAGGGTCTTGTCGCCACGATCGCGCTCGGGCTGCTGTTCACCAGCCTGCAGGCGTATGAATATGCGCACGCGCCCTTCGCCTTCTCCTTCGATCCGGCGCATCCCTCGGGGACGAACTACGGCTCGACCTTCTTCATGGCGACGGGCTTCCACGGCTTCCACGTCATCGTCGGCTCGCTGTTCCTGCTCGTCTGCCTCTTCCGCGCGCTGGGCGGGGCCTTCAAGCCTGACCAGCATCTCGGCTTCGAATTCGCCGCCTGGTACTGGCACTTCGTCGACGTCGTCTGGCTGTTCCTGTTCTGCTGCATCTACGTCTGGGGCAACTGGGGCGGCGTCACGGAGTGAGTCCTTGTCGCCCGACTATGTCGTGGAACTTGTGCGGGCCCGCGCAGATGTAGAGAATGTTCGCGGGCCGCCGTCCAAACCGACGAAACGCGACACGGCTGCGGAATTCCCGCAGCCGTTTGCTTGAGGAGATGCGCACATGTCGACTGCCGACCGTCCGCCGCATGTCAATCCCTATTGGGCGGGGCTCGTCGGGGTCTGTCCGCGCTGCGGCAAGGCCAGCATGTTCAGCGGCCTGCTGAAGCTCGCCGAGAAGTGCCCGGCCTGCGGCCTCGACTATGGCTTCGCCGACGCGGGCGACGCGCCTGCCATCTTCGTCATGACGATCGCCGGCTTCCTCGTGCTGGGTCTCGCCGCTTACATCGAGATCGTCTACCAGCCGCCCTATTGGGTCCATGCCGCGGTGGTGATCCCCGTCGCGGTGATCCTCTGCGTCGGGCTGCTGAGACCGACAAAATCGCTGATGATCGCAATGCAGTATTATACGAAGGCCGAGGAGGGCCGCAGGGTGAAGTGAAGTCGCCGCCGTCGCTCTTATGGCAGGGCGCAAGCGTCGCTGCGACGATCGCGCTGTGCATCTCGCTCGGGGTTTGGCAGTTGCGGCGTCTCGAGTGGAAAGAGAACCTGCTCGCGGCGATCGAGACCCGCGCGCATTCCGCGCCGTCGGCGCTTCCGGAGCGCGGGAGCTGGCCGCGTCTCTCCAGCGACGATTATGCTTATGCGCACGTGCGCGCGGAGGGCGCGTTCGACCTCGCGCGCGTCGCCCTCGTCTTCACGTCCGCGCCGGAGGGCGGCATCGGCGCCGAACCCGGGTTCCTTGCGCTCATGCCGCTGCAGCTTGCATCCGGCGGAGCCGTGATCGTCAACCGAGGGTTCACGCCGCAGTCGAAGGCCGAGGCCGGCGGCTGGCGCGAGGCGCCCGGAGGGACCACGGTCGTCACGGGTTGGCTGATGTCTCCGCAAAAACGCAATATGTTCACCCCCCCCGACGATCCGTCGAACGGCAAGTGGTTCACGGCCGATCCCGCCGCGATAGCTGCGGCCTTCGGGATGGCCGAGGCGGCGCCGTTCCTCCTGGAGCAGCAGGCGGGCGCGCCCGAGGATGGGCTGTCCCGCCCGGTCGCGATCGACACGGCGCAGATCCCGAACAATCATCTCGGCTATGCCGCGACCTGGTTCGGGCTTGCGGCCGCCATGGGCATTTTGTTCGCAGTTTACGCAAAAGGGCGCCTCGACTAAGCGCAAGGACCTTTGCCGACCGCGCGGCGCTCGTGCTAATCACGGCGTCGCTTCTCCGAAGCGCGATTCCACCCGTCAGGGAGCCGACTTGCGTTACCTCTCGACCCGCGGACAGGCGCCGGACCTCGCATTCGACGACGTGGTGCTCGCGGGCCTCGCCGGCGATGGGGGTCTCTACCTGCCCGCGAGCTATCCGAACGTTGCGGCGGAGGACATCTCAAGGCTCGCGGGCCTCCCTTACGCCGCGGCGGCGGCGCGGCTGATCGCCCCCTTTGTGGACGGCGCAGGCCGAGACGCGCTTGAAGCAGCAGCCGCGGCCGCCTATGCGGGCTTCTCGCATGCGGCTGTGGCGCCGCTCACGCAGATCGGCGACAATCTCTTCGTGCTCGAGCTGTTTCACGGGCCGACGCTCGCCTTTAAAGATCTGGCGATGCAGCTGCTTGGGCGGCTCATGAACCACGTGCTCAGGGAGCGCGGCCTGCGTGCGACGATCGTCGGCGCGACCTCCGGCGACACCGGGGCCGCGGCGATCGAGGCCTTCCGCGGCCAGGACGCCGTCGACGTGTTCATCCTCTATCCCGACGGACGCGTCTCGGACGTGCAGCGGCGCCAGATGACGACGGTCGCCGACTCCAATGTCCATACGCTCGCCATAAACGGCTCCTTCGACGACGCGCAGGCGATCTTGAAGAGCCTTTTCCGCGACGCCGCATGGCGCGCGCGCCTCGGCCTCGCGGGCGTCAATTCGATCAATTGGGCGCGCGTCGTCGCGCAAATGGTCTATTACTTCACGAGCGGCGTCTCGCTCGGCGCGCCGCATCGAAAAATCTCCTTCGCCGTGCCGACGGGCAATTTCGGCGACGTGCTCGCGGGCTATGTGGCAAAGCGCATGGGCCTGCCGGTCGAGCGGCTCATTGTCGCGACCAACGCCAACGACATTCTGGCGCGCGCGCTCGCCACGGGTCGCTACGAGCCGCGCGGCGTGACGCCCACGCAGTCGCCATCCATGGACATTCAGGTCTCCTCCAATTTCGAGCGCTTGCTGTTCGACGCCACGGGGCGCGACGCCGCAACGACGCGCGCCGCCTTCGCGAGCCTCGAGCAGTCCGGCGGATTCGACATTCCCGCCGGCGCCCTCGAGGCGATCCGCGCGGATTTCGACGCGCACGCCGTCGGCGAGGCGGAGACGACCTCAGAGATCGCCCGCACCTGGCGCGAGAGCGGCTATGTGCTCGACCCCCATACGGCGACGGGCGTCAGCGCCGCCCGCGCGCGACTTGCCGAAGATCCCTCGACCCCCGTCGTCGCGCTCGCGACGGCGCATCCGGCAAAATTCCCCGACGCGATCGAGCACGCGATCGGACGCCGTCCCGCGCCGCCGGACCGGTTGAAGCCGATCCTGGCCGCGTCCGAGCGCTTTGCGCGCATTGAAAGCGACGTTGCGCGAGTAAAGTCTTTCATCGAAGAGAATGCGCGGGCGGCGCGGGTTCTGGCGAAGGCTTGAGCATGTCGCTATTTGGGGTGGCTTTCGGGCGACGCGAGTTTCCGCTTCGTGGCGAGGGCGTCTATCTGCGCCCCTCCGAGTTGCGCGATTTCGCGCAGTGGGCGGCGCTGCGCGAACAGAGCCGCGAGTTCCTGACGCCCTGGGAGCCGCTGTGGCCCATCGACGATCTCACGCGCCCGAGCTTCCGCTATCGCGTTCGCCGCCACGCCGAGGAGATGTCGCGCGACGAGGGTTACACATTCTTCATCTTTCGCGAGAGCGACGATCAGCTCGTCGGCGGCCTCTCGCTCGGCCATGTGCGGCGCGGCGTCGCGCAGACGGCCACGCTCGGCTACTGGATGGGCGCGCCCTATGCGGGGCAAGGCTATATGAGCGCCGCGGTCCGCGTGGCGCTGGCCTACGCTTTCAATCGCCAGGGCTTTCATCGCATCGAGGCGGCCTGCGTTCCGAGCAACGAGGCGTCCAAGCGGCTGTTGGAGCGTTTGGGCTTCACGCAGGAAGGCTACGCGCGCGGCTATCTCAACATCAACGGCCAGTGGCGCGACCACCTGCTCTATGCGCTGCTCGACACCGATCCGCTACCGCTGCGCACGCCGGTCGCGACGGACGCTGCAGCTCGAAAAGTCGGCTGAGCGCCTCAGAGTCCGAGCGCGCAGCCTCGCATTTCGGCCTTGCCCGCTTTCCGCGCTTGCGGCAACTTCCCTGTCTTCGTCGCCGCCAACTTCGTTAGCATCATGACAGCATGGAGCCCGGCGCAGGACCAGGCGCTCAAGGCCGTGGCGAAATGGCTCGCCGCGAGCGACGCCCCGCAGGTGTTCCGGCTGTTCGGCTACGCCGGCGCCGGCAAGTCGACGCTCGCGCGCCATCTCGCATCGAACGTCGAAGGCCGCGTCGTCTTCGCCGCTTTCACTGGCAAGGCGGCGCTCGTCATGCGCTCCAAGGGCTGCGACGACGCCAGCACGATCCACAGCCTCATCTATCGGGCGACCGAGAGCGAGACCGAAGAGCCGACCTTCGTGCTGAACGGCGACAGCGAAGCGTCACGAGCAAAGCTCATCGTCATCGACGAGTGCTCGATGGTCGACGAGGAGCTCGGCCGCGACCTCCTCTCCTTCGGGCGCAAGGTGCTCGTGCTCGGCGACCCGGCGCAACTGCCTCCAGTCAAGGGCGGCGGTTTCTTCACGGAGGCCGAGCCCGACGTCATGCTCTCCGAGGTGCATCGTCAGGCCGCCGACAATCCGATCATTCGCCTGTCGATGACGATTCGCGAGGGCGGCGCGCTCGCGCCCGGGGACTATGGCGAGACGCGCATCGTCTCGCGCAAGGGACTGGACCCCGCGCTCGTCACCAGCGCCGATCAGGTGCTCGTCGGCATGAACAAGACGCGTCGCGCCTATAACCGCCGGCTGCGCGAGCTGCGCGGCTTCTCCGGCGAGTTTCCGCAGTCCGGCGAGAAGCTTGTGTGCCTGCGCAATAACCGCAAGAAGGGGTTGCTCAACGGCGCGCTGTTCAAGGTGAAGACCGCCGGCGCGCTGCGGCGCGGTCAGGTGCGTATGCTCATCGAGCCGGAGGACGGCGACGGCGGAATTCGGCGCGTCGGCGTCATCCCGCAGTTCTTCGACGGGGGCGATGGCGACATCCCATTTGCGCAACGCAAGGATTCGGACGAGTTCGACTTCGGCTATGCGTTGACCGTGCACAAGGCGCAGGGCTCGCAGTGGAACAACGTCGCGCTGTTCGACGAGTCCTTCGCCTTCAGGGAGCATCGCGCGCGTTGGCTTTACACGGGCGTGACCCGCGCTGCGCAGATGCTGACGCTTGTAGTGTGAACGGAGCTCGAACGAGCTCAGCAGCGGTTTAGGCGAATATTTCCTCAAATTTGCCGCACAGGTTAAGTGAAAAGCGACAGTTGATCAGCCCGTCCAGCACGTTCTTAAGCGTATTGCGCGAGAAGTTTTTTTGAATCGGCTCTTGATCCGGGTCCCTGGCCTCTACCTCAAAGCCCATCACCTCGCTGCAGAGGAGCGGTGCGCCAAGCGACGCGTCACTGGAGCCCAGATAGAGGAGGATTAAATGCGAAATGTCCTGAAGATCGGAGCCGCCGCGGCCATTACGTCGGCCGCTCTGGCGTTTTCTCCGGTCGCCGCCACAGCGGGCGTCGTCGGACTGTCGGATGAGCAGGCCGTGAAGCCGGTCGCCAATACGGATCTCGTCCATTGGCGGCCCTACTGCCACCATCATTGGCGCCACCACTGGCGCTATAGCTATTACGTCTACCCGCGATATTACGGCTATTGGCGGCCGACCTATTACGGTTGGTCTCAGCCGGTCTACCGTTACGGATACAACTATCCTTACGGATACTATGGCTGGGGCGGCGGGGCCGCGGCGGCGACGGCTGCGGCGGCGGACACGGTTATCTTCCCGTTCTCGCTGTTTACGGGCTGGTGATGAGCCGTCCATCCGTGCGGACGCGTGTTCCAAAGAGCCCCCGGTCCCGCCGGATCGGGGGCTTTCTTCATGTTTCGGCGGATTCGAGCTCGGCGCGGGGCGCCGCCGCGCCGCCGCCCGGCCGGCGATAGACGAAGGGCGGCGACGCGACATAGGCTTCAGACAGGGCCAGCCCCGAGAAAGCTCCGTGAGCCGGAGAAAGCTCGCAGGCGGGATCTGTGGCGAACGGGTCGCCGGTTGCAGCCATCGCCTGGCAGCGGCAGCCGCCGAAGTCGATCTCGCGGCGGTCGCAGGAGCGGCACGGCTCCTTCATCCAGCTCGTCCCGCGGAAGGCGTTGAACGCCTCACCGTCGCGCCAGATCTCTCCGAGCGGACGCATGCGCACGTCGTCAAAGACGAGGCCTGGCAGGGTCTGCGCAGCGTGACAGGGCAGAGCCTTGCCCGAGGGCGTCACAACGACGATCGAGCGGCCCCAACCTCCCGTGCATGTCTTCGGACGCGTCGCATAATGGTCGTGGATCACGAAATCGAAGTTCAGCACGCCTTTCAGCCGCGCCTTGGCCTCATCGACGATCCTGACGGTCTCCAGAAACTTCTCGCGCGTCGGGATGAGCGCGGCGCGATTGAGATTGGCCCAGGCGTAATATTGAATATGCGCGACCTCGATCCGTTGTGCGCAGACCTCGACCGCGAAGTCGATGATCTGCGGAAGGCGGTCGATATTGTGGCGATGAATTGGGGCGTTGATCGTGAGCCCCATTCCGAGCTGCCGAACCCAGGCGGCGAACGCGCGCTTTTTCTCGAAGCCTCCCTCGTAATGGGAGATGCGGTCGGCGGATGCGGCATCGACGTCCTGGATCGACAGCTGCACGTGATCGAGCCCGATCTGCGCGAACGTCTCGAGCCGTGCGCGGTCGAGCGTCACGCCCGCCGTGATGAGATTGGTGTAGAGGCCGGCCTCGACGGCGTGAGTCAGGATCTCTTCGAGATCGCGGCGCAGCGTCGGCTCGCCGCCGGAGAGATGGAGCTGCAGTGCGCCGATCGACGCGGCCTGCCGGAACGTTTCTCCCCATTCGCCCGCGGAGAGCTCGACATTGGCTCGCTCGAGCTCCAGAGGATTCGAGCAGTAGGGGCATTGCAGCGGGCAACGGTGCGTGAGCTCGGCGAGCAGCCCGGCGGGCCCGCCCGAACTCGCGCAATAGCTCTGCGCCAGGGCCGACAGCGGCGGCGGCGCGAAGGCGTCCGGGCCCTCGCGCAGCAGACGCTTATCGGCTAACCCTTGCAGCAGCGCCGTCACGTCGCGGGTCACGAGGTCGAGCGGCGCCGAATATTGCGCGGCGAGGTCGGCCGCGATCGCGCCGACCGGCTTCTCCCCGTCGATGAGCCGCAGCACGGCGAGCGAGATCGCGTCGATCTCATAGGCGCGCTCCGGCGCGAGCACGACATGGCGCCCGCGCGCGCGGTCCTCGTGCAGACGCGCATAGCGCGCGAACGCGGGCTTCGCCTCTGGGGCTATGAGATAGCGTGCAGCGGCTTGGCTCATGTGGCGGCTCGGGTCATGTGAATGGCTCGACAGGTATTTGCCGGTGTGGATCAAAGCGGCGCCAGGGCTTGCTTGCGCGAGAAAGGCTTCTCTCGCCAGCGGTCTCTGCGAATCGTCCCGGGCGCGCCGGACCCTTGCGCTGCTACACCTGCTTATATATACCGAGTGAGCTTGAAAACCCGAAAATGGCGTTGGCGAAGAGCCTAAATCTTTGCGACGCCACGAATCTGCTCCCTCTCCCCGCTTGCTTAGGAGAGGAGTGGTCTGTGCGAGATTAGTCTAAAGAGCTGTCATACTAGTGGATTCGCTAACGTGAGAACTGTCGTGGATAATCTCCGCGGCCGCCACCCTAACCCTCGCCCCGTCTATTTCCCTTTCATTTCATATTCGATGGCCTTGGCGTGATCGGCTTGGGCGCGATCGCTGTCGCCCTTGTTGGCCCAACCCGTCCCGCGATCTCTGTAGAGATTTGATTTCATAATATCGGGAGCTGCGTCGATGGCTATATTTAAATATGCTATTACCAAGTCGAATTTGCCCCTGTTATTATATAATTTGCCAAGCACACCCAAAGCAACGACTCCTGACATTCCTCGCGGCTCAAGCTTCACGGCTTTATTGCAATCGGTAATTGCCATGTCTGTTCCACCTATCTGTTGATATAAATTGGCTCGTTGCATACAGGTATACGCATCGTCTGGATTGAGCTCAAGGCTTTTTGCAAAATTTGCGAAAGCCTTGTCGTTGTCGCCCGCGCCGGCATAGGCTTCGCCAATGCGCCCGTAAGCCTCGCCGCGCCGAGCGGCGGTCTGACCGGGGTTTCCTGCAACTTTGGAGCAGCTGGCGATGGTCTCCGTAAAGCCGGTATTCGCCATTCTTGTCCGCATCGCCGCGAATAAACAGGCGTTCACATCCGGATCGTCGTCAGCCGCTACCCCCTGCAACAGTCAGCGCGAGAGCGGCAAGGGCCATCCGAGCAATTTGTTTCATCGCAGGCTCCAATAATTGTGTTGCCAAACCTCATCCTATCGGTCGATTGAGCATAGCAGGACCGGGCAATAAAGCCAGCGGCGCAGCTTTGCGAAAAAAATTGCGGGCGCGCCTCGCCCATAGGCGAAACCTGGCTGAAGTCATCGCTATGGACGATCGCTAAGGACGAGATTGCCTCAATGTGCAGACGAGCATATGTTTTCGTTACGCTGGAGGAGCAGTTATGCCTCTCAACATCGAAGACGCCGAAGTGGACAGATTGGCCAGTCAATTGGCTGCGCTCAACCAGACGACGAAAACCCAAGCCGTGAAAGACGCGCTGCGACACGAACTGGCGCGCGCGCAAAGGGAGCCGCCGCTTTGGGAGCGCATCAAACCGTTGCGCGATGAGATCGCCGCCTATCCAGACAGCGGGATCGTCGTCGACAAGACGTTTTTCGACGAACTCGGCGGCGAGACGGGCGAATAGTGTTCGTCGACGCTTCCGCGATGGTCGCAATCCTCCTGCAAGAGGCGGACGGCGAGGAACTCGCCGCCGCCATCGACGCCAACTCCTCGCGGCGGCTCATCACCAACGTGATCGCCGTTTGGGAAACCGCCGCTGCGATTTATCGGAAAAAGAAGATGCCCTTGGGCGTGGCCGAGGCCCGCGTCGCGGATTTCATCGCCGCCGCCCGCATAGAGGTGCTGAGCGCGGCCCCGGATGACCTCGCTCTCGCATTGGCGGCATTCGACCGCTATGGACGCCATCGCTATCCGGCCCCTGCCGACCGGAACAAGGGGTTGAACCTGGCGGATTGCCTCCACTACGCCTGCGCCAAATCCCGCGGCGTTCCGATCCTGTCCACGGACGAGGGCTTTGCGCTCACGGACCTGCCGAAAGCGTGAAGCCCACAGCGCGATTTGGCGCGAAAAAATATGCGTGAGCGAATCGCTTACGAAAATTGTCCCGGCTGATACGCGCCCGGCGGAATGACCCCCGGCGCCACATAGGCATGATGTAAGGCGTCGAGCTGCGCCCACAAGACGTCGCATTTGAACCGCACCGCCTCGACGCAGGCCTCCTGCTCGGGCCTGCTCAAAGCGTTCCGCTTGATGTAATCCAGCGCGAAGTCGGCGTCACGCGGCGCCTGCGAGAGACGGCGCTTGAAATAGGCCATCACGTGGTCGTTCACGAAGTCGTAGTTCTCGAGCATGCCAGCGATGCGCTCGCGATGGATCGCCGGCGCGAAGAGCTCGGTCAGCGAAGACGCAACCGCGACGACGAGCGGCTGCTCGACGACGTGGCGCACATAGGCCTCGACGGCGAATTTCGTCGCCGGAAGCGCCCCCGCGCGCGATATCACATAGTCGCGCGGCAGGCCGAGGCCGTCGGTCAGCACGAGCCAGCGCTCGATGCCGCCGGCTTCCTCGCCCAGGCCGTCGTGGTCGTGCACGCGATGGATCCATTCGCGGCGCAGCTCGCGGTCGTGGACGCGGCTCATGAAGGCCGCGTCCTTGCGCGGCACCGCTTCCTGGTAGCAGTAACGATTGAGCGCCCAGGCGCGCACCTGATCCTTCTCGAGCTTGCCGCCGTGCAGCAGCTTATGGAACGGGTGCTTGTCGTGATAGCGCTCGGCGCCGACGGCGCGGATCGCGGCCTCGAAAGCGTCGGGCGCGAGCGGCGGCTCGTTCAGGAACTGATGCGATTCAATGACGGCGTTCATAACGCGACCTCCATTCCATCGGCGCCGATCTCCCAACCCGCGGTCTGCGCCTCCTTGCGTTGCGCCGAGGCCTCGTTCAGCACGGGATTGGAATTGTTGATGTGCACGAAGATTTTTCGCGCGACGTTGAGCTTCGCGAAGGCCGCGATCGAGCCGTCCTCGCCGCTCATGTTGATGTGGCCCATGCGCGAGCCGGTCTTGCCCAAAAGGCCTTGCTCGATCATCTCGTTCTCGTGCCAGAGCGTGCCGTCGAAGAAGACGAGCGCGGCGCCCTTGAGCCGCGCGGCGAGCTCATCGTCGATCTTCGCGCAGCCGGGAACATAGAAGAACGACTTGCCCGTCGCGATCTCATTGACCTTCAAGCCCAGCGTGTCGCCCTCGGCGCTGCCGTAATTCGCGGCGAGCGCGTCCTCGAGCCAGAGCGCGATCTTGCCGGGGACGGGGAAGGCCTCGACGGAAAGGCCGAGATCGACGCCGGCGCCGGAGAGCGCTATCGGCGCGTCAAGGGGCAGCTCCTTGCGCTCGACATAGGCCGGAGCGCAGACGTTGAAGATGCGATTCTGCGCCAGCACGTCGAGGACGCGGCGCGCCCCGTAAAGCGCGAAGGGCTGCGCCTCGCGCAGGGTGAGCAAGCCCGTCACATGATCCACGTCGCCATTGGTGACGACGGCCGCCTTGATCGGGCTCGCGCGCACGCCGTCGTTTTCGCGAGGCGCGAGGGCGGCGGCCTGCGCGAGCTGCTGGCGCAGATCCGGCGAGGCGTTGAGCAACACCCAGTCGCGGCCGTTCGCGCTCGCTGCGAGCGAGGACTGCGTGCGCGGAGAAAAGCCCGGCGCTCCCGCGCGCACGGCGCGACAGTTGGCGCAGTTGCAGTTCCACTGCGGGAAACCGCCGCCCGCGCCCGAGCCGAGGACTCTGATGTGCATCTTGCTTGCAGTTTCCGGCGCGCTGGCGAACGAGCTCTGGCGCCGTCATCGGCGCGGGCGCACTATGCCCATTCCGGGGAGGGGCGCGCAAGTGCGGCAAAAGCGCGCTTGGAGGCCGCCGCGTCCCTGTGGTCGTCGGGCGGCGTAGCGCGCCATTCCGCCCTCGTCCAGGACGCGTTCGACATCGGCGAAGAGTCCCGATTGGCGCCGGGCGAGCGACGGGGCGCGCCGCCGCCCCCGCCCCCGCTTGCGCGGCTATCTCTCAAGGAGCCTTGCAGTGCTGGAGCGCTTCCTGTTCCGTCAGGGGGATCGGGGCCCCAGTTTGGTTCACCAGCCCTTGAGTTCCTCCGATGGCTATGACCACGCCGGTTGAGGGGAAATGAATGAACGAGAGTGCGTCGTCTATCGAAAATGCGTAGGCGGTCGAACCGAGCGCCGGCGTCGACTGGCTGAACTCCCCATGGATGAATTTCGTATAAGGATTGAAAATATATTGAGTAGGTACGCCCAAATAATTGTATTGGAGCCTGCAGTAGTTTTCCTGGAGCGCCTTGAAGTCGATATTGTTGGCCAAAGCCGTCCTTCCCAGGTCGTATCCAGCGCAACTATTGAAGAAGACCGGCACCCAACCGTACACCGCCGTCATTAACTGCCATGGGACTACTTCATTCTGTCCAGAGCCACTAAAGCTCCAGGGAGGATTCTTTCCCGGGCAGGACTTTGTATAGCTCTTCTGGAACAAGGGCACGATGGCGTTGATATATTGACAGGTTTGGCTCGTGTCGCCGCCGTTCAAGCAACTCCGCCACAAGCTTACGATTTGGTTCCCCTGCAGCCCCAAGGCGGGTGGATTGACGTATGGCGTCGGCGCCGGCGGGTTGCATTGTTTATCTTGGTAGGCCGGTATGGTCGACCAATTGCCTGGATTGGAGCTCATGACCGGTGGAGTCGGCGGATAGGGAGCCCCGGAGTTGGGGGCGCCCACCCACGAAGCCGTCAGAACATTAAAGGTTCCTGGGACCACCGGCAGATCATAGGCGGCATAATTGTAGTCGCTCGGGAATGGGGCCAGAGAACATGCATAGGACGCGGAGGACGGAAATCCAGCATGCGGCTTGCTATCGAAGTATGTTGGAATTAAGAAAGGCCAATTATTTCCCCCATTTGAAAAGGTGATTATGGCGTCTCTGAAGTCCTGGACCGATGTGGCCGACCCGACCCACTCCGCTTTAACGCCGGTTATCGGAAAGCCTGTCGGATCTGTCGAATCGACCGGTCCCATTGCGACCGGCAAAAAGACCGAGTCGAGAGAGGAAACATTATAGTTTACCCATTCCAAGCCGGTGCTCGTGCGATAGGGGGCCTGCAAGTTATTGATAAGGGGCGGTCCTTCCGCCGAGCCAAAAGTATATTCCTGAAGCTGGAACGGGATCCCGGTGGGAGGATTTATCTTGACCTGCGTGAGATTTATGCTGCACGATTTCGTGCTGCCATCTTGCGCATGGGCGACACAGGTCGGCGCCGCCGCCCCCGCCAATATTTGGACCGCGGGTTGCGGAAGCCCCCCTCCCTGTTCCTTGGAGATCCCCAGATCATTCGTCCACAGAGCGGAATTGAAGCCGGCCGCGGAGTCGAAATAATAGGTGCGGGCGGCGTTCCACCAATCGATATATTGATCAGGGACCTTCCCCAAATTCGCGGCGGTAACGGCCTTCAGCTGAGTGTAGAAGGGGACCGCGATCTCAATCCAGCCGTGCTGTGGGATTCCGCCGTCGGAGAAGCCGGTGTCGATATATGCGCGGTAATTCCTGGTCGTCTGAAACGTTCTCGTCGAACCATAGACGCCGCTGTTGAGCGTCCAATCCGTCACCCCGCAAACGGACTGCATCCACAAGTCCGCCACGTTGCTCCCCGATTTCTCAGGGCTCTGCAGAAACATGTACAGCGTCGTTTCGCTATTGTTGTATACTTTCAGGGTTTTGGTCGGCACGTAGGCGATGCGGGAGCCGCACGGCTGTGGCGCAGCATGGGCGGCGCTGCTCACAGCGCCCAAGCACAGGAGGGTGAGCAGCGATGGAATGACCTTCGGCATAAGGATTCCTCCTCACGCGTTACAAAGCCAATCGGTCGATGGACCTTTGACTGACGCGCCCCGCTCATCCCGAATTCTTCGGACGCGGCGAGGCTCGCTCGAACATTTGCCCAAGTTTCGCCATTAACTAGGCGCCGGCCGCTGCGGCGTCAACGCCGATTCCTGCATGTCTGCTTCAAGTTATGAAGCCGAGCTTTCGTCGGAAGCCCGACGCTCCGAAGCCCGATGGCCGCGTGTGACGGGCGCATGTGGGCCGCCCCCGGGCTTCGCCCTTGCGCCCCGTCAGCTCCCCGACGGCGGCTGTGCGGCGACCTTAGCCGCCTCCTCCCGCGCCAACAGGCTGTAGCGCCTCACGCCGAAGGGGATCGACGCCAGATAGGCGAGGCTCAGAGCTGCGAGCATCTCCATCGGATAGGTTGCGAGGAGCACGAGCGCCGCGCCGGCGACGAAGAGCAGCGGGATGATCTGCTCGCGCTCCAGCCGCGGCAGGCGCTTGCCGGAGAAATGCGGAATTCGGCTCGCCATCAGCGCGGCGATGGCGAGCTCGTAGATCACCACAACGAGCGCGAGCCCTCTCGAGGCCGGAAGCTCCAGCACTGAAAGGTGCAGATAGAGCGGCAGCAGCACCGTCACCGCGCCGGCGGGCGAGGGCATTCCGACGAAGAACCCGCTCTGCCATGCAGGCCTTGCGGGATCGTCGGCCATGACGTTGAAGCGCGCAAGCCGCAGCGCCGCGGCGATGGCGAAAGCGAGCGTCGCGAACCAGCCGAAGCTCTGGATGTTGTGCAGCGCCCAAAAATAGAGCAGCAGGCTCGGAGCGACGCCGAAGTCGACAAAGTCGGCGAGCGAGTCGAGCTCGGCGCCAAAACGCGTCGCGCCCTTGAGCGCCCGCGCCAGGCGCCCGTCGAGTCCATCGAGCACGGCGGCGGCGATGACCGCGAGCACCGCGGTCTCGAACTTGCCCTCGACGGCGTAGCGGATGGCGGTCAGGCCCATCGCCAGCGCGAGCAGCGTGACGAGGTTCGGCAGGATGACCCGGATGGGGATCTTGCGAAAGCGCAGCCGCCGCCGCTCCAGCGCTGAGAGCACGGAGTCGGAATGGGGGAACGGGTTGTCCTCGCTCATGGCGTCAGCCGGACTTGAATGTCAGCGCCGGCGTGTGCGCCGAGAGATCCGCCAGGACAGTCTCGCCGGCGACGCAACGCATGCCGACCGCGACATGGATGTTCGCGCCCGTCGGCATGTAGACGTCGACGCGCGAGCCGAAGCGGATCAGGCCGAAGCGGTCGCCGACCCCGATCGTCTCGCCCTCGTGGACGAAGCACACAATGCGCCTTGCGACAAGGCCCGCGATCTGCACGACTCCGAAACGGCCCTGCCGCGCCTCGATGATGAGACCGTTGCGCTCATTGTCCTCGCTCGCCTTGTCGAGGTCGGCATTGAGAAACAAGCCGGGGCGATAGGCGATCTTGGAGATGCGCCCGGCGATAGGCGCCCGGTTCACATGGCAGTCGAAGACGCTCATGAACACGGAGACCCGTTGCAAGGGGTCGGCGCCGAGGCCGAGCTCAGGCGGCGGCAGGTAGAAGCCGACCGAGGAGACCAGGCCGTCGGCGGGCGACACGACGAGGCCTTCGCGCAAGGGCGTGACCCGTTTCGGGTCGCGAAAGAAGTAGACGCACCAGGCGGTGGCGATGAAGCCCGGCCAGCCCAGCGAGGGCGAGATCCAGTCGAGAAAGAAGGCCAGGACGGCGAAACCAACGATGAAGATGAAGCCCTCGGGATGGATTGGCGCCAGGGAGTTACGCAGTGAGCTCAGGACCGACATGGCGTTGTTCCCTCTGGGATTCGCTGGGCTGCGCGGCGACCCGCGGGCGCGGCCGGCGTGCGTGAGCTAATGGCACTTTGCGGCCCGAAAGTCACGTGGAGCGCAATCGGGCTCGCGGAATTTACTTGTTTCCATTCTCAGGAGATTTTCGTATACGACCACGCACGCTCCATTCTCCTCTGTGGCTGAGATCGGCGAGCGAGCCTCGGCGCGCGCCCAGTCGCGCTCGTCCGTGGTCAACCCTTTATGAGTGGGCGGAATGGCGGGTACGGAAGCGCATTGGGACGCGGACACGAGCTGCGGTCTATGCGAGTTCCTGGTCATCGACGCCGAGCGCGTCGTCATCGTTGCGCCATCCAGACAGTTCTTGCAAATCCCGAAGAACGTCTCGATCGGCGCTCTGTCGCCTCGGGTGGTCAATTGGGCGCAAATCGGCGGCGATCAGCGCCCGCAGCTCGTCTTTTTACTCGAGCTTAGGGCCCAATCCATCTCCCTCGACGGTGCTTCGGTCGCCATCCTGCCCAATCTGCCAAAGGGCGTTTGCGGTCGGATGCGTCCGGAATCCTTCGCTGCGCCTAGCCTCGGATCTGCGATACTCAGCCTCTTGTTCAAGACTTACGTCGGGAATTCGCGGAGCGGCGCCGGCTGGTCCAACATCATCGCGCTGGCGGAGCGCTTCGACATCGAGTCTCGCGTTTCGCGCGAGGCGAACGGCAAGCAGATGACGGCGCATGGCCCTCACTTCACCTTTCGCACCGTCATCGATCGACATTCCCTGCCCTCCGGCCTCATATTCGGAGCCAAGGGCGGCAGGCGCGTCGCGCTGCCGGTCGATCTCAAATTGACGTCCGCCGGGATGAACGGTCGTAGCCTCGCGGAAATTCGCGCCTGGGCGGCCGACGACGACGCCGAGTCGGCGATGGAGGCGAACAAAGCGGACAGCTTCCTGATGCTGGAGGGAGGACGCGCGACGCGGGTGAAGTTCGCGTGAGCATCGGCTGGAGCGCGCGGGCGGCGAAGAGGCTCCGTTTATGAGCCGAGCGGTGCTGGTCATCTCGCCTGCGCCCGTCTTTCCAACGAGCGCCGGCAACCGGCGGCGGATCCTCACGGTGTGCGAGACGCTGCGCGCTCGCGGCTACGAGGTCGATTTTGCGCTTTTCGGACATGAGGACGAGATCTACAGGGCTTTTGGTCATCACGCCCCGACAGACATGAAGCGCATGGCCGAATTCTTTCGCAATGTCTTTTATATCGAGCCCGAGGACGAAATACGGATCAGGACCAAGTCGCATGCGTTCCTGCTCGACGACTGGTACAGTCCGCAGCTGGACCTCTTCGTCGACTGGTATTTCAGGACCTATCCCGCCACGGTCGCCGTCTTCGTCAACTATGTTTTTCTTTCGTCTGCGCTCACGCGCGCGCCGAAACATGTCGTCAGGGTTATCGACGCCCACGACAGGTTCGCCGACCGGCGGCTCATGTACGCCGCCTATCGCGGCGAGCCGAACTTCTTTTATCTCGATCGCGCAGCAGAAGCGGACGGCCTTGCTCGCGCGGACTTCGTGCTCGCCATCCAGGAAACGGAAAAAGCGTATTTCTCCTCGATCGCGAAAGCGCCCGTCCATCTCATCATGCACCGGGTCGAGCGCATCCGCCCGCCGACGCGCCGATTGAACGCCGTTCGCGCGATCGGTTTCATCGGACACGGCAATGACGCCAATGTCGTGTCGATCTCCCAATTCGCCGCCGCCTGGTCGGCGCGGCGCCGGCACCTTGGCGGACCAAACCTCGTGATCGCCGGAGAAATCTGCTCCATTTTTGCGGGCGGCGCGCCTCCGGGCGTGCAGCTGCTCGGCTATTGCGACAGTCTCGATGACTTTTACGACGCCGTGGACATCGTGGTCACGCCGCTCGTGATGGGCACGGGGTTGAAGATAAAGACCGTCGAGGCGCTGGCCTATGGCAAGCCCGTCGTCGGCACGCGTCTGGCCTTCGAGGGGCTCGATCCGGTTCACGAAGCGCATTGTTGCGAGAATTCCGACGCCGTCGTTTCGGCTGTGGCGTCGATTGCCGCCTCGGGCGCCGCCGGCGACGCGCTGTGTCGCGCGAGCGCCGAGCTCTTCGACCATTATCTCGAGACGACAAAACGCGGCGAAGACGCCTTCTTTCGCGATTTTGAGAACCGTCTCGACGCCGCGGCGGCAAATGTCGTGGCCGAAGACGTGAGGCCCCCCGCCGACCGGGACGAGAGCGCGCCGGCCTGGGTCGAGCGCTTTGACAGCGGCGCGCTCGTCTGGCGCGAGACCTCCGTGGACTCGCTGCCAAGCGAAGCGCGCCGAACGCTGAAGTTCAAAAGCGCGCCGCCGCGCGCGGCGCAAGGCCGCCTGCTCGCCACCGAGCGGCGGATCGCCACGCCGCGGGACGACGCGCGCGCGGCGGCGAGGGCCTTCTCTCCCTTCCGGCATCGATGGTTTCTGGCCGATTGCGAAAGCGCCGCCGCCGAGACCGCAACCGGCGCGCTGGAGTGCGACGACAGCTTGCGCGCGGACGACTTCGGTCCGCGCGACGCGCCCGCCGCCATCGAGAGCTCGGCGCTCGCGGCTCTCGAGGACGCGCAGCTGGCGGCGTCCGACCGCGACCGCCTCCTGGCGGTCACGCTCGGCGCACGACCTGATTGGCGCGCGTCTGCTTGGGGCCTGTCCGTCGGCAGATATCTGATCGCTCTGACGACGCTCGCCCCGCCGGCCGTGACGCGCCCGGGCGCCGTCCTGTGGGGAACCCTGACGGCGGCGCAGGGCGACGACGCGGACGCGTCGAGACCGGAACATTTCCGTGTTGAGGTGACGCGCGTTTGGCTGGCCGAAGACGCCCAGTGCCCGGGGGGCGCGGCCTGGGTCCGGCCCGGCGCGAAACTGACGATCGTCCCGGTCGGCTTGAACTTCAGATTGTCGCGTCCTATTCCTCGTCGACCCGCGGAGTTGCGTCTCGCCTTCGGACGCCATATCGGCGTGGTGAGCCTTCCCTGCATCGATTTCGGGCCGGAAAACGGGACGTCATGAGCAGCTCCATTGCAAGTCGCGCCACGAGATGGATCGCCCGGCGCAGCTTCGAATGGTGCGTCGACTATTACGACGGGCGGCGGATCAAGGGATGGGTCGGATGCCGGACGGCCCGACGCTCTTCTTGCATGCTCGCGTTTTGGCGGGGCGGCGAGGTTGTGGCGACGACGATCGCCGACATCAGACGGCGCGACATCGATCTTCTCGATTACGGACCCGCCGGCTTCTGTTGCGCCTTCGGGCAATATGTGAGCGGGCCGATCGCGCTCGCCGCCATCAGCCCGGTCGCCCGCTCGACCTGGCAAATCCTCGAGCCGCACCTCGAGCCGGGCATCGGCTGCGGCTCGATCGAGTCCATTTCCGCGGGCCGCATACGCGGGTGGGCCGCTGCGCCAGGGAGGGATTCGAACACGCCCCTCGAGGTCGCCCTCTGGCGAGGCGACGTCAAGGTCGCCACGACGCAGGTCAAGCTGAAGCGCCTCGACATCGCCGAGGGCTACGGTCTCGAAAACCCCAATGTCGGTTTCGATCTGCCCTTGCCGATCGAGGCGACGGCCTTCTCTAAGGAGCGCTTCGCGTTGAAGTCGCACTACGGCGACCACTCGTCGGTCATTCGCGCCAACATCTGTTTCATGGAGGACGATCCGGGATTCGAGACGCACTTGAGTTTCGATCCCCGTTCGGGCAGCTGGATCTGACGCGATGACGAGTTCCTTCAAAGCCGTCGACAATGACATCTGCCGCCAGGCCCTGGTGAACCGCGGCTCCCTGCTGCTCGACAGCCTGTGCGACCACGGGGCGACGATCGACCTCAAATCGTCGCCGCTACCGCTCATCTCCATCATCGTCGTCGCCTTCAACGCCCCGGAGCTTCTGGCGGTCACGATGGCGAGCCTCGCCGCGCAGGGCAATCTGAACCGCTCGTCGTTCGAGGTCATCGTCGTCGACAACGCATCCGACGACGAGACAAAAGCGCTGCTGAATCGCCTCGTCGGCGCGCGCATCATCCCGTCCGAGACGAACCGCGGCTTCGCCGGCGGTTCCAACTTGGGCGCGAGCGTCGCCGCCGGAAAATATCTGCTGTTCGTCAACCCCGACATCGAGCTGCTGCCCGGCGCGCTCGACGCATTGGTCAGGGCCAAGGAGAGCCGGGAGCATGTCGGGGCGGTCGGCGGACGGCTCCTGTTTCCCGGCGGGAGGATCCAGGAGGCGGGAGCGCATTTCAAGAACGACGGGCTGCTGACGCACCCCTATCTGCGCGACGCGCGCGATCCCAATGCGGCCGAGGCGACCTACCGCCGCGAAACCGGCTATGTCTCGGGAGCGCTGCTGCTCATCGAGAAGACGCTCTTTGATCGACTCGAGGGCTTTGACGAAGCCTTCACGCCTGCATATTTCGAGGACACGGATCTGTGCGTGCGCGCGGCCAGACTGGGCTACGCCACGCTCTACGAGCCCTTCGCGACGGCGGTTCATTTCGAGAGCTCGACCAGCGCGAGCCGCGAAGCGGTCGAGGCTCTGCTCGACAGCCACCGCAAGCTGTTTCGCGACCGTCACGGGAAGTGGATCTTCGCCAACGGCGACGCCGGAGGCTCGGATCTCGAGCTGAGGAATTTTTCCGTCAACGAGCTGCGCATTCTATATATCGACGACGCCGTGCCGCATCTCGATGGCGGCAGCGGCTATCCGCGCTCCAACGCGATCCTGAACTGCATGGCGGCGCACGGCTATTTCGTCTCCTTCTATCCGCTGCACCGCGTGAAGGAGAAGCGCCAGAACCTTTACCGCGACCTCTCCCCGCGCATCGAGATCTTCGAGGGCAGCGGCGTCGGCCCGCTCAGCGAGATCCTGGAGCAGCGGCGCGGCTATTACGACATCCTTTGGGTGAGCCGCCCGCACAATGTGGAGGTGGTCGTCGATCTCTTCGCGCAGCGCGGCGAGTCGATGCGCGATTTCGTGCGCAGCGCGATCGTCTTCGACGCCGAGGCCATCTTCTGCCTCAGGGACGCGCTCAAGACTTACGTGCACAGCGGCGCCATCTTCGGCGGAGAGCTCGAAGCCGCGGTGCGGCGCGAGATTCGCCACTATCCCGTCGCCGACCATGTGATCTGCGTGAGCGAGGCCGAAAAAGCGATGTGCGAGAGCTTCGGCCTCGCCAATGTCCGCGTTCTCGGACATCGCATGGAGGCGCAACGCGACACGCCGGGATTCTCGGCGCGTGCGGGGCTGATCTTCGTCGGCGCCGTCTATGAGGCGGACTCGCCGAATTTCGACTCGCTTCTGTGGTTCAAGGAAAACGTCCTCGCACTCGTTCGCGCGCGCCTCGGGGCAGAGCTGACGCTGACGGTCGTCGGCTCCATGCCGTCGGAGATGCGACAGGCTCTCGCCGGTGAGGGCGTGAAGATCCTGGGAGTCGTTCCCGACATCGCGGCGCATGTGAATGCAGCCCGCGTGTTCGTCGCCCCCACGCGCTATGCCTCGGGGATCCCGCACAAAATCCACGAGTCCGTCAGTCGTGGCCTGCCCGCCGTCGTCACACCCTTGCTCGCGAGCCAGGTCGGCTGGCCGGCGAGCGCCGGATATCTGGTTGCGGACTGGCGCGATCAGAAGGAGTTCGCGGAGGCGATCATCCGCCTTCACGAGAACGAAGCCTTGTGGAACGCTTTGCGGCAGAAAGGTTTCGACGAGGTCGAGCGGGACTGCGACGCGACGGCGTTCTCGCGCACGGTGCGCGACATCTGCGAGTGGAGCGCCTTCGCCTGAAAGTCTGCAGCGCGGGGCGTTGGCGGGTCTGCGCGAGTCCAATGAACGCGAAGCAATATGTCGAGGATTTGCGCGCGGAGTCCTTCGCGCAGGTCTTCAACCCCTATGCGGATCGCTGCGCCGTCCATGACGCGCGCCGGGCCGAGGCGACCCGCGCGCGAACGCTTGCGCGCCTCCTCGTCGTCGCGTCGGCGCGCGAGATCGACGCGCTCTGGCTTGGCCGCGACCTCGGCTGGCGCGGCGGCCGGCGCACCGGCCTCGCCTTGACCGACGACGCGCACAGAGAGGCGCATCTCGCGCGCTTCGGACTGGCGGCGCCGCGCCCAACCAGGGGGCCGCTCATGGCGGAGCGAACCGCCGAGGTCGTCTGGTCTTCGCTCGCGCGCGCCGACGGGTCGTTTTTCCTGTGGAACGTTTTCCCGCTTCACCCCCATCTGCCGGGCGCGCCATTCAGCAATCGCCCGCACGGCGCGCGCGAACGCGACGCTGGCGAAGCCTATCTCAATGAGCTGATCTTCCTTCTGCGCCCGAGGCGCGTGGTCGCGCTCGGCGCCGAGGCCGCGCATAGCGCCGCGCGGGTCGCTCCGCGTCTGCCGGTCGTCCAGATCCGGCACCCAAGCTACGGCGGTCAGCGATTGTTCCTGGCGCAGGTTGCCGCGTTGGCGCGAGACGCCCCGTGACTCGCGCGCTCAAAGCGCCTTGTGGATGTCGGCGTAGGAACAGTCTTCGGGATTGACGGAAATCTCCGCGATCGGTGCGCCGGCGTTGTCCTTGAGCAGGTAGCTGACGATCGTGCCGCGTTCGCGATAGAGCGGCATCCTGGCGCAGACGCGCGCGTGCAGCTGAGCCTCGAGGTCGCGCATCCTCTTCGGATCTGCGGCGATCGAAAGGGCGACCGCGTCGTCAGTGATCGTCAGCTGATACTGAAAGGCGTTGCCCGGACCGCTGCGGGTAGCCTCCAGGCGGACGGAGTCGCTCACCATCTCGGGCAGCGTGGCGTTAAGCTCCTCCGCGTCGCGCTGCAAGGCGCGAATGACCGCCTCCCTGTCCTCTGCGGAAGGGTAGATCAGGCGATAGGCGCGTCCCGTCAGGAAGAGGAGCGCGAGCCCGAGCAGGAGGAGGAGAACGCGAAGCGAATTCTTGATCTCCGGCATATCGGCCGCTTCCTCGACAGGACGCATCCGAGGCGAGGCCGCGCATTCCGCCTCGAACGGGGCTTCCCGCCGCCGATCCAGGATGTGATCCCGAGGCATAAGGCCTCGCACGAATTTGTCAAAGGCGCGGGTTAAGACTAGTTTCCAATCGTCGACGGTCAACCGTCGAAAAAACGCCAGGCGCGAGGCCGGCGAGAAAGCGCAAGAGGAGGAAATATGTCGCGACGTTCAAAGGCCTTGGCCGGCGTGGCCGCTACAGCGCTCCTGTTTCTTGGGACCACGGTGGGACGCGCGGATCCAGACGTCGACGGCAACGATCATAGCAAGCTCAATCACGGCGTGCTTGGACCCGAGCCGCAACACCGCGTGAGCGCCGGCGCGCCCGACGCTAACGAGACTCCGACGCCGGCCGCCGCCGCCGAGCGTCACGAAGACGCGGATCACGCGGCGCACCATGAGCCCCAGCAGCGCGCCAGCGATGACGCAGGCGCAAAACCCGCTGCGCCGGCGCCCGGCGCCTCCGCTGAGCACAGGGCGGACGCGGATCACGCGGCGCACCATGAGCCTCAGCAGCGCGCCAGCGATGACGCAAGCGCAAAACCCGCTGCGCCGGCGCCCGGCGCCTCCGCTGAGCATAAGGCGGACGCGGATCACGCGGCGCACCATGAGCCTCAGCAGCGCGCCAGCGATGACGCAGGTCCCAAAGCCGCGACGCGGGCGCCGGGCGCCTTGGCTGAGCGTCACGACCCGCCGGAGCGTGCGGCGAAGGCTCCCGAGCCCGCCGCCAAGCCGAGCGCCGGCGCCGCCAAAACCGACGAGCGCATCGCCCGGGCCCTGATCGAGGCCGACAGAGCCCTGGACAGCGCTCGCTACGGCGACACGGAAGGCGTTGCGCGGCATGTCGAGGAAGCGGCCCGCGAGGCGCAAATCTCGGAGCGCGCGACGCATAATCCGCACGCCAAAGAGGCCATCGAGCATCTGACCGCAGCGGCCGGCGAAGCGAGGAAGAGCAATCTCGACGCGGCGCTCAAGCATGCGCAAGAAGCGATCGGGCACCTGAAAGAAGCAAAAAAATCTTGAGCTTTCTCGGCAAGGCGCGCTTGCGGGCGCGCCTTGCCGAAGCGGGCGTCGTTCAGCCCGCGCTTGCGCTCCTTGCGGGGCTCACTGACCATACGCCGGCGAGAATCGCGATGACGAAGACGCCGGGGACCAACGCGAACCAGGTTCCCGTGACCGCCAGCGCGCCGGCGCCCGCCCATCCGTTCGACGACAGCGCCTCGGCGAAGGTGGCGATGCGCGAGGAGGTCTGGCGGCGCCGGAAGTGGCTGCGCTTCGCCTGCGCCCGAAACCAATACTGAATCGCCGTCGCCGAGCCCGCCGCGACGGTGACGCCGCCGAGGGCGACGAGCGCGGCGAAGGGCGCGACGAACGCGAGCATCCCGACGAGCGGCAGGAAGACGGCGCCAACGCCGAAAAGCACCGCTTCGGTCTTGGCGCGCAGGACCTTGGCGGCCGCGACCGGCGCCGTGGCGATGAGCTCGGGCGCGTCCTCGCCGGAGACGGCAAGCCAGGCGAGCCCGCCGCCGAGCTGGCCCGCCGCCATGATCAGGATCGGCGCGAGAAAGGTCGCGACGCCGGTCTCGCTAAAGAAGTTGCGCCACAGAAGAAAGGCCGCGGGCAACAGATAGAGCAGCTGCATCAGCGTCTGCGACATCAGCCAGGGATCACGCAGCAGCAGCGACCACTCCTTGCGCCGCAGCGCCTGCGCGGGCGACGCGTCGCTAAAATGCGCGCGTGGTCGGCTGCGCTTGCGAGGCCCGTAAGACGTGCTGGCGGCGGCCAGGACGAGCCCGCCGAAGCGCGGCGCGAAGACGCCGATCGCCACAGCAAGCGACGCAGCGCCGAGGCACACGAGAAGGACGAGCGGCGCCGGCTCCCCGAAGGCGGCGCGCGCCGGCCACAACAAGGGGCTGGTCGGCTCGAGCGCCAGCTGCTCCAGCGCCGCGAAACGCGGGACGGCCATCGTGCCGAAAGAGAGGATCGCCGCAAATTGCAGCCCTATGGCGAAGGCCGCGCCAATCACGGCTGCGACGATCTGCGAGATCAGACGCGTGCGCCGCGCCCCCAGGACGCCAAACAGCGCGCCGACGATCACAATCGCGACGGCGACCGCCAGCATCGCCAG
>DATHCI010000001.1:0-6461 GCA_035319645.1 Methylocystis sp. | reverse complement strand
TTCGTGTCGCCTTCGCCTGCGCGACTCCAGCCGCGTAGGAAATCGCACCCGCGACCAGAGCGGAGCCGCAGCCCACCGGGCTCTCCCAGTCGCTCAGGAGTGAGGTCGGCCGAACTCCCGACGTCCGCCCGTTGGGCCGCGTCACCGAATACTGGAGTTGCACGCCCACCTGCCGATAGCTCCGCCAAGCGCAAACCCGTCTGGAGCGGGCTCACCCGCCCGCTGTCGTTCCACCCGAAAGCCCGAAGGTCGCTTTCAGCAGGCCGAGGCCCCAATCTCTTTCGAACAAGGTTACGTAAAGCACGAAAATGACCGTCAATCCGACCGCCGCAGCTAGCAAAAGCACTTCTGCTCGCCGCAAGGGCTTTCCCGCTCGCTTCGCCGTCCCGTTCATCTGCGCCTCACCGATACGCCACCGCCTTCGCCGCCGCGATGATCTCGGCGACGCTCGGCAAAGCGAGCTTTTCGAGGTTCGCCGCGTAGGGCATCGGAACGTCCTTTCCCGTCACGCGCAGCACCGGCGCGTCCAGATAGTCGAAGGCCTCCTCTTGCAGGCGCGCTGCAATCTCGGACGCCACGCCGCACTGCGGCCAGCCCTCTTCGATCGCGACGCAGCGGTGGGTCTTGCGCACCGAGTCGACGATCGCGCCGACATCCATCGGCCGCAGCGTGCGCAGGTCGATGACCTCGGCGTCGATCCCCTCCTTCGCCAGCGCCTCGGCGGCGGCGAGCGCATGGGTCACGCCGATCGAGAAGGAGACCAGCGTCACGTCGCGCCCCGCCCGCGCCACCCGCGCTTTGCCGATCGGAATGAGGAAGTCCTCGAGCGCCGGCACATCGCTGTTCTTGCCGTACAGGATCTCGTTCTCCAGAAAGACGACAGGGTTATCGTCGCGGATGGCGCTCTTCAATAGGCCCTTGGCGTCGGCGGCGTTCGAGGGCGCGATGACTTTCAGTCCGGGAACATGCGAGTACCAGGAGGAAAAATCCTGGCTGTGCTGCGCGGCGACGCGCGCCGCAGCGCCATTGGGCCCTCGGAACACGATCGGGCAGTTGATCTGCCCGCCCGACATATAAAGCGTCTTGGCCGCGGAATTGACGATGTGGTCGATCGCCTGCATCGAGAAATTGAAGGTCATGAATTCGACGATGGGCCGCAAGCCCGCGAAGGCCGCGCCGACGCCGAGCCCGGCAAAGCCATATTCGGTGATCGGCGCGTCGACGACGCGGCGGGCCGAGAACTCTTGCAGCAGCCCCTGCGTGACCTTGTAGGCCCCCTGATATTCGCCGACTTCCTCGCCGAGGATGAACACAGCGTCGTCGCGGCGCATCTCCTCGGCCATGGCGTCGCGCAAGGCCTCGCGCATGGTCATCGCGAGCATTGTCGCGCCGGGCGGAATCTCGGGTTCGATCCCGGGCGTTGTCGGCGCGGCTGCGACCGTCGCAGGCGCTGGCGCGGGTTCGGCGACCGGCGGCGCAGCGACCGCCGTCGCCGGGGCTGCTTCAGAGACCGGCTCGCCTTCCTGAGCGATCACGCCGATCGGCGAATTGACGGCGACATTCTCGGTGCCCGCCGGCACGAGAATGCGTGCGAGCACGCCCTCGTCGACCGCCTCGACCTCCATCGTCGCCTTGTCGGTCTCGATCTCGGCTACGACGTCGCCGGATTTGATCGGGTCGCCCTCGTTCTTGAGCCATTTGGCGAGCTTGCCCTGCTCCATCGTCGGAGACAGCGCGGGCATGAGGATGTTGATGGTCATAAAGCGCCCCGCCTATCCCGCAAGCACATCCGTATAGAGCTCGGAAGCGTCCGGCTCGCGGTCGGTCGAGGCGAAGTCGGCGGCTTCGGAGACGATCTTACGAATGTCGGCGTCGAGCTTCTTCAGTTCGTTCTCGCTCACGCCGAAGTCCTTCGATAGCCGCAACCGCACCTGCTCGATCGGATCGCGCTCCTCGCGCATGCGCGTCACTTCGTCCTTGTTGCGATACTTGCCTGGATCCGACATGGAGTGGCCGCGATAACGATATGTCTGCGCCTCGATGAGATAGGGGCCCTTGTCGGCGCGGCACCAATCGAGCGCCGTCGCGGTGGCGTCGCGCATGGCGCGCACGTCCATGCCGTCGACCTGCACGCCCGGAATGTTGAAGGCGACGCCGCGCTTGGCGAAATCGGACTGCGCCGAGGAGCGCGTGACCGATGTGCCCATGGCGTAGCGGTTGTTCTCGACAAAGAAGACGACGGGGAGACGCCAGAGCTCCGCCATGTTGAAGGTTTCGTAAACCTGTCCCTGGTTCGCGGCGCCGTCGCCAAAGAAGGTCAGACAGACGCGGTCTTCCTTGCGATAGCGGTTGGCGAAGGCGATCCCCGCCCCGATCGGCGCCGGCGCGCCGACGATGCCGTGGCCGCCGAAAAAATTCCTTTCGCGCGAAAACATGTGCATCGAGCCGCCTTTGCCCTTGGAGGCGCCGCCGCGCCGTCCCGTGAGCTCGGCCAAGACGGCCTTGGGCGACATGCCGCAGGCGAGCATGTGGCCATGATCGCGATAGCTCGTGACGACCTGATCGGTTTCGAGCGCCGCCATCTTGGCGCCGACGATCACCGCCTCTTGCCCGATGTAGAGATGACAGAAGCCGGCGATGAGGCCCATGCCGTACATCTGGCCCGCCTTCTCCTCGAAGCGGCGGATGAGGAGCATGGAACGGAGGGCGTTGAACTCGTCTTCCTTGGTGAAGGGTTTTGGCGCGACCGCGCTGGCCGTGTCGCCTTCCGTCATCTGCACCCTCCTCGCCGCTTGCTCGAGCGCAAAATAGACCAGGCCGTGGCGAAAAACGAGCTTAAACCTTGGACGGGAAAACGCCGGGCGCGCGAAGGGTCGCTCACCGCGCGTCGAGCTGCGCCTGCAGTTCCTCCGCAAAGCTCGTAATCCGCTCGGCGTTGGCGCCGAAATCGTGCCGTCCGTAACGTGAGGCCGCCCGGAGGTCGATGCGCGTCTGACCGGCCATCGGGCGGATTCGCACGGTGACGTCTTCGTCGAAGCCGAGCAGACGCGTCTTGACCAGGAAATCCGCGTGGGCGTCGCCCGAGCGCGCGCTCGGCGAGCGCTTGTCGACGAGGCGCCAGCCGCGGGCCGCCGCGGTCTTTAGCACCAGAGCGAGCGCTTCGTCCGCGTCGAGGTCGACGATGATCGGCTCGACGTCCGGATAGGCCTGGCGCTGCGCGGCGCGCTGGCTCGCCTCGGGGCGAGGATGCGAGGCCGACCCCCGCGCGACTTGCGCAGCGCGCGAGTGCGAGAAGTCGGGCGGATCGTCTACGTCCGTCGAAATGTCGGCGAGTTCGGGCAGACGCAGCGCAAGGACGGCCAGATAGGCGGGATAGGCCAATACCAGGGCCGCCAGCATGAACGCAGCCGCGGCGGCCCCCACGCCGCGGGCGCCGGTGCGCCAGATGGTGACAGAGGCGGCGGCGACCATCAGCAGCGCCGCGAGCGCGAGCGCCACGGCCGAGCCGAGCGTCGCCAGCGTCGGGGTCGGCGCCAGCGCCTTCGCGCGCGCCAGCGCAACAGCGAGAAGGCTGACTGTCGCCGCGAATAGGGCGAGCCGCTGACTCCAGAGCGCGGCTGTCGAGACGGGTTCGGGCGGCAAGTGTCTGCGCATAGGGCTTTCCGCGGCTGGCGAAAAGTCCTTAGCGCGAGGCGCTCCGCCCGGCCAAGTGGCTATTGATGACGCTAGCCCAGATAGCGCCCAAGGCTCCCGCCAAACACACCGCCGACGATGGTCGTGGCGATGCAAATCGGAAAGCCGAGAACCTCGTAGCCCACGAAGAGCCCGAAGAGCGCGCCGAGGCTCGCGCAGGCGAGCGCCGTGACCGACAGGATCACGTCAGATTTCGCGGGTCTTTTCATGATTGAGTCGAGCGAGCCGGCGGGCGCCTTCAAGGTTGGTCTCCGGGCGCCGTCTCTCGGGGAGCGGGCGCCGATCAGCGCGGTTTCGCCGACTGCCATAATGCGGCGGCGCACAATTTTCTAGTCGTCACGTGAGGCGCCGGCGCGCAGAATTCGATTTTCATGCAACTTTTGTCGGCAATGCGCCCGGGCTTAACGCCTCGTCAACGCGATGCGGTCAATTTTAGGCAAGTCGAGTCTTTCGCCCGCCTGTTCGTACCCCAGCGTAAAGGACCCTGCCATGCCGAAGTCCCGCGTCATCGAGTTCAGCACCAGCCCGATCGAGGCTGAAGAGGCGGACCTGCTCACGCGCCTCTATCACGAAATCGGCCTCTCCGCCGTCGCCGCAGCGCTCGAGATCCTGAACGCCCCCGCGACCGGCGAGGCGAAAGACCGGAGCGCCTTCGAGAGCCGCTCCATTCCGAATTTCCGCCAGGACAGCTTGGCCGCCTGATTGCTTGACGCCCTGTCGCGCGCCCGCCCGAAGCGGCGGGCGCTCACGCTGTTCGCGAATTTCAACCTCTGCTGCATTGCCACCTGCTTTGGGAATTTTGACGCTGCGCCGCATTGTCTATATATCCGTGTCGGATATACAAACCCGCGAGGCGAGCGAGAATGTCCACCGCATCCACGACCATTTTTCGCAGCAACAAAACGCAGGCCGTGCGCTTGCCGAAAGCCGTCGCCTTTCCCGATGGCGTCAAGGAAGTGGAGATCGTCGTGGTGGGGGACTCGCGCATCGTGTCGCCTGCAGGCAGGCGATTTACCGAATGGGCGAAACGGCATCCGCCCTTCCCGGACTTCGAACGCCCGCCGCAGCCGCCATTGGGCGACGACGCCGTTTTCTGAATGCGCTACATGCTCGACGCGAACATTTGCGGCGCCGTCATAAAGCGCCGGGAAGCGAGCCTGCTGCAAAGGTTCGATGCAGAGGCGGGACGCATTTGCGTCTCCACGATCACGTTGAGCGAAATGTTGTTTGGGGCCGAAAAGAGGGGAAGTCCTGCGCTTGACGCTGCGGTGCGCGACCTCGCGGCCTGCATCGGAGTCGTCGCCTACGACGAAGCCGCGGCTGAGCAGTATGTGCAGCTTCGCGCCGAGCTGGAACGACTTGGCGCGCCGCTGGGCGCGAACGATCTCTTCATCGCCGCCCACGCCCGCTCATTGGGACTCATTCTGGTGACCGACGACGCGGCCTTCGAGCGCGCTCCGGGACTGCGCGTGGAGAACTGGTTGCGCGACTGACGCAAAGCCGACGCTCGCCTTTGAATCGCGGCAATCTATGGAATATCCTCTCTCTCGCTGCGCAGGGAGCGGGAAGGACATGGCCGACAACGTGACGAACGAGCTGCTCCTGGAGACGCTGAAGGCGATCCAAGCCAAGCTCGCCGACATAGCCAGCGACATCGTCGACCTCAAGGCCGACATGCGGGGCCTGAAAAGCCACATGGCCGCCTTCATGCAGAGCGAGGTCGCCCAGGATGGCCCCATCGCCTCGATCCAGCTCAAGTTCGAGCGCATCCGGCAGCGCCTCGGGCTCGTGGATGGGTAGGCGCACCACCAAGTTCATTCGCACGGCTTGACTGATCCGGCCATTGGACGTACATTTCTATCATGGAGTTCGACCATGGCCGAGATTGCATCGCCGTCCTCTCGCAGTCGCGTTCGCGGCGAGCGCCTCGAAACGAGAGTTACGGCCGATCAGAAAAATTTGATCGAGCGCGCCGCAGCTCTGCAAGGGCGAAGCGTAACGGACTTCGTGTTGAGCAGCGTTCAGGACGCCGCCCGCCGCGCCATCGAGGAGCATCAGCGTCTTGAGCTCTCGTTGCGCGATAGCGAGGCCTTCGTCAGCGCGCTTCTCGATCCGCAGCCGGTGAACGAGCGGCTGCGCGAAACGGTGCGCCGCTACCGGCAGATGACCGGCGTTTGACGCGTGGCCCAGCGTGACGGGACCCTTCGCGTGGAGGTTCTCGGACCGCAGCACGATCGCTCGGCCTTCGAATGCGGCGTCGAGCCGCTCGACCGATATTTCCGCTCGCAGGCGGGCCAGGATGCGCGAAAGCGCGTGGCGGCGCCCTTCGCGCTGGTTCTCTCCGACGGCGCGGTCGCGGGCTTCTACACGCTCTCGGCGATGGCGTTCAATCTTTGCGAGCTTCCCGAGCCGACGGCGCGACGCCTGCCGCGCTATCCCCTCGTTCCGGCCACGCTCCTCGGCCGCCTTGCGGTCGATCGGAGGCATAAAGGCAAGGGATACGGGCGCTTCCTGCTCGCCGACGCGCTGTTTCGCGCGCTGCGCAGCGAGATCGCCTCCTTCGCGGTGGTCGTCGAGGCCAAGGACGACGCCGCGCGCCGCTTCTGTGAGCGGGAGAGCTTTCTCTCTTTCCCGGACCAGCCGATGAAGCTGTTCCGGCCTATGGCGGATATTGCGCGGCTGTTCGAATGAAGCCTCTACGCCGCGATGTCCAATCGCACTTTTATTCCGGCGTGGACCGCGAGCGCGATGAGCGTGTCCAGGCTGAA